>NZ_AZUR01000001.1:1083750-1396875 GCF_000527175.1 Pseudogulbenkiania sp. MAI-1 | reverse complement strand
CGCCGTGGCCGCGGGATGGTTGATCAGCGGCGGGTAAAGGCGCCGGTAGTCTATTTCCAGGCGAGCGCCGAAGCTCGCCGCCTGGGCCTGTGCCAATTCGGTGATGCGCTGCTCCAGCAGATCGCGGGTGGCCGGCGTCATCGCGCGCACGCTCAGGGTCAGCTCGGCCTGCGCGGGAATCACGTTATCGACGGTGCCGCTGTGGAAGGAGCCGACCGTCACGACCGCCACCTCTTGCGGATCGACATTGCGCGCCACGACGCTCTGCAAGGCCAGCACGATGGAGGCCGCGACCACCACCGGGTCGACCGTCTTGTGCGGCATGGCACCGTGCCCTCCCTTGCCCAATACCTTGATGGTGACGGTGTCGGCAGACGCCATGCAGGCGCCGCTGACAAAACCGAAACTGCCCGCCGGATACCCCGGCACGTTGTGCATGGCAAACACGGCATCACAGGGAAAGCGCTCGAACAGGCCCTCCTCCACCATCTTGCGCGCCCCGCCCAAGCCCTCTTCTGCCGGCTGGAAAATCAGGTGCAAGGTGCCACGAAACGAACGGGTTTCAGCCAGGTAACGGGCCGCGGTCAAGAGCATCGCGGTATGTCCGTCATGGCCACAGGCATGCATCACCCCCTCGACCCGGCTGGCATGGGGCAGCCCGGTGCTTTCCTGAATCGGCAGCGCATCCATGTCCGCACGCAGACCCAGAGATGGGCCGTCACCGTTGTTCAGCGTGCCGACCATCCCGGTCCCACCCAGCCCGCGTGTCACTTGGTAGCCCCAGGCTTGCAAGCATGTGGCGACCAGATTGCTGGTGGCGATTTCCTGGAAGCCCAGTTCCGGGTGGGCATGGAGACGCCGGCGCAGCGCGACCATTTCCGCTTCGATGGCGGCGATGCCGGGCAGGACAAAGTCCGCGTGCATAAAGAATCCTTGCAAAAGTCAATCAATGGCACCACGCGGCGTGTTGCCCGCGTGGCGATGGAAGCTCATGTTAGGGAAGCGGAAATGGCCGAGGAAGCCGCAATTTGGTTATGATGACAACCATCGGTTGTCAGGCAGGTGCACAGTGAAACTACATCAATTGCAGGCTTTGGTAGCGAGCGCGGAAGCCGGCAGCATCCGTGGGGCGGCACGGTCATTGAGTATCTCGCAAGCGGCCGTCACCCGAGCCTTGCGTGAACTGGAGGCCGAGCAGCAATTACCTCTGCTGGTGCGCAGCCCCAGCGGCTTGAGCTTTACCGAGTACGGCAAAACACTACTCAAGCATGCCCGGCTGATGCTGAACCAACTTGCCCAGGCACAGGACGACCTGTCGCGCTTGCGGGGGCAGAATGTGGGCCGGCTGAACGTCGGCGTCACCCCATGGATCATGCTGACCTTCTTGCCCGAGGTGGTGCAGCTGTTTCGCCAGCGATTGCCTGAAGTGCAACTGGAGTTGTATGAAAGCCTGATGGCCGTGGCTCAGCCCCTGCTGCGGGATGGCAGCATGGATTTTGCGATTGGCCAGTTGCAGCCCTCGGCCACATCGGTCGAGTTCAGCAGCGAAGCGCTGTTCGACTATCAGACCGCCGTCATGGTCAAACGCGGGCATGCCTGCCAGGACTGCCGCTCGATCCACGACTTGCTGGAGCAGAACTGGACGCTGAACTATGCGCCCGATGGCCACCAAGCCTTGATGCACGAGGTGTTCTGGCAGCATGGCGCCAGCATCGAGGAGCATCGCATCGTGCGAGCGCATTCCTTGGCGATGCTGCAGATCATGGTCGAAATGGCCGACATGTGCACCTGGGGCCCCTCCATCTTGAGCATGGCCCCGTCCTTCCTCGGCCGCCTGCATGTCGTCCCTTTGGCCGAGACGTTTACCCCCCGTCAATTGAGCATTGTCCGGCGACGCAACAGCACGCTCAGCGGTGCGGCGGAATGCTTCATCGACTGCCTGCTGCAAGTGATTCGCCGCCACTCCCGATCCGCCAAGAAAGAAGATCAGCAACTGTTCGAAACCCTGACCCTGTTGGTGTGACGAAAATAATCGGCCTTGGCCCATTACTCGCATTGTGCAGAAACCTCGGCAAGGGAGCGGTGCTTGACTAAACTACCTATCGTGGCTTTTCTCCATTATCGAGGAGAAAGCGTATGTGGCGTGTCCTGGCCCTATTGCTCGGTCTGATGCTCTCCGCCCCTGCCTGGTCTGAAAAAATCACTGCGGCAGCTGACCCCTATCCCCCTTTCGCAGACCCGAGTCATCCCAAACAAGGCATTTCCTTGCAAATTATTCGGGCCGCGTATGCCACCCAAGGCTACACGGTTGAGATGCACTTCGTTCCTTGGGCGCGAGCGATCGCCGGTGTAAAGAACGGCGAGTATGACATCCTGCCCAATACTTGGTGGACGCAAGAGCGGACGGCGTTCCTGCTGTATAGCGACCCCTATATGAAGAACGAGATCAAATTCATCAAGCGTAAGGGAGATCCATTCGAATACAAGGGGTTAGGCAGTTTGACAGGGAAGACGGTGGGTATCGTCCGGGGGTATGGCTATGGCGACGAATTCCTCAACGCCGCCAACTTCAACCGACCCGAGGTTGTCGAAGTCATGCAAAACATCAAGAAGCTGGTTCTCGGTCGGATCGACCTGACACTGGAGGATGAGGTCGTCGCCCGCTGGATCATCAAACACGATGCCCCCAACCTGCTGCAACAGATCGAGTTCACGCACAACGCCTTGTCCACTCAGCAATTGCACGTGACCAGCGGTTTGAAGAATCCGCGCCACAAGGCCATCATCGAGGCGTTCAACAAGGGACTGGCCACCATCAAGGCCAACGGCACCTTCGACAAGATTCTCCGGGAGAACGCTCTGAAGTGATCACGTCCTGCGCACGGCGCAGCAGAGACACGAGAGGCTGGTCACCTGCCCCCGACAGGAACAGTGCGGCAGTTGCTTTGCTCCCTGACAGGTGACCCAATGCCGCCTTCGATCTTTTTTCCGCGCCCGATGCCGTGGCTGCTGCTTTCCCAAGGAAAGCCGTTGGAGGTCTATGAAGCATCCGTGCCCGAATACGACACCGCTCCGGATGGCTCACCCTGGGTCAGTACTCCAGACTCACATCGGATTTGGCTTTGGTGCAGCAGGTGAGTACATAGCCTTCGGCGATTTCTTCCTCGGTGATGCCGCCGTTGTGATTCATCTCCGTCTCGCCCTCCAGCACTCTCACCCGGCAGGTGCCGCAGATGCCCATGCCGCAGGCTTTGGGGATGGTGAGGCCGGCGCCGGCCGCCGCCGCATGCAGGGTGGTGCTGCTCGCCACCCGCACCGACTTGCCGGACTCCTTGAAGGTCACGCAATGGGTGTCCTGCGCGGCCTCTGCGTGCTCGTGGGCCTCGGCCGCATGCTCCTCGGCCAGGGCGATGTCGGCCTCCGGCGTCGCACCGAACGACTCCTCGTGGTAGCGCGACATATCGTAGCCGGCTTCCTGCAGGAAGTGGCGGACGGCGCGCATATACGGAGCCGGCCCGCAGCAGAAGACCTCACGCTCGAGAAAGTCGGGGGCGATCAATTGCAGCATCGCCCGGGTCAGGTAGCCACGGTATCCGCTCCAGACCTGGCCGATCTCGGTCCGTTCGCAGATGAGGTACAACTTGAAGTTCTCGATGCGGGTGGACATGTAGTCCAGCTCGGCCCGGTAAATGATGTCCCTTGGCGTGCGGGCGCTATGGGCGAACACCATGTCCACTTCGGAGTTGGTGTCGAAGAACCACCTCGCCATGGACATCACCGGGGTGATCCCGACGCCTCCGGAGAGATACAGCACCTTCTGAGCCGGATAGTCGATGCAGTTGAACTGCCCGACCGGACCATGCACCGGGAGCAGATCCCCTTCCTGGAGATTGTCGTGCAGCCAGTTCGACACCACGCCACCCGGCACCCGCTTCACCGTAATGGAAAAGCTGTAGGGAATCGACGGTGCGCTGGAAATGGTGTACGAACGCATCACCTGCTTGCCGTCGATCTCCAACTCCAGAGTCACGAACTGGCCGGGCTTGAAGAAGAACAGCACCGGCTCCTGCATGCTGAAGCAGAAGGTCCTGACGTCGTGGGTTTCCTGGATGACCTTGCGGCAGCGCACAAGGTGACGACCATTCGTCCAGGTCTGGGTATTGACGGGGTTGAGGTATTCGGAGCTGGTCAGGCTGAGCATGGGGGTGGTTCCTTTAAGCAGTTTACTGCACGCCATTCAGAATGAGATCGAATAGCGGTGCACAGGTGGGGCTGTCGGCGAGCTCGGCCACCCGTTGTTCGATGGCTTGGCGGTGCGATGCCGCAAGGCTCACACCGGCCATCCGGTGAAACTTGTCGCGTAATTCCTCTGCGGGTATCGGCGTGGCAGGGTCGCCTTTGGCTGCGGTGGTATCACTGCTGAGCACGCGCCCGTCCTTGAGCCAGAGATGAACCCGTGACAGGATCTCTTCGGGAAAACGGCTCGACAGGTCGTCCACTTCGACGATCTCGATGCGCTGGCTGAGGGCACGGATGTCGACGGCGTGAATGGCGTCGCCGGTCACCTCCGCGGGGCCGACCTGCCTGCGGCAGATCAGTGCCGCAAGCGGAAAGGCCAAGCCATACTGGGCTTCGTCGGCGTTGGCCGGGGCATGCCCCTGCAGGCGCATCGACTCATGGAATGTCTCGACCCGAATCCGCTCGATGTTGTCCGCGTCGACACCGGGATGCTGCTGCCGCAATGCCTCCATCGCGGTGAGCGCCGGCTGCGCCCAGCGGCATACCGGCCAAGGCTTGAAGTATTGGGCATCGATCTCCCAACGCTGTCCGAGGTCGTGCCACTGGGCCGCCACGGCGGTCGACTCGATGGTCTCGGCCGGCGCGCCCGTCACTCCCGCCTTCGCCAACAGCAGCGCGTTGATGCCCGCATACGCACCCGCGCCGTGGGCATCACGCAGCATCGAGGGATGATCGACCAGCCGCATCATGGGGCAGCGTGGGCCGAAGTATTCGGCGATACCGAGAGCATGACGGAAGGTGGATTCATCCATGCCCAGCAGCCTGGCCCCACCACAGACCACCCCAATGCCCGAAAACGATCCTGAGGCGTGGTACTCCGGAGCCGTCGCCATCAATGCCGCGCCGGCACGCAGCGCCGTTTCGTACGCGATACACAGCGCGCTCAGGAATTCCTCACCACTGATCTGATGTCCCTGCTGCCGATAGGCATCGGCCAATGCCAGCAAAGCCGGTACCACGGTGGCACCGGCGTGTCCCTTGGAGGTGAAGTGACCTTCGTGGGCATCCAGGCTGTCGACGCAGAAGCCACCAGCCCAGGCGGCCCCCAAGGGGTGGACGTGGCGCCCGTCGAACATCAGCCGGCTGGCGATCCCGGTCGCTGGATAGTGTTCGCTGGCGTATTCGCGAAGCACCTGGCTGGTCTGGTTGTTCCGCGCCCCGGCGGCCACCCCGAGGATGTCCAGCAGGCAAGTCAGAAGACATTGACGGGTGGCAAGCGGGGCTTGCGTGAAGTGAAATTCCTGGATGAATGCGTATAGCGACATTTGGCTCTCACACCTGGCCACTTGGCCGGACACGAAGTTTGAACATCAGGGGATGGCGCTGCCCGCGCTGCGGGCAGCGCCGTTGCGAAGAAAGGATCAGTCTGCGAGCCGGGACTTCATCGTCTCGCAATACCAGTCGTCGAACTGGCAAGGGCCGTTCTCCGCCAGATCCGAATAGCGTCCCGGCTCGTAAACCGGCGAGCTCACCCCGGCATGCGTCCCCTCGACGAGCTTCCGGTCCTGGTCATTGGTCGCTATCCATACACGGGTCAGGTTATCGAGGTCATAGTCGACCCCCTCTTGGGCATCCTTGTGCACCAGCCACTTGGTTGTCACGGCAGTCTCGCCAGGACCAATGGGCAAGACGCGGAAACTCAGGGCGTGGTCGCCCAGGAAATGATTCCAAGTGGAGGGGTAGTTGAAGTACAGCAGCGCCCCGATATTCTCCACTCCGCTCTGATCCAGCCGACCGGATACCGCGGGCTTGCCGTCCATGGTGTAACTCCGTGCGTTGGCGGCCAACGGGATACGGGTGATGCGATACTGGCCGCCTTCGGCCATGACCAGGCGGCTTGGCAGTCCACCCGTTTCACAACGATCCAGAAAGGCCGCCAGCTCCGGATCCTCGTCGCCGACAATGCCGGCCACGGAGAGGTTTTCGACGAAGGAGTTCAGCAGTTCCGGGTGAGAGCCTTCGCAGTGGTAGCACTCGCGATTGTTCTCGAACACCAGCTTCCAGTTGCCCTTCTCGACGATGGTGGATTCATAGGCGACTTTGCAGTCCGCGAGATTGTGAGGCGCGATGAAGGGCGTCAAGGCCTGGCGAAAGGCTTCGAAATCGGGGGCGGTTTCGGCCACACAGACGTATATATAAGTCTCTACCACGGCACAGTGGGCCTGCTTGAGCCCGTGATTGAGAGGGTCGAAGTCGCTGCCCATGTTACCGGCAAACAGCAGTTTGCCGTCCAGACCAAAGGTCCACTTGTGATAGGGGCAGACCAGCCTGGCGGATTTGCCACTGGAACCCTGACATACCTTTGAACCGCGATGGGGACAGACATTATGAAATGCGCGTAATTCACCGTCGCTACCACGCACCAGGACAATCGGATAGTCACCGATCTGTAGCGTCATGAATTGACCGGGTTTTTCCAGTTCGAAGGTATGTCCTGCAAAAATCCACTCTTTATGCCAGATCTGCGCCAGGTCATCGCGATACACGTCCGGGTCAATATACAGTTCACGCGAGAGAACGTGACGCGGCTTGCGTTGCTGGATAAGGGCGAGTGTTTTGGTCTGGTTGCTCACTGCTACTAACTCCTCTTGTTTACTCCGATTGGGATTCTGCCGTCGGCCATCCCTGACGAATCGAGTATTGGGGGAGCGAAAAAAAGCGTCAACGCGCTATATTTTCCCTTTCGCATTACCTGAAGTAATGCGAAATCAGCGCGCCTGACGCTACCGTCACGCCGCTATCCATGTCAGCAGAACGTTGGCGTAACCCATAACTTGATGTAATGCGATCGAGAAAATAAAGCAGATTTGCCGCGAAGACCCGCTTTCTAATTTCGCATAATATTGGGAGACAATATGTCGCGGCCGATAGCAATACTGGCTTCTGAGGGTGCGGAATAAATATATGTTGTTGCGCACCCTATTCCGCCTCATACGGCAAAGTAATCTCGAACTCGGCTCGGAGCACAACATGACCACTCGCCCTGAAGACGTACAGGCTTTTATCCGAATCGCCGAAGCCCTCTTCCAATCGCAAAAACTTCCGGAAGCGGGACGAGCCGTCGCGGCCCAGGTGTTCGCGCGGCTGCAAACCCCGTCAGATGACGGGGTAAGACACAGCACACGGTATCCGGCTTGCGAATGGCTGGACGCTGCGCTGGCGTCTATCGCGGAAGACGACACCCCGTATGGGGCCGCTGCCCGGGCCATCAAGCTCCTCGAACCTGCGTTGGGGTGGTCGCGCCGTACCTCGGGTGCAAATGGGAGCGAAAACTATATCGATGGGCACGTACACGGCATGATTTGCGGGCCTGGCGGCGCCGAGAGCCGCTATGACGTTCAACTCGGCTTTTCTATCATGTCGCCCCATGTGAGGTATCCGGACCATAGCCATCCGCCGGAGGAAGCCTACGTGCTGTTGACTGATGGGGAATTTCGCCAGAAAGACGGGGAATGGTTCAACCCCGGAATCGGCGGCGGCATACACAACGCCCCTAGCAGCCTGCATGCGATGAGGTCTGGCTCCGCCCCCTTTCTCGCTATCTGGTGTTTGTTGACTTGAGGGCTGGTTGGCGTCCCCTGCAGGCGAGCGCCGCGCGGGCGATCATTTCGACATTGGCGGCCACCTGCTGGCTGGCGGTCTGCTGCTGGTTCATCGCCACCGAGATCTCATCGGTGGCCAACTGACTCGCTTCGCTCTGTACGCGGATGCTGGAAAGGGTACTGCTGGCGTTTTGAACGCTGGCGGAACTCCGTTCCATGCCGGCACGCGCGGCGGCCATACCCTGGGCGGTGCGTTCGGTGTCGTTGCAGATGGTATCGACTAGGCGCCGGATATCGTCGGTAGCGGTTGAGGACGGCAATCAGCAGGAACTTAGCGGACAGCTTGAGGCAGCCCATCAGGCTGTGCGCGTCAGCTCGCCACCACGTCCTTACGCAGCCACTCGATCAAGGCCTCGATCGCCGGCGTCATGGTGCGGCCATGCGGAACCACGATGTAATACGCATCACTGACCTTGACGGATGCTGTCGTCAGCCGGACGAGCTCGCCAGTGGCCAGCAAATCATGAACCAGTCGCCCCCAACCCAGGGCGACGCCTTGTCCATCGCGCGCGGCCTGAATGGCATCTGTATACAAGCTGCAACGGAATGCGTAGTGCAAATGCGGCACTCGAAAGCCGGCCGCGTCGAACCATTCGCTCCATCCCATCCAGCCTTCCGATGTCGAGTCGGACTCGATGAGGGCCGTATCGGCCAGCTCGGCAAGCGAGTCAGGAGCCTTGTTCGCCTCCAGCCACCACGGCGAGCAAACCGGAAACACCTCTTCATCGAACAGCATGGTCGCGGCGCCCTCACGCCATTTGCCGTTGCCAAAACGAATGGCAACGTCGATCCCCTTGGGCAGCAGATCCGCGCTAAACATCTGCGTCGTCAGCCGTAGCTGCACATGCGGCAGAGACCGCTTGAGCGCGGCGAGTCTAGGCAGCAGGCGAAATCGCGAGAAGGCAGCAGTGGCGGCCAACACCAGCTCCTGTTGCTCGGCACCGCTTGCGAGCCGGTCGAACACCCCGGCAATCTTCTGCATGGATTCGGATACGACGAGATACAAGGCCTCGCCTTCAGGGGTCAGCTTGATGGCACGATGCAAGCGGTGAAAAAGCCGCACGCCGAGCGTCTCCTCGAGAAACCGCACCTGCCGGCTGACCGCCGCCTGGGTGACCCCGACTTCCTGCGCGGCAACGGTAAAGCTGCTTAGCCGTGCAACGGCTTCAAACTCGACCAGAGCCGTCATCGACGGTATCAGCCGCCGATAACCTTTCGTTTTTCCGGTCGTCGCTTTCATGTTGCGGCCTGGCCATGCGCCATCGTTCGGGGATTCGCCAATTTCATCAACAGGATTCACGCCTTATGTCAGCACACGCTATTTGATGGTTTCGGCTTGGACGCCACGCCATTCGCGCATCATCGCGTCGACTTCCTCGCCAAGCCATTCGCGAAACTGCAGATATTCAGGTCGAAGCTTGGCGTTCTTGTGTGTGATCAGATAGTGGTGTCGGTCATGGAACACGAGAGCATCCTGAACCGGCCGAATCAATAGCCCCTGCTCCACTTGGCGATGAACCAGGTGGTGCCAACCAAGCAGGGTGCCCTCGCCCGCTTCTGCCTGAGCGACGAGGAGCCGGTAATCGTTGCTCTCCAGATAATCGTCTTCGGTGACCCGGTCCGACTCATCGCCTTTCTGGAACCAGTTCCGCCATACCCGCCAATCAACATGCTCGCAAACCTGGGCTCTCCCCAACAAAGAAAGGTGCAAGGTAGGACGCGACAGCAGATCCAGCGGCTTCAGCTTCTTGTTTTGGAAATGCTGCTGATAGAACGATGGGCTGCAGACCGGGTACACAATGTCATGAAAAAGCGGCTCGACTTCATACTCCTGTTCACGCGGCGGATTCTTGGTGATGATGATGTCAGGCTCCATGAGCTCGTCCAGCTCCATGAAATGCTCCGTCACGATCACGTGCAACCTCATGTTCGGGAATCTCTTGCGGAACGACGGCAACCTGAACGACAGCCACAACGCGGAGAAGGTGTGCGAGACGCAAATGGTAAAGGCATGCTTGTCGGAGCGTCTTACCGCCTCGGCGGCCTCGGCGATATTCATGATCGAGAGGTAGGACGCGTTGTAGAGAATGCGTCCCGCATCGGTTAGCGCGATGTGCCGCCCTGTGCGTTCAAACAGGGCAACGTCAAGTGAATCCTCGAGCTCCTTGATTTGCCTGCTGATGGCCGCCTGCGTCACGCATAGCACTTCTGCCGCCTGGGTAAAACTCTCGTATCGCGCCGCGGTGACAAAGCATCTGAGTGCCCGTAACGACGGCATCTGCGCCAGGAGTCTGTCGGTAAATAACTGCTTCTTCTGCATGGTTACTACCTTTTAAGCGTGCGCTCGTGAGTCAGAACCATTCCATTATGGCACCTTTATTGCTAGCGCCAGTGGCCTCCACCGCAAGCGGAGGAGGCCTCCCGGCATCCGGATGGCCCGACCTCGGAAGGTCGGGCCATCAGACGTCAATCGAGCTTCAGCCAGGTCGTCTTCAGCTCGCAATACTGGTCGTGCGCGTAGACGGATTTGTCCCGGCCACCGAAGCCCGATTGCTTGAAGCCGCCGAACGGCGTGGAGAGATCCCCCTCGCCGAAGCAGTTCACCGTCACCGTACCCGCCCGGATTCGGGCCGCTACCTTGTGGGCGTTGTTGACGTTGTCGGTCCATAGCGAGGCCGCCAAGCCGTAGCAGGTGTCGTTGGCGATGCGGACCGCTTCCTCGACGTCGGAGTATTCGATGACGCACAGGACCGGGCCGAACACTTCTTCCACCGCGATGCTCATCTCCGGCGTCACATTGTCGAAGATGGTGGGCTCGACATACCAGCCGCCGCTTTCGACCAGCACGGCGTTGCCGCCGCACACCAAGTGTGCGCCTTCCGCCTTCGCCTGTTCGATGTGACCGAGCACCTTTTCATAGTGCCGCTGCTCAATCAGCGCGCCGAGCTTCACGTCCGGGTCGAGCGGGTCGCCGGTCTTCCAGCCTTCCAGCACGGTCTGCATTTTCTCCAGCAACGCGGCCTTCATGCTGGATGGAACCAGCATGCGCGACCCCGCGCTACAGTTTTCACCCATGTTCCAGAACGCGGCCGCCACGGCTTGCTCCGCGACGGCATCCAGGTTGGCGACATCGGGCAGAATGATTTGCGGATTTTTGCCGCCGCACTCCAGTACCACACGCTTGAGGTTGGTGTCGGCCGAATAGCGCAGGAAGCGCTTGCCGGTTTCGGTCGAACCGGTGAACGCCACCAGGTCGACATCGGGGTGGAGCCCGATCGCCTGGCCAGCGCCAGAGCCGAAGCCGGTAACCACGCTGAATACGCCGGCCGGCACGCCGGCTTCCAGCGCCAGGTCGGCAATGCGCAGCGTGGACAGCGACGTTTGCGCAGCCGGTTTCACGACGACGCTGTTGCCGACCGACAACGCCGGGCCGATTTTCCAGGCCAGCATCAGCGCCGGGAAGTTCCAGGGCAGCACCGCACCCACCACGCCGATCGGCTCGCGGGTGATCATGCTCACCACATTCGAGCCCGAAGGCGACAGGGCGTCGTAGCGCTTGTCGGTCACTTCCGCATGCCAACGGATGCAGGCGGCCGACTCCGGGATGTCGAGCCCGAGGCACTCACCGATGGGCTTGCCGGCATCGAGCGCCTCGAGCAGCGCCAATTCCTCCGCATGGTCTTCGATCAACTGCGCCAAGCGAGACAGAACCGCTTTACGATGTGCCGGTGCCGCTTTCGACCACACGCCGGACTCGAACGCCTCCCGTGCAGCGACTACAGCACGTTCAACATCCGATGCATCACACAGAGCGACTTCGGCCAGCACTTTTCCCGTTGCCGGATTCAGGGTGTTAAACGTTTCGTTCGAAGCTGCCGTGCAGCGCTGTCCGGCGATGAACGCTCTCCCGTCGATGGACAGGGATTCTGCTTTTTGCTTCCACTCTTGATAAGTCGTCATGTCCTAATCCTCATAAAATTAAAGCTCGGCAGATTAAAGTTCAGCCCCGGCCGAAAACTCCTTGACCCATATCGCGGCGGAGACACCAATGTCCGCAATGGGGCGCACAGGAAGTGGACGCGGACGCGGCTGATGCAGCAGCTGCTGAACAAGGCCATTGGACTGACCCAGCGCATACTCCGCGATGAGCTTGCCTGACGCCGAGCCTCGGCTCAGGCCCAGACCATTACAGCCGATGGCCTCGAAGACACCATCGTCTCTTCGCCCAAACAGCACGCCGTTGTTAGCGGACAGGCACAACGCGCCGCCCCACGTGTACTCCAGCTCGACGTCCTTCAACATCGGGAAGCGCCGGTCGAAAGAACGTTGGTGCAGGCTTTTTGCCTTGGCGAGGTCCGCCGCCGATACCTCGACGTTTGGCCGGAACACGAAGTGATTACGCACGCAAATGCGGTCTGTAATCAGGCGACGAACCGTCGTGCCCATCGGGTCGGCCGGGATCAAGGCCCACGACCGTTGCCCGCCGAGCCGCTTGACCTCGTCCGGGTTCATCACACGGCTCATCGAGGCGAACGTGTACACGGGCAGCAGGCCATTCGGATGCATCCCAAACCTGGCCGCATAGGCATTGGTACAGAGGATCACCCGTTTGGCCGCGATCCGGCCGCCATCAAAGCTCAGCACTTTGGTCTGGCCTTGCTGCTCGATACTCCGCACCGCGCTCAGCTCGAACACCTTGACGTTCTCGGGCAAGGTCGCCGCCAGACCGCGCATCAATGCCGCCGGTTGGACCGTGCTGCACCCCGGCGTAAAGACGGCGCCGCGATAGAAGTCCGTCCCGGTGACCTTGGCGATGGCCGCCTCGTCGAGCCATTCGAATGGTTCGCCGATACGCGTCAATCCCTCCGCAAAGTGAGCCAGCGCGGCCTTCCCTTTCTTGTTCACCGAGGCATGAAACTTGCCGTCGTCGCGCCAATCGCAATCGATATTGTGCTGGCGTACCGCTGAACGGACATAGTCGATGCCGTGACGTTGCAACCGCACGTCCGCCTTGTCAGCTTCCACACTGCGCGAGTAGCTTTCGCTGCTGATGTCGTGTGGCAAGTCAACGAAGAAACCGGAATTTCGTCCGGCCGTCGAGCGCCCGATGCGGTCGGCCTCGACCAGCGCAATCGAGGCCTCGGGGGCAAGCTCAGCCAAGCGCCGGGCTGCACAAAGCCCGGTGATGCCCCCACCGACAACTACCCAGTCATATCGGCTTTCAGACGACACCGTCTGGGCAGGGGCAGCAGGAGGCAGGCTCTCCCACCACCCGTTCACCCCATCCGGAGCCGGCAGCCGAACGAATTCCTGTTTCGAGCCCATATCAAATCACTCGTTGCGAAGCAGAGGTTTAACGAGCTTGGCGAAGGCCTGGCACTCTTCTTCGGTGAGCGTGCCGAGCGGTTCCCGGGCGACACCGACGGGCTTGCCGGCCAGTTCGCAGCCATAGCGTACGTATTGGATGAACTTCCCGCTGCGCTCCAAGAGTTCGAGCACCGGCAGCAGCCGGGTCATCAGTTTCCGGCCGGTTTCGAAGTCGCCGCGCTTGGCGCAGGTGTCGAACAGCTCGGTATGGGCTTCCGGCAAGAAGTTGGATGCACCGCCGACCCAGCTCTTGGCGCCCCAGGCGAAAAACTCGAGCGCCTGGTCGTCCATGCCGCAGCTCAGCACCAGCTTGTCGCGGAAGTGGGTAGCGAGGTGATGCAGGTGCGAAACGTCGCCGGTGCTTTCCTTCATCGCGATGAAGTTCGGCCGCTCGAGGAGCACTTCGAGCACTTCGTCGCTGATTGCCGTGCCGGTACGCGCCGGGAAGTTGTACAGCATGATGGGCATGTCGAGACTGTCGTCCACCTTCAACAGGTGGTTCAGCAGTTCGCCCTGCGTCGGTTGGGCGTAATACGGGGCAGCCACCAGCAGAGCCGACATACCGGCGCGCTTGGCCTCCTGGCCCAAACGGATCACCTCGCGGGTCGTCGTCGCGTTGATGCCGGCGGTCAGGTAGGTTTTGCCACCCACCGCCTCCGCCACGGTGTTGAACGTCTGAACCCGCTCTTCGTAGCTCAGCGCATAGTATTCGCCCGTGGTGCCGCCGACCCCAAGGCCAGCAACCCGGCCGACCAGGTCCGTGGCATGCTTGGCCAGCAAATCATGGTTGATTTCGCCGTCCGCCTTGAACGGGGTCACTAGTGGGGTGTGTACTCCCTCAAAACTCATCGGATTTCTCCTTCTTCAAGAAAGATGCCGGCACTTCCGTATTGGTTGCCCCCAGAATTCGGCAACGTTTTGGCGGAAGATTGGCGTTTAAAAGACAAAAGTTTCCCCTGCAACACCGCCAAGCGGTGTTACGCCTTTAACAACAGCTGCAGATACTCGGCTGGCTCTTACAAGCCGTTTTCTGCGGACTGTGGATTAAATGTGTGTCTCTGAATGCGAATAGATAGGAAACTGGCTGCACAGGTCCCTCACCCGGCTCCGAACAGCACGTTCAACCTGCTCGTCACCGAAGGGCTCCCGCTCGAGTGCGGAAAGCACTTCCAGAATCATCTCGCCGACCTCTTCAAACTGCGCCGTACCGAATCCGCGGCTGGTGCCGGCCGGCGTGCCCAGCCGGATTCCGGAGGTGACGGTCGGGTTTTCCGTATCGAAGGGAATGCCGTTCTTGTTGCAGGTGATGCCGGCCCGCTCCAACGCCTTTTCAGCCTGCATGCCGGTGAGGCGCTTTGCGCGCAGATCGACCAGCAACAGGTGGTTATCCGTTCCGCCAGTGACAAGGCTCAGGCCTCCGGATTGCAGGACGTTGTTGAGCGCCTGGGCATTGCGCAGAACCTGGTCGATGTAGGCCGTGAATTCCGGGCGCAGCGCCTCGCCAAAGGCGACCGCCTTGCCCGCGATGACATGCATGAGCGGGCCTCCCTGCAAGCCGGGGAACACGGCCGAATTGATCTTCTTGGCGATGTCGCCGTTATTGGTGAGGATAAAACCGCCTCGCGGCCCGCGCAGCGTCTTGTGCGTCGTGGAGGTGACGACATCGGCAAAACGCACCGGGTTTGGATGCCTGCCCGCCGCCACGATGCCGGCGATGTGCGCCATATCCACCATCAGCAGGGCGCCAACGCTGTCGGCGATGTCACGGAACCTGGCGAAATCGAGAGCGCGCGGATAGGCCGAATAGCCGGCGATGATCAGCTTGGGACGATGCTCCACGGCCAAGCGACGCACCTGGTCATAATCGATAAGGAAGGTATCCGGGCTCACACCGTATTGGACGGAGTTGAACCACTTCCCGGAGAGGGCTGGGCGCGCACCATGGGTGAGATGACCACCGGCATCCAAGGACATGCCCATCACCGTTTCGCCCGGTTTCATCAGCGCGAGCATCACCGCCCCGTTGGCTTGAGCCCCGGAATGAGGCTGGACGTTCGCGTACTCAGCGTCGAACAGAGCCTTCACGCGGTCGATAGCCAACGCTTCCACCCTGTCCACGTGTTCGCAACCGCCGTAATAGCGCTTCGACGGGTATCCCTCGGCGTACTTGTTGGTCAGCACGGTGCCCTGTGCTTCCATGACCGCCGCCGAGACCAGGTTTTCGGAAGCAATCAATTCGATCTGGGTTTGCTGGCGGCGCAACTCCAGCGCGATCTCCGATGCGATAACGGGGTCACGGCTCATGAGGGACTCATGAAAAAAGCGCGAGTGCTCGTTCACGGGATTACTCCGAAAGTCATCGTTCAAAGCAGGCCATCCAGGACTGCAAAAATCATCGATTCGAGTTACGGGCCATTCGTGCCTGTCGAAGCGTTGCGCTCGGCTCTCCGCGAACAACACTGCCGCGGAGAGCCAGAGCTCGACTTATTGCTGCAGCCAGGCTTTCACTTTTTCCGGATGGGCATCGACAAACTTCTTCGCAGCGGTCGCGTAGTCGTTCGTGTTGTTACCCTCGAATTCGATGGCCTCGACATCCGCCAAGGTCAACTTGAGATTCTTCATAAAGACAGCGGCCCGCGGAAACTTGGTGGCAAACTGCTTCGAGGCAAAGGCATGGACTTGCTCCTCGCCACCCAAGGTACCCTTGGGATCCTTGAGGTAGCGCATCTTGTGCTTTTGGAAAAGCCAGTGCGGGCTCCAGACAGTGGCGACAATCCACTGCTTCGACTGATAGGCTCGCGCAACCGAAGCCAGCATGCCAGCTTCGCTGGACGATTGCAGCTTGTATCCAGAAAGGTTGTAAGACTTGATCGTCTTGTCAGAGGCCATCATCAGGCCACCGCCCGGCTCGATACCCTGGACGATGCCGCTCAGCTTGCTCTTGACTTCTGGCTTGTTGAGATCGGAAATCGACGACAGTTCGGACTCGGGAATATACGCCGGCACGGCCCAGCCATTTTTGCCACCCGTATAGATAATGCCTACATCATGCATGTCGTTCTTATACTTCTCGTAGTATGTCGCGTGAGTGACCGGCAGCCAGCCGCCAACCATAATGTCCAGATCACCACGGGCGACGCCTTGATACTGGATACCAATGGCAGCCTGTACAAACTGAACCGGCTGATTGAGCTTGGTCTCCATCACGTACTTGGCAACATTGGCCACGGCCAGAACATCGGCCCAGTTCGTTACGGCCATCTTCACCGGTTCAGCAGCCGACGCAGCGGGGGCCGCGCCAACACCCAAAGCCACAACCATCGACACTGCCAGCTTCCCCAGAAGCGATTTAAGCAATTTGTTTTCCACGTGGTGCTCCTTTGTGACTACATGAAGTTTTTAAAATGTCACGGCCCTCTGTTTGCCGTGTGTTGCTCCAAACACCGTACTACCTCTGGCGATCGATACCGCCTGTTGAATCGCCAGTCCTGCTCCCTTTGTGTCGTCACATTCCGAGACGACTGTTCCTGGGTTCAATCACCTACCAATCAGGCCTGCGTCTTACCGCTTTAGCCAGTCTTTGCCGTCCGGGCGAGCGGCTTTGCTTTTTTGGCTTTTTTTGCCTTCACCCCAAAACTCTCGGTCAGCCGGTCGAGCACAATGGCAAGCAGCACAACGCCCAGGCCACCTTCAAAACCAATCCCGATATCAAGACGCTGAATACCGCTCAGGACGTACTCACCGAGACCACCGGCGCCAATCATCGAGGCCACGACAACCATCGAGAGCGCCATCATGATGGTCTGGTTCACGCCGGCCATGATGGAAGGCAAAGCGTTCGGCAACTGGATTTTCCAAAGCAGCTGCCAATCCGTGCTGCCAAACGAACGCCCCGCTTCCAGCAGCTCCTCGCGAACCTGCCGAATACCCAAGGTCGTGAGGCGTACAACCGGCGGCATGGCAAAAACGATGGTGGCAATAACGGCGGGCACCCTGCCCAGCCCGAACAGAATGACGGCCGGAATCAAATAGACGAACGCCGGCATGGTCTGCATGAAGTCGAGCAAGGAACGCAGAACCACTTCCACGCGATTGTTCCGTGCTCCCCAGATGCCAAGAGGCACCCCCACAGCGAGGCTGAAAAAGGTGGCCGCAATCACCAGAGCCAAGGTGGACACCGTTTGAGTCCACAGACCCATGTATTGGATAGCCTCAAGAGCCAGGCCCACGAAGATCGCAAACACCACACCCCGCCGCCAAAGCGCAATTGCCACAAGAATGACGAGCATGGCGATGAAGGGAACGGCGGCGAGTCCGTTCTCGAGCAACTCGACTACCGCTCCCAGCCCAGAGGAGAAAGCATCAAAACCGCCTCTGAAATGCTCGAACAGGTAATTGACAGCGCCCTCTGCAAACTTCCCGATGACTGACGCGTTCATACACCCCTCCGTTCCATGATCTGCTTGAGTATCGTCCGACAGGACACCACACCGACGAGCTTTCCGGCCGCATCAGTGACGGGAACATCGTGCTCCTGGTTCAGTGAAATGGCCGCCAGCTCATGCAAATCGGCGTCGAGCGAGACAGCATTGATATCGCGAAGCAACGCATCCCGGATGGGGCTGCGACCTGACTTGTGCAGGGACGCAGGGGTAACGCAGCCTTGATAGCGCCCGGATTCGTCGCAGACATAGCCGCACTCCGCCCCGCTATCGATGAGCTGATTGAGGAATTGCTCCGATGGGGTACTGACATCACAAGAAATCAGGCCTCTGTCGACCTTGGTCAACATGCTGGAAGCCTTGAGGAACCGGGAGATATCCACATTACGGAAGAAGTCGCGCACGTAATCGTCTGCCGGCGAGTGGATGAGTTCCGCGGGGGTGCCAACCTGAATCAGGCAGCCATCCTTCATGATGCCGATTCGGCCGCCGATCTTGAGGGCCTCTTCAATATCGTGAGAGATGAAGACGATGGTCCGCCGCTCCTCCTTCTGAAGGCGCAGCAGCTCGTTCTGCATTTCGGACCGAATCAGCGGGTCCAGAGCAGAGAACGCTTCGTCCATCAGCAACACCGACGGATTCACCGCGAGGGCACGCGCCAGGCCTACACGCTGCTGCATGCCGCCCGAAAGCTCGCTCGGGAAGAGCTTTTCATACGAGCCCAGCCCAACCCGGTTCAGTGCGGCTCGGGCGATGTCGTACCGTTCCGCTTTATTCAGCCCCGCGACTTCCAGTCCATAGGCGATGTTGTCGAGCACCGTCCGGTTTGGCAGCAGCGCGAAAGACTGGAACACCATCGCCATCTTCTTCCGGCGGACGTCTCGCAATTCAGCAGTGGACATGGGCGCGATATCACGGCCTTCGAGAATGACCTGGCCGGATGTGGGTTCAATCAAACGGTTGAGCAGTCGAACGAGCGTCGACTTCCCAGAGCCGGACAATCCCATGATGACGAAAATCTCGCCGGCTTTGACGCTGAGGCTTACATTATTGACTGCCACCATGTTGCCGGTTTGGGCAAAGACTTCGTTCCGGCCGAGACCTTGCTTCAGCAGCTCTGCCGCACGTTCGGGTTTCGGCCCGAAGATTTTCGACAGGTTTTTGACCGTAAGAATATCGGCCCCGGAAGCCGCGACCGAAGGTATGGCTTCCTCTATTGCACCCGGACGTGTCACGCCCTTCAGTGCAAATGTCGTGTTTGGGGTCATTCTGTCATCCCAATTTGCAAGTTCAAGAAATTGAAGCTCTCGACACGTATCACCCTCTGCGCACAGTCCAGGCTCAGGGCTCTCGCTTGCTGCCAGCGGTAATCCTGCCGGTCTGCAGCACCATCCTGCATCTGGGTGCGTCCATCGAAAGCAAACGTTGCAAGCAGCACCAGTCACACGATGCTCAGGACCACCCGTCATCTGTGTGTAATGCTTGACTACAGCGTACCAAGACTATCCCCAGCATCCAGTTACATTTCCTGCAGCCTTTCGCCTACTTTTGGTAATACATCCCGGGTACGGAGTGTTTGCATAAATGAAGCCGGAGGACGTGGAGAACCTGAAAAGCTTGTATTGACGGGCGATTGCGGCCGAAGAAGGCCGACAACCACCCCATTACATCGGCATGGCCAGTCAACAACCAGCGCCTCGGGTGATGCCCTCGGACTTCAGGTGAGAACTTGACTGAGCTTGGCAAGAGTTGCAATTATCGGACGTGACAACCAAGACGCTCACGATTGAGCATAGACATCCGGGAATTCGGAGGGAAAGATCCCACCAGTGAACGGCAATTATTTCAATTTTCAATCTGCGTGAGATAGTCATCTAAAGATGGATGGTATGGTTATGGGTAACAATGATGTATTTTCCAGGCAGAATGAAGTGGCAAAACCATTATCGGTAGGTTTCATACTCGCACCCCAGTTCACTCTGAGTGCATTCTCAAATTTCATTGATGCGCTTAGATTGGCAGCAGACGACGGCGACTTTAGCCGTCAGATTCGCTGCAAATGGAAAGTGTTAAGCCATGATGCTCAACCTATTGCATCCAGTTGCGGGCTGGAGGTCATCCCCACCGCAAGACTGGAAGACCCGAAGTCATTCGACTATATCGTCGTCGTCGGCGGCCTGTTGCACGCCGGAAAAAAAATAGCCCCCCAATTGGTGAGCTATCTGAAAAATGCCGCAGAATCGGATGTGCCGCTAGTGGGCGTTTGCACCGGAAGCTTCATATTGGCACGTACCGGGCTGATGCAAGGTCGTAATTGCTGCGTAAGCTGGTTTCACCATCAGCACTTCGAGACCGAATTCCCCAAACTATCGGTCAGCTCGGATGAATTATTCATCATTGACGACAAGAGAATGACCTGCGCCGGAGGGGCGGGAGTCATGCATCTGGCTGCCCATATCATTGAGAAGCATTGTGGGAAATTCGAAGCCGCACGGGCGCTTCGCATCATGCTTGAGGAAATGCCGCTACCGGCGACCACCCCTCAGCCGCAGCCTGTCTTGACAGAAAAAGTATCGAACCTGACCGTACGCAAAGCCATGCTTTTGATTGAGCGCAATATAAGTAGCCCTCTTTCAATCGAGGACCTTGCGCGAAAGGTCAATGTCAGCCTCAGACAGCTTGAGCGATTGTTTCACGCAGAGGTTGGCATGACACCCGCGAATTTCTCCTTGAAACTAAGATTAAACCATGCCAAACATTTGCTGCTAAGCACCAAACATCAAATATCTTATATCGTATTTGAGTGCGGATTCATCAATACCTCGCATTTCACGCGGCGTTTCAGGGCAGAGTTTGGCGTAACCCCTACCGACATGAGAAATACAGGCGGCGTTAAAAACAATGCCCAATAGTGCAAAAGCGACAATAGGCCGCCTTCCGCTCTCGACATGGCCAGCTTCAACGCCAGCACCAGCCATGTCGATTCAGGCTAATACTCCTTATCGCTTTTAATTTTCTCCAGAGTGCCGTCCTTCTGCAACAAGGCCAAGCCGGTGTTAAAGTCGGTCACGATCTTTTCCCAACCAGGATATCGCTTGGAAAACCCTACATAAAGCGGGAATTGATAGATGGCAGGCGTCAGCCAGACAAGTTGTGAACGAAGTGGCTGCAACCGGTGCCGCAGAAGATACTCTCCCACCCGCCTGTCCGTCATGACCAGATCCACCCTCCCTGCGGCGAGTTTGAGCAGATTGCTGGCATCATCGATGCCATCTTCCATGCGCAAGCGTGCGGCTTCGAAATTCGGTGGCTTGAGCGTTCCCCGCACGACACCGATAGTGAACTTGCCAAGCTTGGACAAGTCACGCACATCAATTTTTTTGTTCGAGCGCGCATAAAATCCGACTTCGCTAACAAAGAGGGGCTGGCTAAACTCCAGAAAAGCGGTCCTCTCCTTGGAATACCAAACATCCAGAACGCCGGCGCTCTCCCCTCTTTTGACCTCCTGAAGGGCGCGAGCCCAAGGCCGGTACTGAATATTCAGCTGGTAGCCCACGCGACTGAATGCAGCTACGGCGATGGCTGTGATGAGCCCTTCCTGTTTCAAGGAGTGTCCAGTGTAAGGAGGGTACTCAATCGAAAGTAAAGTAATCGTTTTGGAGTAACTGCTTAAAGAAATACAGCATAGCAATATAGCCAGTAGTACCTGGCAACATCTATTTACAACCCATTTGCTGGCCTTGGGGCCCTGCATGACAAGCCTCCTTCCAGTTCCACCACCAGCCTTGGTTCAGACTTGCGAGCGTCCACGAAAGGTATCTCAAGAATCGCGTAAATACTATTTACCTATTCTTTGTAGTACAAATGCCGCGATGCACTGCTAGCAGGCTTCCCATCACTTCGGGGTAGAACGCCACGGACAAGGCGGGGCCGAGTATTGGAGGACGGCTGCCACCCCTGCTCTTCCACCATGTGGAGCTCGCCCTCGACAACCCACAAAATTCAGCGCCATCGCGTGGCCGGGTCATAGTTGAAGCGTTCGGCGTCGGACAACGACCAGCCTCGCGTATCCCCCCGCAAAGACACAGGCTCCCAGCGCTGGAAGCGACAAGCAGAAACGGCAGGTAAGCAAGGGTCTTAGCTTTTTTATTTCGCAGTCATCGGATAAATCAATTTCCCCAATCCATTGAGAATACTTACTCTTTAAGAAAGGCACTCGGTCTCCACACCGAGCCGGGTAGTTGAGTGCCAATGTCCACAGGAGAAAACCCATGTCGACTGAATCGAAATGCCCTTTCAAACATACCGCTGGCGGCGGCACGTCGAACCAGGACTGGTGGCCCAATCAGCTGAACCTGAAAATCCTGCACCAGCACTCGTCCCTGTCCGATCCCATAGGCGAGGGCTTCGACTACGCGGCGGAGTTCAAGAGTCTCGACCTGGCGGCCGTGAAGCAGGATCTCCTGGCGCTGATGACCGACTCGCAGGACTGGTGGCCGGCGGACTTCGGCCACTACGGCCCCTTGTTCATCCGCATGGCCTGGCACAGCGCCGGCACCTACCGCACCGGCGACGGCCGAGGCGGGGCGGGGGCCGGCCAGCAGCGCTTCGCGCCCCTCAACAGCTGGCCCGACAACGCCAACCTCGACAAGGCGCGCCGATTGTTGTGGCCGATCAAACAGAAGTACGGCCGGAAGATCTCCTGGGCCGACCTGATGATTCTCGCCGGCAACGTCGCGCTGGAGTCGATGGGCTTCAAGACCTTCGGTTTCGCCGGCGGGCGCGAGGACGTCTGGGAGCCGGAAGAAGATGTCTACTGGGGTGCCGAAACCACCTGGCTGGAGAACAAGCGCTACTCCGGCGAGCGTGACCTCGAAAACCCGCTCGCGGCCGTACAAATGGGCCTGATCTACGTCAACCCGGAAGGCCCGGACGGCAACCCCGACCCGATCGCGGCGGCCAGGGATATTCGCGAAACGTTTGCCCGCATGGCGATGAACGATGAAGAGACGGTGGCGCTCATCGCGGGCGGCCACACCTTCGGCAAGACCCACGGCGCCGGTCCGGCGTCCCACGTGGGGGCCGAGCCGGAAGCCGCCGGCATCGAAGAGCAGGG
The DNA here is from genome assembly GCF_000527175.1 of Pseudogulbenkiania sp. MAI-1. Lineage (NCBI taxonomy): Bacteria > Pseudomonadati > Pseudomonadota > Betaproteobacteria > Neisseriales > Chromobacteriaceae > Pseudogulbenkiania > Pseudogulbenkiania sp. MAI-1. The sequence continues at coordinate 1,374,049 of NZ_AZUR01000001.1, read as the reverse complement.
CCTGGGCTGGACGAGCAGCTTCGGCACCGGCAAAGGCGGCGACACCATCACCAGCGGCCTGGAGGTGACCTGGACGACCACGCCGACCCAGTGGAGCAACAACTTCTTCGAAAACCTGTTCGGCTACGAATGGGAGCTGAGCAAGAGTCCAGCCGGTGCGCACCAGTGGGTCGCCAAGGACGGCGCGGGCGCGGGGACCATCCCGGACGCGCACGACCCGTCCAGGCGCCACGCTCCGACGATGCTGACGACGGATCTGTCGCTGCGCTTCGATCCGGCCTACGAAAAGATCTCGCGGCGCTTCTACGAGAACCCGGACCAGTTCGCCGATGCATTCGCCCGGGCGTGGTTCAAGCTGACGCACCGCGACATGGGGCCGCGCGCCCGCTATCTCGGCCCCGAAGTGCCGGCGGAAGAACTGCTCTGGCAGGACCCCATCCCCGCGGTCGATCACCAGGTGGTCGATGAGCAGGACATTGCCGCCCTCAAGGGCAAGATCCTGGCTTCGGGCCTGTCCGTCTCGCAACTGGTATCCACCGCCTGGGCATCGGCGTCCACCTTCCGCGGCTCCGACAAGCGCGGCGGCGCCAACGGTGCCCGCATTCGCCTCGCGCCGCAGAAGGATTGGGAAGTCAATCAGCCTGAGCAACTGGCGACCGTGCTCAAGACGCTGGAAGGCATCCAGCGCGAGTTCAACAGCGCCCAGGCCGGCGGCAAGAAGGTCTCGCTCGCCGACCTGATCGTGCTGGGCGGTTGCGCCGGCGTCGAGCAGGCGGCGCAGAAGGCGGGGCACGCCGTGACGGTTCCGTTTGCGCCGGGCCGCATGGACGCCTCGCAGGAGCAAACCGACGTGGTCTCCATGGCGGTGCTCGAACCGATCGCGGACGGCTTCCGCAACTACCTCAAGGGCAAATACCCGGTATCGGCAGAGGCCCTGCTGGTTGACAAGGCGCAATTGCTGACGCTGACGGCGCCGGAGATGACGGTGCTGGTGGGCGGCCTGCGCGTCCTGAACGCCAACGTCGGGCAGGGCCGGCACGGGGTCTTCACCCAGCGGCCGGAGACTCTGACCAACGACTTCTTCCTGAACCTGCTCGACATGGGCACGGAGTGGAAGGCGGTGTCGGACGCCAAGGACGTGTTCGAGGGGCGTGACCGCGCAACGGGGCAGCTCAAGTGGACCGGCACCCGTGTCGATCTCGTCTTCGGTTCGAACTCCCAGCTTAGGGCCTTGGCGGAAGTCTATGGCAGCGCGGACGCCGAGGAGAAGTTTGTCCATGACTTCGTCGCGGCCTGGAACAAGGTGATGAACCTCGACCGCTTCGACCTGGCGTGATCCTAGGGCGTGTCACGGACTGGCTCCGTCAAGTGGGTGCGCCCTGCCGGGCGCACCAAAAAAAGGCCGGTCTGATCAGGACCGGCCGAGAAGGAGAACATCGCCCTTACACGCTGCTCACACACTCACCCCTTCACACCCCCGCTGGTCAGCCCGTTGACCATCCAGCGCTGCGCCACCACGAACAATACGGTGATTGGCAAGCCGGACAGAATCGCGGCCGCGGCAAAATCGCCCCACAGGTAGTTCTGGGTGTAAAGGTATAACTTGGAACCCACCGCCAGCGTCAGGTTTTCTTCCTGGTGCAGCAGGATGGAGGCCACCGGATATTCGATGATGGCGCCGATGAAGGCGAGCAGGAACACCACGCACAGGATCGGCAGCGCCATCGGCAACAGCACGTGCCGGAACGCCTGGAAGTGGCTGGCGCCGTCCATGATGGCGGCCTCTTCGATCTCCACCGGGATGGTGTCGAAGTAGCCCTTGATGGTCCAGATGTGCAGGGCGATGCCGCCGGCGTAGGCCAGCACCACGCTGCCATGGCTGTCGATGCCGAGCCACGGCACGTAGTTGCCGATCTGGTCGAAGATGGCGTAGATCGCGATCAGCGACAGCACGGCCGGGAACATCTGCACCAGCAGCAGCGCGTTCAGGCCCAGTTGGCGGCCACGGAAACGCAGCCGCGCGAACGCGTAGGCGCAGGTGGTGGACAGCAGCAGGATCACCGTGGCGCTGATGCCGGCGATCTTGACCGAGTTCCACAGCCAGCGCAGCACCGGGAACGGCGGCTGGATCACCTGACCGGCGCTGTCGGTATACGAGAAACCGAGCGCGAGCTTCCAGTGCTCGAGGCTGACGGTATCCGGAATCAGGCTGCCGGCCGAAAAGTTGCCGGGGCGCAGCGAGATCGACACGATCATCAGGAACGGAAACAGCGTCAACAGCACGAAGGCGATCAGCCCGATGTGCGCCAGCGCCAGCCGGCCGCGATGGGTTTTGTCTTGCACCATGGCCATGTTGGGCTCCTTATTTCTTTGCCTGTGCGTTCACACGCGACAGGCGCAGGTTGATCAGCGAGAGCACGGCCACCAGGACAAAGATCAGGGTCGAGATGGCGGCGGCCAGGCCGAAGTTCTGGCCGGAATCCTGGAACGCGATGCGGTAGGTGTACGACACGAGGATGTCGGTCGTACCGGCCGGCACCACGCTGTCGGTAAAGTCCGGGCGGCCGTCGGTCAGCAGCGAAATCAGCACGAAGTTGTTGAAGTTGAAGGCGAACGAGGCAATCAACAACGGCGCGATCGGCTTGAGCACCAAGGGCAGCGTGATGCGCGTGAGGTTGGTCCAGGCGCTGGCGCCGTTGATGGCGGAAGCCTCGTACAGGTCGGCCGGAATCGACTTGATCAGTCCCAGGCTCAGCAGCATGGTGTACGGGTAGCCGAGCCAGGTGTTGACCAGGAGCAGCATCACCTTGGCGAGCAAGGGGTCGGAAAACCAGCTCGGCTGGATGCCGAACAGGCCGTTCAACACCATGTTGATCTCGCCGAAATTCTCGTTGAACAAGCCACGGAAGATCAGGATCGAGATGAAACCCGGCACGGCATAAGGCAGGAACAACAGCACGCGGTAGGCGGTCTTGAAGCGCAGCGCTTCCCAGCTCAGCACCGTGGCGAGGGTAAAGCCGACGCTGAAGGTGAACAGCACGGTCAGCGCGGCGAACACCACGGTCCAGGCGAACACGCGCAGCAGCGGTGCCTGCAGCTCGGCACTGTCGAACAGGCGCTGGAAGTTGCTCCAGCCCACGTTGACGCGAAAGCCCGGCGCCACCTTTTCGCCGGCGGCGGTCTCGTAGAAGCCGGTCTTGAAGTTGGCGCGCAACACGGCGCCGGTCTGCTGGTTGGTCAGGCTGCCGTCGGCGGCCTGGCGGTACAGGCGCTGGGCCGGCGCGAATTCACTCAGCGAGCTCAGCCGGTATGGCGTAGCCACGCCGGGCAGGGTCAGCTCGAGTGCCTTGAGCGCCGCCTGCTCTGCGATCACCTCTTTCAGGCCCGCCTTCTCGCCGGCCGGCAGCACGGCAGCTTCGCGCAGCGCAAGCGTCTGCTTGTTCGCCGCGCCAAGCTTCACCTCGTCTGACAGCCAGGTTTTGCCGGCCTCGCTGGAAAGTGCGAGCTGCCATTTCTTGCCGCGCGGATACAGCGCCAGCTTGAGCGGTTCACCGCCGTTGGAATAGGTCTGGTCGAGCAGATACGCGGTGGCCCGCGAGAAGGTCAGCAGGTTGGTCGAGCTGTAGTTGGTAAAGCCGATGCGCACGGTGTATAGCGTCGGAAACAGCACGAACACCAAGATCGCGGCCACCCCCGGATAGAGGTAGCGCCAGGCGTAGGCGCGCGGCGAAGTGAATACCCAGCCGGATGCGGCCAACAAGACGAGCCCGCCGAGCGCCAACCAGTAATGGCCGGCCTGGTAGACCAGGAAGACCAGCCAGAAGCCGATCAGCAGAAGCAGCGCGCCCACCCCCATCCAGGCCAGGCGCTGATTGATCCGTTGCATGCTATTGATTCCCTGTATTGCATGATTCGCGCTCCCTCGCCCCATTGGGCGAGGGAGGGTGGAGAGGGTCCGGCATGACCCCTGCCTCCCCCGCCCTCTCTCTCTCACCCATGGGAAAGGGGTGCCAGCCAGTTGCTTACTTGGTGGCGATGCGCGCCGCGGCCCCGTCGAGGCCGGCCTTCACGCTCTGGCGACCCTGGGTGATGTTCTGCAGCGTGGTTTGCATGGTCGACCAGAACTTGCCCATCTCCGGGTTGTTCGGCATCGGCGCGCCACCCTTGGCGCTCATCATGGCGGCCTGGATGTTCGGGTCGCTCTTGAGCTGGCTGTAGAACGCCTTGTTGGCCGGTACGCCGAGCGCCACGTCGTCGTTGATGGTCTTGAGGCCCGGCAGGGTCAGCATGTTGTTCTCGATGAACTCGGTGGCCAGTTCCTTGTTCTTGCTCGAGGCGTTGATCATCGCGCCGAGCACGCCGACAAACGGCGCGGCCGGCTTGCCGTTCACGGTGGGGATCGGCGCCACGCCGAAGTTGATTCGGCTCTTCTTCAGGTTGTCCCATGCCCACGGGCCGTTGATCATCATGGCGATCTTGCCCTTGTTCACGCCGGCGTCCATGTCGGAATACGAGGCGCTCTTCGGCATTGCGCCACTGTCGATCAGCTTCATCAGCGTGTTCACGCCCGCCACCGCGCCGGCGTTGTTCACGCCGGTGTTCTTGGCATCGTAAGAACCGTCAGGCTGATGCTTGAACGGATAGCCGCCGCCCGCGCCCAGCAGTGGCCAGGTGAAGTAGGTATTGGTGAAATCCCACAGTATGGCCTTCTTGCCCATGGCGGCCAGCTTCTTGTCGAGCGCGATCACTTCGTCGAAGGTCTTGGGCGGGGTCGGCACCAAATCCTTGTTGTAGATCAGCGCCACCGCCTCGATCGCAATCGGGTAGCCCCATACCTTGCCGCCCGAGGTGAACGCGCGCCAGCCGATGTCCTCGATCTCGCCGCGTATCTTGGCGCTCGGCTTGATCGGCGTGATCAGGCCGGCGCTGGCCCACTCGCCCAGGCGGTCGTGCGGCCACACCCAGATGTCCGGGCCCTTGCCGGCGGCGGCGGCCTGCTGGAACTTGGCCGGCGCGTCTTCCGGGTGCTCGACCACCACTTGCACACCGGTTTTCTTGGTGAACTCCTCGCCGACTTTGGCCAGGCCGCGGTAGCCTTTGTCGCCGTTGATCCAGATCACCAGCTTGCCGTTGTCGGCAGCGGCGGCATAAGGGGCGGCAAAGGCGCCGGCAACGGCCAGCGAGAGCGACAACATCGCAACATTGCCGAATTGGCGGCGGGTCATGGTCATGCTATTTCTCCTCTTCTCTTTATGGCGGTGGCACATCAACGCTGGAATGCCGCCTACTGCGGGCAGGCTTCCGCGGGTTTGGTATTGTTTTGAACCTTGGGGTGCAGCCGGCGCAGCGCGATACCGTCTGCGGTAAACAGGTGGCCGTTGGCCGGGTCGAACGCCAGCCGGCAGGCCTGGCCCGGCTCGGCCTGGGCCAGCGGCGGCAGGCGCGCCGACACCGGCTCGCTGCTGCCGGGCGCGTCGAAGTACAGCACCGAGGAATCGCCCAGGTGCTCGATGGCGATCGTCTTGCCATTGAACGCGTTGCCATCCACGCCCAGGCTCAGGTGTTCGGGGCGGATGCCGACGGTGACTTCGTCGCCGATGCGGGCGGAGCCGGCATCCACGCTCACGCGTACCCGCTGCTGGTCGGCCAGCGTCACGGTGGCGCCCTGCGGGTCGACGCCAGTCAGCGTACCGGTGAGGAAGTTCATCGAGGGCGAGCCGAGGAAGCCGGCGACAAAGCGGTTGGCCGGTTCGTAATACAGTTCGGTCGGCGTGCCCACCTGCTCGATGCGGCCGGCGCGCAGCACCACGATGCGGTCGGCCAGGGTCATCGCTTCCACTTGATCATGGGTCACGTAGATCATGGTGGTCTTGAGTTCGCGGTGCAGGCGGGCGATCTCGATACGCATCTGCACGCGCAGCGCGGCGTCGAGGTTGGACAGCGGCTCGTCGAACAGGAACACCTTGGGGCGCTGCACGATGGCGCGGCCGATCGCCACGCGCTGGCGCTGGCCACCCGACAGCTCCTTCGGCTTGCGCGCAAGCAGATGCTCGATCTGCAGCACCTTGGCCACCTGCTCGACCTGCTGCGTGTAGTCCGCCTTGCGCTGGCCGGCGAGTTTGAGGCCGAACGCCATGTTCTCGAACACCGACATGTGCGGATAGAGTGCGTACGACTGGAACACCATCGAGATGCCGCGCTTGACCGGCGGCAGTTCGTTCACGCGCACGCCGTCGATCTTCAGCTCGCCGCCGGTGATTTCCTCCAAGCCGGCGATCGAGCGCAACAGCGTCGACTTGCCGCAGCCGGACGGGCCGACGAATACCACGAACTCGCCATCGGCGATCTCGAGGTCGATGCCGAACAGGGTTCGGGTCGAGCCGAAGTCCTTTTCGATGCCTTGTAGACTGACTGCTGCCATAGTTTTCTCCTGCTTGTGCCGTGTTGTTCCGGCTTTTTCTGTTTGCCTGCCGAATAGACCGTCCGAATGGTTGTCTTAATCGAGCAAGACGGAAACGCGCTGCGCTTTTAGCTCTGCAGAAACTTCGTTTTCCGCCCTACAACCATGTCAACACCCCATCCTGCCGAACCAGCCGCCCCAAGCGTCGAGCTCGAGCGTGCGGCCCCGCTGCACAGCGCCATCGAGGCCATGGCCATCCAGCGCGGCGACGTCGAACGGCAAGGTCAGCGCCTGCGGCTCGGCGCTCAGATTGAACACCGCAACCACGCGGTCGTCACGCGTGAACGCCAGCACCGCGTCGTTGCCGTCGAGAAAGCGGATGGTGCCGGACACCAGCTCTGCCTGGCTGCGGCGCCATGGGATGAAGCGGCGGTAGAACTGCAATACCGAATCCGCCTCGGCATCCTGTTTGTCTACGGCGCGCGCCAGGTGCGCGGCCGGCACCGGCAGCCACGGCTCGGCCGAGCTGAAGCCGCCGTGCGGCGCGTCGTGGCGCCACGGCATCGGCGTGCGACAGCCGTCACGGCCCTTGAATTCCGGCCACATGGCGATCCCGTAGGGGTCCTGCAATTGTTCGAAGTCGAGTTCGGCTTCCGGCAGCGCCAGCTCTTCGCCCTGATACAAGCAGGCCGAGCCGCGCAGAGACAACAACATGGCGAGGATGGTGCGCGAAAAGCGCGGATGCTCCACGTTGCGGCCCCAGCGTGTCAAGACGCGGACCGAGTCGTGATTGCCGGTGGTCCAGCAGGCCCAGCCGCTGCCGATCTGCGCCTCCAGTTCTTCCACCTGCCTGCGGATATGCGCGGCGGAGAATTCCGACGTCAGCAGGTTGAAGCTGTAGGCCATGTGCAGCTTGTCGTTGCCGGCGGTGTATTCGGCCATGCGCGCCAGGCTGTCGTCGTCGCCGATCTCGCCCAGGCCGACTGCCCCGTATTCGTCCAGCAAAGACCGCAGGCGCTTGAGAAACGGCAAGTTCTCCGGCTGCGACTTGTCGAACTGGTGCGACTGGTAGCTGTATGGGTTGCCGGCCGTGACGGTGGCGTTATCGCGCTGTTCCGCTGCCGGGTTGCTGCGCAGCAGCGGGTCATGAAAATGAAAATTGCAGGCGTCGAAACGCAGGCCATCCACGCCAAGCTCTAACCAGAAGCGCACTTCGGCCATGATGGCGTCCTGTACCGCCGGCGTGTGGAAGTTGAGGTCGGGCTGGCTGGCCAGGAAATTGTGCAGATAATACTGATGCCGGCGCGTGTCCCACTGCCAAGCGGACCCGCCGAACACCGACAGCCAGTTGTTGGGCGGGGAGCCGTCCGGCTGCGCGTCGGCCCACACGTACCAGTCGGCGCGCGGGTTGTCGCGGCTGACGCGGCTTTCCTTGAACCAGGCGTGGTCTTCCGAGGTATGCGACAGCACCTGGTCGATCATCACCTTGAGGCCGAGCTCGTGCGCCACGGCCACCAGGCGGCGAAAGTCTTCGATGTGGCCGAACAGCGGATCGACCGCACGGTAGTCGGAAACATCGTAGCCAAAGTCTTTCATCGGCGACTTGAAGAACGGGCTAACCCAGATCGCATCCACGCCCAGGCTCGCCACATAGGGCAGATGCTCAATAATGCCGGGCAGGTCGCCCACGCCGTCACCGTTGCTGTCGGCAAAGCTGCGCGGGTAGATCTGGTAGATCACCCCGCCGCGCCACCACGCGCCGTTAGATTTCATCTTTATTCAGTTCCTGCCCAGCCGGGCCATTACAGTTTGTCTTGCCAGGGGACGGGCGCACCCGCCTCCCTCGCTCAAGCTATGAGCGGCTTACCACCAGGCTTCTGCCTGGGCGCCGATGGTCATGCCGTGGGTCTTGTCGCCGAATACGCCGCTGGCGGATAGCGCGTCGCCGGTACCGGCGGAAGCCTGGGCGGCTTCGTTCCACTTGGCATAGGTGGCGAACAGGCGCAGCTGCGGGCGGCTCCAGAAGCCCTTGTCCGGCGAGATCAGGAAGGCGGCGGTCACTTTGGTCAGCTTGCGGGTTTCCGCATTATCCGGCTTCACCTGGTCGTAGCCGAGTTCCAGCGCGGCGCCGAGGTGCTTGGTGAAGGCGTACTGAGGGCGCAGGCCGATCGAGGTCCACACCTGGCCCGAGCCACTGGCCGGCTGGGTCTTTTCCCAGATGGCCACGCCCATGCCGGAGAAGTTGCTGCCGGCCGGCTGCCATTGCAGCGCGTCGACGATGCGGTAGCGCTTGTCGTTACTGTCGGCGTTCGGGTTCGGATAGCCGAAACTGCCGGCGATGCTGCCTTTCATATACTGCAGCGCCAGCGTGTTGAAGCCGCCAAGCACGCCGTTCTGGTGGTGCATCACGTTGAAGGCCACGCCGCTGGTGGTTTTGTTGGCGGTATCGGCGTCGTCCTTCTTGGCGCGGCGGAGATCCAGGCCCAGCGTCAGCTCGCCACCGGGGTTGGTCTTGATGCCGGACAGGCGGAAATCGTGGCCGCTCACGCCCACCTTGTGATCCAGGCCATCCACCGAGGTGCTGCCGGAGTCGACGGTGTTCTGGCGCCAGGCGTAGGCCAAGCGGCCGATGCCCACGTCGATGTTCTCGATGCCGGCGCCAGGGCCGGAATTGTCCCAGAAGTAGAAGTCGTTGATGTGCACGTCGTGGCGGTCGTAGAAGCGCTTGCCGGCCCACACCTTGGCTTCGCCGAGGCCGATGTTCTCAGCGGTCACGAACATTTCGCGCAACGCAAATTTCGACTTGGGATCGTCACCGCTCGTGTCCTCCCAGTCCTGCCACTGCTTGGCCGACATGGCGATGCGGGAATCGACGCGGAAACGTGCTCCGGTTTCCTTGTCTTCGAACACCTGCTTGCCCAGCGCCAGCTCGGCGTAGGTTTCGCACTCGTTGCCGAGACGGTACTTGGCACCGGCCCCAGCCAGTTGGAAGCAGGCCTGCGAACCGCCGCCGTCGCTGTTGGTGCCGACGCCGCTACGCAGGTAGCCGTGGAAATCGAGCGGAGCGTCTTCAGCAAATACGGCACCAGCCGAGCCGGCCATAGCCAAGGCCAGCGCGAGCGGGAGGATACGTTGTTGTCTCATCTTCTACCCCTGGGTTTTATCGAACCCTATTAACTATTTCCCCAACGGCGCCGAACCGGCATGAATCGTGCGAAATTAAGCCCGTACGGCGCCAATCATCCACTATCAAACCGGTTTGACTTCGATCCAAACCGGTTTGAATTTGGTGGTGCGATCATACTTGGTTCAAACCGGTTTGAGTATGGCGAGATAGTGGGAAGACCAAAAAATGTGAGATTTTGTGTTTCTTTTTTGCCAACAATTGTGCATTTGCAGCAAATTTTGAAAGCAGCAAAATTAAATTTCCTTCAATAACAACCATATAAACAGATTAAGGAAATAATATTTGCTGCAACGCGCAAAACCAAACCGGTTTGGATTGAGCATGCGCTATCGTCCAACAGGGTATGCCTCCTCGCTTGCCCGGCGCCCGGCACAAGCCGCGGGAAAGACACCGGGCAATGCGCCCATGCCGAAGGGGCCGAGCCGACAAGGCGGTCGCCGCCATGCGGATCACTGCCACGCAGCCAGGCGCTGGGCGATCCAGCGTGGGAATGGGCGGGTTAGCGGTTGGCTAACCCGCTCTGGGTGGGGATGGACAACAAGGTGGGGAAAGGGGCATCAGCTCTGGGAGCCCCCTCCAGGGGCTCCTGGCACCAAGCGACTCGCGACGTCAGCCGGGCAGCGGCCCGTCGGTATCACCGGCCACCAGCACCGGCTTCCACAGCTGCGTCAGCCCGGCTACGGGCTTGCCGGCCAGACGTGCCAACATCAGCTCGGCCAGGGTGCGGCCGGCCTTGCGCGGCTCGGGCTGCACGACGGCGCTGACCGTGCTGGCCTCGCCGTCGAGCGCCGGCATATTGCCGAACACGACCACCGAAATGTCGCGGCCGGGCACCAGACCGGCACGGCGCAACGCCTGCAGCACGCCGACCGCTGCCACGTTGTTGTCGACGACCACGGCAGTGGGCCGCGGCGACGATGCCAGCAGCCGCTCCATCGCCTCACTGCCTTGCCCCGGCGCCAGCCCGCCCACCACCAAGTGCTCCGGCACCGGCTCAAGCCCCGCAGCATCGAGGCCGAGCAAAAAGCCCTGGCGGCGCTGCCTGGCGAAGTTCATGTTGAGCGGGGAGCTGATCAGCGCGATATCGCGATGACCGAAGCCGGCCAAGCGCTCCACCGCCATGCGCATGCCGGCCTCGTTGTCGTAGTCGAACCAGGGGTAAGGCTGCTTGAGGTTCGAGCGGCCGTGCGCGACGAAAGGAAAGTTCTTGTCCTGCAGATAATTGAGACGCGGGTCGTCCACCTGGGTACGCGCCACGATCAGGCCGTCCACCCGGCTGCCAGACACCACGCGGTGGTAGGTGGCCAACTCGTTCGACTTGGCGGCCGAAACGATCACCAGGTCCATCTGCTCCTCGGCCAGCCGCTCGGTGATACCGGCGATCACGTCCAGGAATACCGGGTCACCCAGGTCGCTCGGCTCGAACGGGTAGATCAGGCCGATGCTGTCGGTGCGGCCGGTAGCCAGGCGCCGCGCCACCGTGTTGGGCCGGTAGCCGTACTGGGCGGCGGCCGCCAGCACGCGCTCGCGCGTTTCCGCATTCACTTCGGGGAAACCATTCAGGGCGCGGCTGACGGTGGTGGGAGACAGATTCAACAGGGCGGCGAACTGGCGGAGATTCATCTTGTTATGGCTGAGCGTTATGACAGAACTGGCGGCATGATGGCGGTATGGTAACGTGGAATCGTTATGCCGGATACGCCGCCGCCATCGCAGCGATCATGCCAGCCCCTTGGCACAATCGGCCATTGCGCTAAGCGCCGGCCCGGGCGGCTTCCCGCAGGAACACCGGCGGGTTGGTGGTGGGGGGCACGATCTCCAGATGGTAAAGAATATCCGCCGCATGGCCACGGTAATAGGTAGTGTGATTGACCACGTGCAGCCGGATATCGCTGCGCGACATCGCGCCATGTCCGCTGCCGATGAATTCGACCTCGACCCCTTGCGCCAGTTCTACGGCGGGCAAGGACTCCACATAGCCGATATACCACTGGTCGATTTCCCTCTGCTGCGATTTCCTGTTACGGGTTGTCGCCTCCGATCTGGATGACTACCGGCAATTTCAGATCGAGCACCTCACCCGGATGATAAAAGGGGAGTGCACAGTGTCAAGACGGACATACCGATGCAGCAGATCGAGCTGACGTCGGAAATACCGGACACAGAGAAGGCCGTGCCGGCCGTGTTGGAATAAAAGTGGGTATCCGGTTTGATCGTCCCCCTACCCTTTTGCGCCTCGATCAAGCGGTGAGTTGTGCGTGCACACTTCTCGAACGCACCCGCGCAACCAACGATGCGCCGGGTCGGCATCCATCCGCGGGTGCCAGAGCATGGAAACCGTGATCTCCGGCGGGAAAACCGGAAGGACAAAGCTGAACAGCCCCTCGCGCAAGTTGCCCGTATGGCGTTCGGGGACGGTGGCGATCAGCTCGGTGGCCCGAGCCAGGGCCAGCGCGGAAGCAAAACCGCCGACGATGGTGACGATCTCCCGCTCCAGCCCGAGCGGCTTCAAGACGTCATCGACCGGCCCCTTGTCGAGCCCGCGCCGCGAGACGAGGATGTGCCGGCCCGCCGCATAACGGGCCGGTGTGACCTCGCCCTGGCTCAGCGGGTGCCCCATGCGCACGACGCCGATGAAACGGTCGCGGAACAAGGCACGCGTGCGCACTTCCGGTCCCGTCCCCTCCCCGACCACGCCGGTATCCAGATCGACGCTGCCGTCGCGCAGCGGCGCGCTGTCCTTGTCCTGCTTCTGCACGAAGCGCAGCCGCACGCCGGGGGCTTCCTCGCCGATACGGGCGATAAGGCTCGGCCCGAAGTTTTCCACGAAGCCGTCGCCGACGCGCAGCGTGAAGGTGCGGACGAGTTGTGCGAGATCGAGCTTCTCGGCCGGGCGCAGCACCGCTTCCGCATCCTGCACGAGCTGACCGACCTGCTCGCGCAGTTCCAGCGCACGAGGCGTGGGCACGAGGCCGCGTCCCGCCCTGACCAACAGCGGATCGCCCGTCGTCTCGCGCAGTCGCGCCAGCGCCCGGCTCATCGCCGACGGACTCAGCCGCAAGCGCCGGGCCGCGCGCGCCACGCTGCCTTCGGTAAGCAGCACGTCAAGGGTGATCAGCTGGTTGAGATCGGGTTTCGACATGTATTCTGGCCTATTAAAGTCGAAAACAAGCCCCCGGCTCTAGCAAGGCTTTCAGAGGACCTGTTTCAGTTGGAGTTTTAGCTAAAGTCGAAAACAACCCGGTCCAACCGAAGCAGTTCTCCCACAAACTATCAATTAAAGTCGAAAACAGCTAACTCGTCATCAGTCTGCAAGACTTGTCCAGACAGGGTTGTCGCACCTCATGATCGCGCGGAAAGCTTACCGAAACTAAAAGCAGCCATTACCAGCTGATACCCCCCGACAACTCATCGGCCAAAGCGGTCTGCCACACCATCTGCCCTGAACGTCTGTTCAGGGTTACATACCTGCCAATTCCCTTTCACCAATGTCGAAGGTCAGCTTTCCGGCTCGGGGAATGGGAACTTTCGATCCGCTCCGGCCGTTCAGGGCAGTGTTGGTTCATGGCAGATAGGGGAGCAGATCAGGGAGTTAGGTAAGGACGGGTGGCAGCGGCCAACAGGAAAGCCTTGACCACCGGGATCAGAGTTCCTTGGTAAGGAACTGAGCTCGCCCACGACCGAATGACCAGTCCGCATCTGCGTTTTCCACCAGCGAAATAATCAAATCATCAGGCGACAGGCTGCAATCGGCTTCTAGTTTCTCAGCCAACAAGCGATAGAACTCAACTTTCTGCGCCGGCAATCTTGGACGTGTAACGACTGTCAGTAAAACGACGCTGACAGATCGTGTATAGCCCAAGCCTGTGTCTTCCAAGACGAGTTCCCCGGGGCGATGCTGAGTGACACATTGATAGCGGTCACTTGGAGGAACTTCAAAGGCTTGAACCATAGCTTGGTGGGCGGAGTCCAGGAGTGTCCGGATCTGCTCGTCACTGCGTCCCTGGATGATGTCGAATTTGAGGAGTGGCATGTTGGGTTGGCCTCTATATGGTTAACATTGGAATCACTGCGGCTCTAGTTCAAAGCTTCTATGGGCCCGAAGAGTGCATAGCGGCTTCTTTCATCGGGTAGACCGAGATCGCATAGGCCATCAATGGCCGACACCACCTGGTAGGAGTGGGTATTGAGTTCGTTGGCCTCATGTAACTGACGTAGTGACTGCCAACTCGATAGCACCAGAGCAGCCATCACGATCAATACGACGAGAAATCCAAGGTAAAGTTTTTTTCCGATAGATGAGAGATTCATGGCAGCAGCAGTTCCTTATAAGCTTCGTATCATGAAGTCCGTGAGTAAAACAAACCGTTAAGCGGTAATTGCCACTCAATTCAAAAAAGCCCCGAGGAGCTGGTGAACCAGCACGCCGGGGCCAAGAGTCGCATTCATTGCTTGCTCGGGTCAGCCGCCCAGATAGGCGTTACGCACCCGCTCGTCGTTCAGCAGATCGCGTGCCGGGCCGCTCATCGTGATGCGGCCACTCTCCATCACGTAGCCGCGCTGGCTGATCTCCAACGCCAGCTTGGCGTTCTGCTCCACCAGCAGCATTGTCACGCCCTGCGCCGAGATCATCTGGATGATCTCGAAGATCTTCTGCACGATGATCGGCGCCAGGCCCATTGACGGTTCGTCCAACAGCAAGAGCTTGGGCTTGGACAGGATCGCCCGGCCCATCGCCACCATCTGCTGTTCGCCGCCCGACAGCGTGCCGGCGAGCTGCTTGAAGCGTTCCTTCAGGCGCGGGAACAGCTCGTAGACGTGTTCCAGCTCGTTCTGGATCGCCGCCTTGTCGTCGCGGTAGAACGCGCCCATCAGCAGGTTCTCTTCCACGGTCAACTTGGCGAAGATGCCGCGGCCTTCCGGCACCATGGCCAGGCCGTGGCGCACGAAGTTGTGCGCCGGGATGTGGGCGGTTTCCTTGCCGTCGTAGACGATGCTGCCGCCGGATTTCTTTTCCATGCCGACCAGGGTGCGCAGCGTCGAGGTCTTGCCGGCGCCGTTGGCGCCGATCAGCGTGACCAGTTCGCCTTGTTCGATGTGCAGGTCGATGCCTTTCACGGCATGGATGCCGCCGTACGACACTTGCAGGTTTTTGACTTCCAACAGTCGACTCATGCGTGGGCCGCTCCCAGGTAGGCTTCAATCACTTTCGGGTCTTTGCGCACCACTTCCGGCACGCCTTCGGCGATCTTCTTGCCGTAGTCGAGCACGGCGATGCGGTCGCACAGGCCCATCATCAGCTTGACGTCGTGTTCGATCAGCAGCACGGTGACGCCGTCCTTGCGGATCTTTTCCATCAGCGCCTTGAGGTCTTCGGTTTCGCTCGGGTTCATGCCGGCGGCCGGTTCGTCGAGCGCCAAGAGCTTGGGCTCGGTGGCGAGCGCGCGGGCGATCTCGAGGCGGCGCTGGTGGCCGTACGACAGGTTGCGGGCGCGCTCATAGGCGACGTCGGTGATGCCGACGTAGGCCAAGAGTTCCCAGGCCTTCTCTTCGATGGCCTTTTCCTCGGCCATGGTCTTCTTGTCGCGCAGGATCGCGCCCAGGGCGTTGGCCTTGGAGCGGATGTGGCGCCCGACCATGACGTTTTCCAGGGCGGTCATCTCGGCGAACAGGCGGATGTTCTGGAAGGTGCGCGCGATGCCGCTTTCGACCACGATGTGCGGCTTGGCGCGGAACAGGTCCTTCCCGTCGAAGGTGAAGGTCCCTTCGTCGGGCTGGTAGAGCCCGGTGAGCACGTTGAACAGCGTGGTCTTGCCGGCGCCATTGGGGCCGATCAGACCGTAGATTTCACCCTTGTTGATGGTGAGGGCGACGTTGTTGAGGGCATGCAGGCCGCCAAAGCGCTTGTTGATGCCGTCGATTTTGAGCAGGGCGTGGGCCATGGCTTAACCTTTCTTGGCGTCGTCGAATTCGGCCTTGCGGCGCTTGGAGGGCCACATGCCTTCCGGACGGACCAGCATCATCACCACCAGGGCGAGGCCGAATAGCAGCATGCGGGCGTTCTCAGGGTCGATCAGCATGCGGCCGAAGGTTTTCATCTGCAGCGGGCCGATCACGTCACGCAGGATTTCCGGGGCCACGGTGAGCACCACCGCCCCCAAGATCACGCCCGGGATGTGGCCCATGCCACCCAGCACGATCATGGCCAGGATCATGATTGATTCCAAGAGGCCAAACGATTCCGGCGAGATGAAGCCCTGGAACGAGGCGAACAGGCCGCCCGCCACGCCACCCGACAAGGCGCCCAGCGCGAACGCCAGCAGCTTAATGTTGCGGATGTTGAGGCCCATGGCGGCGGCGGCGATGGAGTCTTCGCGCATCGCGACCCAGGCCCGGCCGATGCGGGAGTGCTGCAGGCGCCAGGCCATGATCACCACCAGCACGGTCAGCGCCAGGAAGAAGTAGTAGTAGAGGTAGACGCTGTTGAAGGTGTAGCCGGCGATTTCGAGCGGCTTGCCGAACGACAGCCCGGCGACCTTGACCGGGTCGATCAGGCTGATGCCTTGCGGGCCGTTGGTGATGTTGACCGGCGCGTTCAGGTTGTTCATGAAGATGCGCACGATTTCACCGAAGCCCAGCGTCACGATCGCCAGATAGTCGCCCTTCAGCCGCAGCACCGGGGTGCCCAGCAGCACGCCGAAGAAGGCAGCGAGCAAGGCGCCCAGCGGGATGGTGATGTAGAACGGCAGGTGGATATCGAAGTGCGGCGAGCCCAACAGCGCGAAGGTGTAGGCACCGACGGCGTAGAAGGCGATGAAGCCCAGGTCCAGCAGGCCGGCGAAGCCGACCACGATGTTGAGGCCCAGCGCCAGCATCACGTAGAGCAGCGCGAAGTCGATGATGCGCAGCCAGGAGTTGCCCAAGAGACCGCCAATGAGGAACGGCAGCACCGCGAGGGCGACGGCCGATACCAGGAACAGGCCGACTTTCTTGGGGCTGGCTTGCTTGTTCATTTCGAGTGCCATGGTCATGGTGGTTGTTCTCCTTCGATCAGGCACGGTCGGCCATTTTTTCGCCCAACAGGCCGGACGGACGGAAGATCAGCACCAGGATCAGCACCATGAAGGCGAAGATGTCCTGGTAGTGGCTGCCGAGGAAGCCGCCGGTCAGGGTGCCGATGTAGCCCGCGCCCAGGCTTTCGATGATGCCGAGCAGGATGCCGCCCGCCACCGCGCCGCCCAGGTTGCCGATGCCGCCCAGTACCGCCGCGGTGAAGGCCTTCAGGCCGATCAGGAAGCCCATGTAGTAGTGCGCCTGGTCGTAGTTGGTGGCGACCATCACGCCGGCGATGGCGCCCAGCGCGGAGCCCAGCATGAAGGTGGAGGAGATGATGGTGTTGACGTTGACGCCCATCAGCGAGGCCACGCCCGGGTTCTGGCTGGTGGCGCGCATGGCGCGGCCGAGCTTGGTCTTCTCGACCATGATCAACAGGCCGGCCATGATGGCCAGGCACAGCACGATGATGATGACTTGCAGCATGGTAATGCTGGCGCCGAAGATCTCGATGGTGTCATGGCTCAGGATCGGCGGGAACGGGATGTAGTTGCGGCCCCAGATCAGGATGGCGACCTGCTGCAGCACGATCGACAGGCCGATGGCGGTGATCAGCGGCGCGAGACGCGGGGCGTTGCGCAGCGGGCGGTAGGCGACACGCTCGATGGTGAAGCCGAGCAGCGCGCAGGCCGGGATGGCGATCAAGAGACCGATCAGCACCAGCGCCGGTCCGGGCAGGCCGAGGCCGGCGCCCATCAGGGAGGTGACGACGGTGATGGTGACCATGGCCCCCATCATGACGACTTCGCCATGGGCGAAGTTGATCAGCCCCATGATCCCGTACACCATGGTGTAGCCCAGCGCGATCAGCGCGTAGATGCTACCCAGGACGAAGCCATTGAGGATTTGTTGAATAAAGATATCCAAGGGAAATCTCTCCTTTGAAGCGTGTGTGCTTAACGCACTTCCTATTGTTTTTGTCAGGGTAACGGCGTAGCCAGGTCAGAATGAACGCCGCCCCCGGTCTTGGGGAACGGCGTTTCGAGAGGCCCAGACCAATTACGGCGTTTCCGACCGGCTCATAGCGAGTGGTACGGTTTGTTGACGGTTATTTACCCTCAGGGACAGGGACCGGCTGGCCGTTCTTGAACGAGTACACCGTGATCGGGGAGTTTTTGAGGTCCCGCTTGTCGTCGAACTGGTAGGTGCCGGCTACGCCCTGTTGACTGATGGCCGCCAGTGCCGCGCGGTATTGCTTGGGTTCGACCGAGTTGGCTTTCTGCATGGCCTTGGCAATGACGTTGAGACCGTCATACATGGAGGCGCCATAGGTGAGCGGCTCGACCTTGAAGCGCTTTTTGTATTCGGCCGTGAATTGCTTGCCGTCGCTGGTCTGCTCGAGCACCGGCCCACCTTGTGGGCAATAAACGCCGCTATCCACTGCGTCCCGACCCAGTTTGGCCATCTCTTCATTGCAAATGGCGTCACCCCCCAGAAGATAGCCTTTCAGCCCCAATTGCTTCATCTGACGACGCATCGGTCCACCTTGGGAGTAGTAACCCCCGTAGAAAATGCCATCGGGTTTGGCGGCTTTGATACTGGTCAGAATGGCAGCGAAATCGGTCGATTTGTCCGTGGTGAATTCCCGGGCGACAATCTGGATGCCGTTAGCCTTTGCCGCCTTGATGAACTCATCGGCCACACCTTGACCGTAAGCAGTACGGTCATCAATGACGGCAAAACTCTTCGCTTTCAGATTTTTCGCAGCGAACGTCCCCATTTTGGTACCCAGTTGGGTATCGCTGGCGCCAATCCGGAAAACGTAGGGGTAGCCGTTCTGGGTGACTTTCGGATTGGAGGCGACTGTTGCCATCACGATGCCCGCATCATTGAGGAGCGTGGAGATGGGGATGGCTACACCCGAGTTGTAGGGGCCGAGCACGGCCTTGACGTTGGCATCGACGAATCGCTGAGCTACCGTCATGCCAGTGCGTGGGTCGGCGGCATCGTCTTCCGACATCAGCTCAAAGCGTACTTTCTTGCCGGCAACCACGATTCCCTGGGCATTGAGGCGATCCATCGCCATTCTCAGACCATTTTCATGGTCTTTGCCGATAGCAGCCTGAGGACCGGTGAGTGGGCCGGTCAACCCGATCTTCACTGCCATTTCTTCTGCCGCGAACCCCAGCAGCGGGGTGAGGCCCAGTCCAGCTGCGAAAACAAATTTGGTACGAAAATGACGAATGTTAGCCATCATGTCTCTCCTTTGTAGGTATGTCTTCATTGGCAAGTGTTGCGCTGCCAATGTCGCCTGCTCATCCGATGAATGATGGATGGCAGGCGTGGGTGGCAAAAATGAACATCTTTGTACTTCCTTGAGCTTTAGGTTCTGGCAATTAAAGGCTCGGGAAGGCGAACTGCGAGGCCTCGTGGCTGGCGCGTTGCGGCCAGCGCTGGGTGATGGCCTTGCGCCGGGTGTAGAAGCGCACGCCGTCCGGGCCGTAGGCGTGCAGGTCGCCGAACAGCGAGCGCTTCCAGCCGCCGAAGCTGTGGTAGGCCACCGGCACTGGCAGCGGCACGTTGATGCCGACCATGCCGACTTCGATCTGGTCGGCGAACAGGCGAGCCGCCTCGCCGTCGCGGGTGAAGATGCAGGTGCCGTTGCCGTATTCGTGGGCATTGATCAGGGCGATGGCTTCTTCCAGGCTGTTGACGCGCACCACGCACAGCACCGGGCCAAAGATTTCTTCCTGGTAGATGCGCATCTCCGGGGTAACGCGGTCGAACAGGGTGCCGCCGACGAAGTAGCCCTCTTCATGGCCGGCGACGCGGTAGCCACGGCCGTCCACCACCAGCTCGGCACCGGCAGCGACGCCGTCATCGATGTAGCCGACCACCTTGTCGCGGGCGGCGGCGGTGACCAGCGGGCCCATGTCGAGGCCACAACTGGTGCCGGCGCCGATCTTCAGGGCCTTGATCTGCGGCGTGAGCTTGCCCACCAGGGCGTCGGCCACCTGGTCGCCCACGCAGACCGCTACCGAGATCGCCATGCAGCGTTCACCGCAGGAGCCGTAGGCGGCGCCCATCAGCGCGCTGACGGCGTTGTCGAGGTCGGCATCCGGCATCAGCACGGCGTGATTCTTGGCGCCGCCCAGGGCCTGCACGCGCTTGCCGCGCCGGGTAGCCTCGCTGTAGATGTATTCGGCAATCGGGGTCGAGCCGACGAAGCTGAGGGCTTTCACGTCCGGGGACTGGATCAGCGCGTCCACCGCTTCCTTGTCGCCGTGCACCACGTTCAGCACGCCCTTGGGCAGGCCGGCTTCGTGCAGCAGTTGGGCGATCAAGAGCGTCGAACTCGGGTCGCGCTCGGACGGCTTGAGGATGAAGGTGTTGCCGCAGGCGATGGCGAGCGGGTACATCCACAGCGGCACCATGGCCGGGAAGTTGAACGGGGTGATGCCGGCCACCACGCCCAGGGGCTGGAAGTCGGACCAGGCGTCGATGTTGGGGCCGACGTTGCGGTTGTACTCGCCCTTGAGCAGTTCCGGCACGCCGCAGGCGTACTCGACGTTCTCGATGCCGCGCTTCAGTTCGCCGGCCGCGTCTTCCAGCGTCTTGCCGTGTTCTTCGCTGATGAGCTGGGCGATGCGCTGTTCGTTGGCTTCCAGCAGTTGCTTGAAGCGGAACATCACTTGCGCGCGCTTGGCGGGCGGGGTGTTGCGCCAGGCCGGGTAGGCGGCCTTGGCGGCGGCAACGGCTATTTCCACGGTGGCGACGTCCGCCAATGGCAATTGGTGGATGGCGGCGCCGGTGGAGGGGTTGTAGACGGCGGTGCTGCGGCTGCCGCCTGGCTGCAATTGATTATTGATGAGGTGGCCAATCGTCGTCATGAGTTTCTCCTCTGTAATGCCACGCCCCGGTTGTGTCGTGGTATCCGGGTGTGAGTGGTGGATTGAATGTCGTTCTGTGTTCCGCCGGTTCCAGAGCTGGGGCCCAAGCTGGGCAACCTGAATCAGCGCATCAATAGGGAAAGGGATTTGCTCAAGCAGGAAGCCAAGGTCTTGCGCCAAGGGGCAACGTTCTTGAGCTGATAGAGGCTTTCCTCCCACGTAAACGCAGAGAGGATTGCCCGTGACGCCAGCCATTTGAATGGCTCTGGCTCCCACTGACGCAAAGCCTTACCTACTGATGTGTTGTTGAAGACCCAGGGCATCCGGGTAAGGGCGGTTTCCCGCTTGAGAATCAGGTCCGCCAAGGTTCTGCCGAACAGATGCGATGGCCCTACCCCCTGTCCGCCGTAGCCGCCAGCGGTAGCGAGCCCGGTTTGGGGGTCGAATACGGCATGCGGCGCGAACTGGCGTGGCATCCCGAGGGAACCTCCCCAGCCATGGGTGATCTTCACCCCCTTGAGCATGGGGAACAGGTCATAGAGCAGTTCCTCGCGCAGCCGGAATTCCTGGTCCGCCAGCGAGAATTCGCTCCGTGGCTTGGCTCCGTAGACGTAGCCTCCACGCGCGCCAAAGATCATGCGGTTATCGGCGGAGCGCTGCCCGTAGCTGATCATTCGGCCGCCGTCGCAGAACGCAGGGCGATCTTCGAGGCCGATTTCATCCCAAAGCGATTGGGGCAGGGGTTCCGTGGCCACGATCAGGCTCTGAACCGGGATGATGTAGCGGCCGTAATTGCCTACGGTGCTGGAATACCCTTCGAGGGCCGGTACCACGATCGAAGCACGCACCCGGCCGTGCTCTGTTTCAACCACTCCGGGCTGAATCGAATGCACTCGCGTCTGCTCGAAGATCTTGACGCCCTTGCGCTCCACGGCCTCCGCCAGACCCCGCACCATGCGCGCCGGATTGACTATCGCGCAGTGGCGTTTATAGACGGCGCCAAAGCCATTGCGCAGCCGAACCTTGTCGGCCAGTTCCTCTGCATTGAGCCAGCGGCAGTCCTCTTCCGTGTGCCCGGCCTCGTACAACTGCGCCAATACCTGCCGTTGCATGGCGATTTGCTCGGGAAAGCGAGCCGCAGCATAGAGAACGCCGCCTTTATGGAAATCCGCGTCGATGCCTTCCCGGCGCAAGGTTTCGCCGATCATGTCGACATTGTCGAAGAGCAGACGGCAGCATTCCCGGCGCTCGGCCATGGGGAGTGGCGCCATGTATTTTTCCAGGCCGGTGATGTAGCCCGCCACCCAACCGCCATTACGACCCGAAGCGCCGTAACCGGCGATTTCCGCCTCGAGAATGACCACGTTCAAGTGTGGCGCCAGGGTTTTTAGATAATAAGCGGTCCACAGTCCGGTATACCCTGCGCCGACAATAGCGACATCGGCATCGATCGGCCCAGGCAAGCAAGGCCGAGGATTTGGATCATCATTCAGGGTGCTGAACCAGAAACTGGTGTCCCGGTACTTGGTCATGACTGTTCCTTTGTGAAGAGATGCTCACTGGTAGCCGGGAAAAGCCGGATCAGCGGCATTTGGCAATGACGAAGTATTTGCGGACCGGCGTTTCCGATTCCCAAAGGCCATCGAAACCGGGCTCGACAATAAAAGCCTCACCCGCATTGAAAACGCTGCTATTGCCTTGGGCATCCGTCAGTTTCACGCGGCCTTCAATCAGGTAGCAAAACTCCATTTCGTCGGGGTGGGATTTCTTCTTGCTGAAAGCATCGGATGCCCAGATGCCGCTGATAACGTTTCCATTAGCCGATTTGAAAGAAAGCCAGGTCGTGGTAAGGCCATCCCCACTCAAGAGAATGTCTTGTGGGGTGGCGCTGGCTACACCAGGCTCAAGGGCGGCAGTGGCCAAGGGTTTGACATAGCGGGCCGACATGTGTATCTCCTGCAGTTGTATGTGATGGACAGGGCTTCTGGTGAAACCAGTCTGCAATTCTGCGGTCGGCCGATAAATACAAACTTCGTGTTGTTTACTTAAGGATGGGCTTAGCTATGGCGACTACCCGGATGCACTTCAGCGGGCAGCTCAGTGATCTGGACCTTCGGCATCTGAGGGTCTTCAAGACGGTGGTTGAGTCGGGAGGGTTTGCTGCGGCCGAGGCGGAGCTCAATGTGACAGGCTCGGCGATCAGTCAGAGCATGTCCGACCTTGAAAAGCGCCTGGGCTTCAAGCTCTGCAATCGCGGGCGGTCCGGGTTTTCTCTGACCGAGGCGGGGCGCCAGACCTACGACAACACGCTGGAGTTGCTGGCTTCACTGGACACCTTCAGAAGCCAGATCAACGCCATTCACTCCTATCTGAAGGGTGAGTTCAGGATCGGCATTACCGATAACCTGATCACGATGCGCCGCATGCGTATTGTTCACTCCCTACAATCGCTTAAGCGTCAGGCGCCGGAAGTCACGATCAATATCCGCATGCTGCCACCTAACGAGATTGAAAAAGGCGTATTGAACGGGGTTTTCCATATAGGTATGGTGCCTAAATTCAGGACATGCCCTGGGCTTGATTACTATCCGATTTACGATGAGCAGTGGGGGCTGTATTGCGGAGAAGTGCATCCCTTGTTTTCTGTGGCCGATGCCGAATTAAAGGTGTCTGATGTCGAAGCCCTGGATGCCGTGGAGGCGGCTTATGCCCAGCCAGAATCCATCAGGGAACAATATGCCCGGTTTAAAACGTCGGCCATTGCCAGTGACCGTGAAGGGACGGCCTTTTTGATCATGACAGGCTGCTTTGTCGGCTTTTTGCCGACCCATTATGCCGAGGGTTGGGTTGAGCAGGGTGTGATGCGAAGACTGCTGCCCGAGGAGTTTGGTTTTGTTGTCGAATATGTTGCGATTACTCGCCCATCTGATATGAACAACATGATCTTGACCAGCTATCTTGAGGGCCTTCGAGTCACCAAATGAGTTGGGTAGTGGCGTTTTTTTAGACTTGTCCGGCTGCTACCAATCAAATTTCTAGCTTTCTGCAGGAGTTTGGTATTCCGAATATGATCAAGAGGCCAATTGCGGTATTGGGCGGTGGCAAAGCGACGCGGCATGCCTGTCCAGTCCCGGACGAGTGGTTACGCGCTTGACGAATAGTCCAGGCCTGTTTTTCTGCCAGTCTTTTATCGCCTGGATTGGTGTGCGGTGTTGTAGTGCTAATTGCGGCAGATATTGATTGTAGAGTCACACATAGCGTTCAAGAGTCTGCACCCAATCGTCCCCGGAGTGGAAGCGATGCATTGCCAGGACTTCGACAATGCAGCAGTTGAAGCGCTCAACCATGCCGTTGGTTTGTGGGTGACGCGGCTTGGTCAGCCAATGGAGCCGACATCTACTTACCCAAACTGGTACGGCGGCCATCACCGGGCGATTTCAAGTAATTTCCAATTGACATGCAATGCGCGAACAGCCTCAAACCCAAGTCGGGTAAGGCTTGCCGGCTGTTTTCGACTTTAATGTTTTGTTTTCGACTTTATTTGCGCGGAACAACATGCCTGAACCATAGCACGATTCGGTCATGACATGACGCCAGACGCACGAATACAATGCAAATGCTGCGCCTTCCGCCCTATCAGGCAGCAACCTAGACTCCTCCTCTGAAAGCCCCGTGTCGGGAGCGCTCAGAATAAGGAGTTCATGTTGAAACCACTCACTAAAACAAGAGACGAGACCGCAGCCGGACATGGGGAAGCACCGCCATCGATGAAGTGGGCATTGGCCAGCCTGTCGCTATCCATGCTGCTGTCTTCGCTCGGCACCAGCATCGCCAACGTGGGCTTGCCGACGTTGGCACAGGCGTTCAGCGCCTCCTTCCAGCAAGTCCAGTGGATCGTCCTCGCCTATCTGCTCGCCATCACCACCCTGATCGTCAGCGTCGGGCGGCTCGGCGACCTTACCGGGCGCCGACGGCTGCTCTTGGCTGGGATCGTGCTGTTCACGCTGGCCTCGCTCCTATGCGGCATCGCTCCCACGCTCGGGCTGCTGATTGCCGCGCGGGCGGCGCAGGGCCTGGGCGCGGCCATCATGATGGCGCTCACCATGGCGTTTGTCGGCGAGACGGTGCCCAAGGCCAGGACCGGCAGCGCCATGGGGCTGCTCGGGACGATGTCGGCGATCGGCACCGCTCTCGGCCCCTCGCTCGGCGGCGTTCTGATCGCCGGATTCGGCTGGCGGGCCATCTTCCTCGTCACCGTGCCGCTGGGCGCCCTGACTTTGCTGCTTGCGTCCCGCACCCTGCCCGCCGATCGCCAGCGGCCGAAGACCGATCGGGCCGGCTTCGACAAGGTGGGCACGCTGTTGCTCGGCACTTCGCTCGCGGCCTATGCGCTCGCCGTGACGGTAGGCAGAGGCCACTTCGACATCCTCAACCTGGCCCTGCTGTTGACCACCGGGCTGGGTGGCGGCCTCTTCGTGCTGGCCGAGATGAAAGTGAGATCGCCATTGATCCGCCTGGCGGCGTTCCGCAACCGCGTGCTGAGTGCGAGTCTCGCCATGAACGCGCTCGTCTCGACGGTGATGATGGCGACGCTGGTGGTCGGACCGTTCTACCTCTCTCGTGCGCTCGGCTTGAACGAGGCGCTGGTGGGCATCGTCATGTCGATTGGTCCGGCCATCTCCGCACTGAGCGGGGTCCCAGCTGGTCGTACCGTCGACCGTTGGGGCGCGGCATTCGCGGTCATCGTCGGACTCGTCGCCATGGCGGCGGGTTTAGTGGCCCTCTCCGTGCTGCCGACGATGTTCGGCACGGCGGGCTACATCGCGGCCATCGCCGTCCTCACTCCCGGCTACCAGTTGTTCCAGGCCGCCAACAACACGGCCGTCATGGTGGATGTCCAGCCGGACCAGCGCGGCGTCGTCTCCGGCCTGCTGAATCTGTCGCGCAATCTCGGCCTCATCACCGGGGCCTCGGTCATGGGCGCCGTGTTCGTACTCGCCTCGGCCACGACCGACATCGCCACGGCCCCCGCCGCCGCCGTTGCCAGCGGCATGCGGATCACCTTCGCCGTCGCGGCGCTGCTGATCGTCGGCGCGCTCGCCATCGCACGGGGAAGCCGAGCACTCGCCACTCGCCCCGCGCTCGGCACCTCCCGAGACGGGGCGTGAGAGGAGTCGCCCCCCTGCGGACAAAGGCATGGGCCGATGCGATCCACCCCGGCAAAGGCAAGCCGGGGGGCTTACCACCAGGGGCCTAGACCCAGCCCATCAGACCGAGCACCGACAGCGGCAGGGCCAGACCGGCCAGCACGGTCTGGCTGGCGATGATGCCGGCCATCAAGGGCGCATCGCCGCCGAGCTGCCGGGCCATGATGTAGGAGGAGGATGCCGTCGGCAGCGCCTGGAACAGCAGCGCCGCTATCGCGGCGGGGCCTTGCAGGCCGAAGACATGACAAGCGGCCAGCGTTGCCAATGGCATCAACGCGAACTTGGTCAGCGAGGCGACACCCACCGGGCGCATCCAGCTTCGTGCCGTCGAAAAATCCAGCGCCGCGCCCACGCACAGCAGTCCCAGCGGCAGGGGGGCCTGCCCCAAGGCCTTGAGCACCGGCTCGACCACGGCGGGCAGGCCCAAGCCCGTCACCTGCAAGACGATGCCGATGAAACAGGCGACTACCAGCGGGTTGAGTGCCAGTTGCCGGGCAATGCCCCTGAGCGAGGGATTGCCGTTGCGGCCATAGCGAGCGAACACCAGCACGCAGAGCACATTGACCGTCGGCACGATGGCGGCGTTGGCCACCGCCGCCAGGGCCACCCCCTGAGCCCCGAACAATCCGGCCGCCGCGGATACGCCGACGTAATTGTTGAAACGCACGCCGCCCTGGAACACGGAGGTGAAGGCCGCGTCATCGACCATCAGATGTCGGCGCATGGCAACCAGCATCGCCGCCACCGACAGGGTCGACACTGCCAGGGTCGCGACCATGGCCAGCACCGGCACGCCGCCCAGGCGGGCGGTAGCGAGGCCATGAAGGAACAAGGCGGGCAGCAGGACGTAATAGCCCAGTCGCTCGGCCTGCGGCCAGAACGACTCCGCCAGAAAGGCACGGCGGCGCAGGCCAGCCCCTAGGGCGATCAGCAGGGCAATGGGCAGCAGCGCCAGCAGTAACGTGATGATCATCGCCCGCCTCCCACGGTGGCGACACGGCAGGCCATCGGCAGGATAGGTGAAAGGGCCGGGGTGTGGGGGCGGGTCTCTGGGTTCATGGTAGCGCTCAAGCACTGGAAGACATGGCGCTACGATAACGGCGATTTTGCTTTAAAAAAATCGAGATAAAATCGAGCAACCCTCAATTATTTCTCATGGATTGCTTCGTCACCGGCCTGCGCCCGGATCGCCTCGGCCAAGGCGGCGGCGAGACGGCCGGCGGGCCGGTCTTCGCGCTCCAGCATCACCACCCGGCGTAACTGCTGCGGTTCGGCAAAGGGCAAGCACGTCAACCCGGAAAGCCGATCAAGCTCACTGCTCGACAGCGGAACGATGGCAACGCCAAGCCCGCTGGCAACCATCTTGACAATCGCCTCCTGGCTGTCGAGTTCCATGTCGGTCTGCACACGCACGCGCATACGGCGCAGCTCGCTGTCGATGGTCCGGCCGGCCCAGGCCCGCCGGTCGAAGCGAATGAACGGATACTCCTGCAGCAGGCTTTTGGCGTCCAGAGAGCCCAGGCCAGGCGGACCGATGATCCAGAACCCTTCCTGATACAGTGGCGTGCTGACCAGCCCGGAGGGGAAAGGCTTGACCGGCTCGGTAGTCACGGCGGCGTCCAACTCGCCCGCATCGAGGCGGATCGCCAGTTCCGCCGACATCCCCGAGAAGACCTGCACGCGAAACCGTGGGTGGGCCTGGCGCAAGGCGGCCAGCGCCAGCGGCAGGGTTCCGGCCAAGGCCGTCTGGATCGCGCCTATGCGCAGACGCCCCGCCAGTTCGCCGCCCTCGCCCAGTTCGGCGGCAATGCCGTCATACAGCGCGAGAATCTCCCGCGCCCGTTCCACTGCCCGGTGCCCGGCGTCGGTCAGCACCGGCACCCGGCGCGTGCGATCGAACAGCGGCGCATTGAAATCTTCTTCGAGACTGCGCACGTGCAGGCTGACGGCCGACTGCGTCAGGCACACGGCTTCGGCAGCGCGGGCGAAGGAGCCGTACTGGGCAATCGCAACCAGGGTGCGCAAAGCGCGTAGCGACATTCCGCCAATCTCCCGACCAGGTGATCGTTCCAAACCCGGACTTTCAGGCCGGTTTCCTCGGTCAGGAGGTTACATGAAGACGCCGATGCTTAGCGAGGGGTGCTTCGTCTCGGGAAGGCATGCTTGGTCGCCAGCCGCCCACGTCAGCCGGCGGCATCCAGGTGCGACACCACCTCAGCGCACCTCCGATACTCCTTCCAGCGTCATGCCAGGCGTCTCCATCCCGAGCAGATACACCGTACGGCCGTAGACGTAGATCATGGCGGGGCTTCCGTGGCAATGCGACCGTGTCGCCGCTTGAAGGGTTGACGTCGGAAACAGACAGGAGGCCAGAGGGGGTGACGTGGCTCAATCTAGGTCGTATAAAGGCGCGCTGCGGCATGAGCCAAAGACAGCCACGCAAGGGTCAACGACAAAGGAGCTACAGTGAGCGACAACATTCTGCGCAGCTATATCGGTGGGCGTTACATCGACAACCCGTCCCTGCCGCTGGTGGACAATATCAATCCGGCCACCGGCGAGGTGATCTGCCGCGTGCAGCAGGCCGGCGAAGCCGAAGTGCAGCTCGCCATCGAATCCGCGCGCAAGGGCTTCGAAGTGTGGTCGGCGATGACCGGCGCCGAGCGCGGCCGCATCCTCAATCGTGCCGTGCAGATCCTGCGCGAGCGCAACCGCGAGCTCGCCGAGCTCGAAGTGCGCGACAACGGCAAGCCGATCCAGGAAGCCGAGGTGGTGGACGTGCTGTCCGGTGCCGACTGCATCGAATACTTCGCCGGGCTCGCCGCCAGCATCCATGGCCAACAGTTCCCGCTCAAGGGCGCCTTCGCCTACACCCGGCGCGAGCCGCTGGGCATCTGCTTCGGCATCGGCGCCTGGAACTACCCCCTGCAGATCGCCTGCTGGAAGTCCGGCCCGGCGCTGGCCTGCGGCAACGCGATGATCTACAAGCCGGCGTCGCTGACGCCGATGACGGCGGCCAAGCTGGCCGAGATCTACACCGAGGCCGGCGTGCCGGACGGCGTGTTCAACGTGATCCAGGGCACCTCGGCTGCTGCGCGCCAACTGATCGCCCACCCCGAGGTGGCCAAGGTGTCGATCACCGGCTCGGTAGACACCGGCAAGGCGATCATGGCCGACGCCGCCAAGACGCTGAAGCGCATCACCATGGAGCTGGGCGGCAAGTCGCCACTGGTGATCTTCGACGATGCCGACCTCGACCAGGCGGTCTCGGCGGCGATGCTGGCCAACTTCTACACCCAGGGCGAGATCTGCACCAACGGCACGCGCGTGTTCGTACACGATTCGATCTACGACGCCTTCCTCGAGAAGCTGGTCACGCGCACCCGCAAGCTCAAGATCGGCGATCCGATGGACCCGGCAACCCAGGTGGGCGCGCAGGTGTCCAAGGGTCATGCGGACAGCGTGATGCAGTACATCGAACAGGGTAAGGCGGAAGGCGCCAGGCTCCTGGCCGGTGGCAACCGCGTAACGGTGCCGGGCTGCGAGGGCGGCAACTTCATCGCCCCAACCATCTTCGCCGACTGTACCGACGAGATGAGCATCGTGCGCGAGGAGATCTTCGGCCCGGTGATGTCGGTGCTGCGCTTTAGCGATGAAGAGGAAGTGATCCGCCGCGCCAACAACACCCGCCTGGGCCTCGCTGCCGGCGTGTTCACCAAGGATCTGGCCCGCGCCCACCGCGTGGTCGGCAAGCTGCAGGCCGGCGTATGCTGGATCAACAACTACAACATCACCCCGATCGAGATGCCGTTCGGCGGCCTGAAGGAGTCGGGCATCGGCAGCGAGAACAGCCTGGTGACGCTGGACCACTACACCCAGCTCAAGAGCGTGTACGTGGAGTTGTCCGGCGTGGCTTGCCCGTACGAATGAGCCACTAACAAGAACCTTCCTGGCGTTGTTGCGCTCGCGTGCGAATCTCTCGTTGAGATTCGCCCAGCAAGCACTTGCCGTACTAATTTGTACTGTCTGCGGCCGCGCGCCTAGCCAGGACCGCTGCGCTAGGTTTTGTTAGCGACTCTACGAAGAGAAGAGTGATGAAAACGGAATTCGACTACATCATCGTCGGCGCCGGTTCGGCCGGCTGCGTGCTGGCCGCGCGGCTGACCGAGGACCCGGACGTGACCGTGCTGCTGCTGGAGGCGGGCGGCCCGGACTGGCGGCTCGACTGGCGTACCCAGATGCCGGCGGCACTGGCCTACCCGCTGCAGGGCACGACCTACAACTGGGCCTACCTGACCGAGCCCGAGCCCCACATGAACAACCGCATCATGACCCAGGGCCGCGGCAAGGGCCTGGGAGGCTCGTCGCTGATCAACGGCATGGTCTACATCCGCGGCAACGCCATGGATTACGACGGCTGGGCCGAGAACAAGGGACTGGAGGACTGGAGCTACCTGGACTGCCTGCCCTACTTCCGCAAAGCCGAGACCTACGACAAGGGCGCCAACGACTACCATGGTGGCAGCGGCCCGCTGCACGTCACCACGCCAAAGGCCGACGTCAGCCCGCTATTCGAGGCCTTCGTCCAGGCCGGTGAGCAGGCCGGCTACCCGCGCACCGACGACCTGAACGGCTACCGCCAGGAGGGCTTCGGTCCGATGGACCGCACCACCACGGCGGACGGCAAGCGCTGCAGCACCTCGCGCGCCTACCTCGACGAGGCCCGCGAGCGCTCCAACCTGACGGTGCAGACGCGCGCGCTGGCCGACCGGATCCTATTCGAGGGCCAGCGCGCCGTCGGCGTCGCCTATCTGCAGGGAGACACGCTGAAGGAAGCGCGCGCGCGGCGCGAGGTGATCGTCAGCAACGGCGCCATCGCCAGCCCGCAGTTGCTGCTGCGCTCAGGTGTCGGCAACGCGGACGAGCTGAAGTCGATGGGCATCCAGGCGGTCATCCATCTGCCCGGCGTCGGCGAGAACCTGCAGGACCACCTCGAGATGTACGTCCAGTTCGAATGCAAGCAGCCGGTGTCCCTCTACCCGGCGCTGCAATGGTGGAACAAGCCCGGCATCGGCCTCGAGTGGTACCTGAAGGGCACCGGCCCCGGCGCCAGCAACCACTTCGAGGCGGGCGGTTTCATCCGCAGCGACGCCTCGTTCGCCTGGCCCAACCTGCAATACCACTTCCTGCCGCTGGCAGCGAACTACGACGGCAGCAATGCGGTGAAGGCACACGGCTTCCAGTGCCACGTCGGCTCGATGCGCTCGACCAGCACCGGCTACGTCAAACTCAAAAGCCGTGACCCGCGCGACAAGCCGCGCCTGCTGTTCAACTACATGGCCGATCCGATCGACTGGAAGGAATTCCGCGCCGCGGTCAGGCTGACGCGCGAGATCATCAACCAGAAGGCGATGGACCCGTTCCGCGGCAAAGAGATTCAGCCCGGCATCGGCGCCAAGAGCGACGCCGAGATCGACGCCTTCGTCAAGAGCCATGCCGAGACGGCTCTGCACCCGTCCTGCACCTGCAAGATGGGCGACGCGTCCGACCCGATGGCGGTGGTGGATAATGAAGGCCGCGTGCACGGGCTCACCGGGCTACGCGTGGTGGATGCCTCGATCATGCCGCGCGTGATTACCGGCAACCTGAACGCGCCGACCATCATGATGGCCGAGAAAATCGCCGACAAGATCCGCGGCCGGAAGCCGCTGCCGCGCTCGCAAGCGCCCTACTTCGTCGCCGACGGCGCCCCGCTCAAGCTGGGCCAAGCGGGCAGCAAGAAGAAGGGTGGTAAGAATAAGGGTGGCGAGGGGCTCATGCTGTACCCCCCCAAGAAGGCCGCCATCAAAGGCTGAGGCGGTTGCCATCGAGTGTTGGGGTAGGATGGGTGAAGGCACTCTGGGTGCCGTAACCCATCACCATCGCTCGATGGGTTGCGCTGCGCTTCACCCATCCTACATCCTGTGCCACAAAAAAAGCCGGAACACCGATCATACGGTGTTCCGGCTTTTTTCTTGTAGGGGCTTCGGCCAACCACTACATCACCTCTCCAACCTCACTCAGCCCCGCAAGGCAGCGGCATGGAAACGCAGGTGCTCCTCGATGAAGCTGGCGATGAAGTAGTAGCTGTGGTCGTAACCCGGCTGCATGCGCAGCGTCAGCGGGTAGCCGGCCTTGTCGGCGGCCTGCCGCAGCGCCTCGGGGCGCAGCTGGGTGGCGAGGAAGTCATCGGCATCGCCCTGATCGACCAGCAGCGGCAGTTGCTCGCTCGCCTCGGCCAGCAGCAGCGAGGCGTCCCATTCGCGCCAGCGGCTGCGCTCAGGGCCGAGGTAGCCGGTAAAGGCCTTCTCGCCCCACGGGCAGTTGACCGGGTTGCTGATCGGCGCAAACGCCGACACCGAGCGGTAGCGCCCCGGGTTGCGCAGCGCGCACACCAGCGCGCCGTGGCCGCCCATCGAGTGGCCGGAGACGGCACGCCGCCCGTCCACCGGGAACACGTCCTCGATCAGCGCCGGCAGCTCGTACACCACGTAGTCGTGCATGCGGTAGTGGGCGGACCACGGCGCCTGAGTGGCGTTGAGGTAGAAACCGGCGCCGAGGCCGAAGTCCCAGCCGCCGGCCGGGTCGCCCGGCACGCCCTCGCCGCGCGGGCTGGTATCGGGCGCCACCAGGGCGATCCCCAGCTCGGCCGCCACGCGCTGCGCGCCGGCCTTCTGCATGAAGTTCTCGTCGGTGCAGGTCAGCCCGGACAGCCAGTACAGCACCGGCACCCGCGCCTCGGCACTGGCCGACGGCGGCAGGTAGATGGAAAAATGCATCGTGCAGTTGAGCGTGCTCGAATGATGCGCGTAGCGCTTGAGCCACCCGCCGAAGCTCTTGTTGCACGACACCAGTTTCAGGGTATCGGTCATCGTCATGGCCTTGTGTTTCGGTGAGGAAGGTGCCTATTTCGGCAGGCGAGCGAGTCGTAGGATGGGTGGAGCGCAGCGAAATCCATCATCATCGATGGGTTTCGGCACTTTGTGCCTCCACCCATCCTACGGACGATCAGGCATCAACGATCGAACAGAATCACCGATCTAATGCTCTTCCCCTCGTGCATCAGGTCGAAGGCGGTGTTGATGTCGTCTAGCCCCATGGTGTGGGTGATGAAGGTGTCGAGCTCGAACTCGCCCTTCATGTAGCGGTCGACGTAGCTCGGCAGCTCGGAGCGGCCGCGGACGCCGCCGAAGGCCGAACCGCGCCACACGCGGCCGGTCACCAGCTGGAACGGACGGGTGCAGATCTCCTCGCCGGCGCCGGCCACGCCGATGATCACCGACTCGCCCCAGCCCTTGTGGCAGCACTCCAGCGCCGAGCGCATCACCTTGACGTTGCCGATGCACTCGAACGAGTAGTCGACGCCGCCGTCGGTCAGCTCGACGATCACTTCCTGGATCGGGCGGTCGTAGTCGAGCGGGTTGATCACGTCGGTGGCGCCCAGCTGCTTGGCGATCTCGAACTTGTCCGGGTTGATGTCGATGCCGATGATGCGGCTGGCCTTGGCCATCACCGAACCGATGATCGCGGACAGGCCGATGCCGCCCAGGCCGAAGATGGCCACGGTGGAGCCCGGCTCGACCTTGGCGGTGTTCATCACCGCGCCCATGCCGGTGGTGACGCCGCAGCCCAGCAGGCACACCTTCTCCAACGGCGCTTCCTTGCTGATCTTGGCGACGGCGATCTCCGGCAGCACGGTGTACTCGGAGAAGGTCGAGGTGCCCATGTAGTGGTAGATCGGCTTGCCGTCTTTCGAGAAGCGGCTGGTGCCGTCCGGCATCAGGCCCTTGCCTTGGGTGGCGCGAATCGCCTGGCACAGGTTGGTCTTGCCCGACAGGCAGAACTTGCACTTGCCGCATTCCGGGGTGTAGAGCGGGATGACGTGGTCGCCCGGCTTGACCGAGGTCACGCCCGGGCCGACTTCCTCGACGATGGCGCCGCCCTCGTGGCCGAGAATGGCTGGGAAGATGCCTTCCGGATCGGCGCCGGACAGGGTGTAGGCGTCGGTGTGGCAGACGCCGGTCGCCACCATGCGCAGCAGTACCTCGCCCTCTTTCGGGCCTTCCACATCCACCAGTTCGATTTCCAGCGGGCGCTTGGCGCCCCAGGCTACGGCAGCACGCGATTTGATCATGATGTTCTCCCGGAAAAAAGTTATCGCGACAGTATCAGCCGTGCCTGTGGGCTTTAAAAGACGAATTCCGGGAAACATTATTGCTGCTGAGGGATAATGAGCACTTCGGGGAAAGGATGGGCATGGACAGCTGGGAAGGGATAGCGGAATTTGTCGCCGTGGCCGAGAGCGGCAGCTTCTCGCGCGCGGCGGAGCGGCTCAGGGTGTCGTCGTCGCACGTCAGCCGGCAGGTGATGCGGCTGGAGGAGCGGCTGCAAGCGCGCCTGTTCTACCGCAGCACGCGCAAGGTCAGCCTGACCGAGGCCGGGCAGATTTTCTTCAGCCACTGCCAGCAGTTGCAGGAAGCGCGCGACGAGGCCTTTCTCGCCGTCAACGCGCTGCACAGCAGCCCCAAGGGTCTGCTGCGCATGACCTGCGCCGTCACCTACGGCGAGCTCTTCGTGGTGCCGCTGGTGAACGATTTCATGACCGAACACCCCCAGCTCGCGGTGGAGATCGAGCTGACCAACCGCACTGCCGACCTGGTGCACGAAGGCTTCGACCTCGCCATCCGCCTGGGCCAGCTGGCCGATTCCAGCCTGATCGCCACCCGCCTGGCCCCGCGCACCATGCACCTGTGCGCCTCCCCCGCCTATCTCGCCCATCACGGCACGCCGCACACGCTGGGCGAGCTCGCGCGTCACCAATGCCTGATCGGCACCTCATCGGTATGGAGTTTCCAGCTCGACGACCGGCCCTGGCATTTCAAGCCGCAAGGGCGCTGGCGCTGCAACAGCGGGCCGGCGGTGCTGGATGCCGCGCTGCGTGGTTTCGGCCTGTGCCAGCTACCGGACTACTACGTGCGCGAGCCGCTGCGCCAGGGGCGGTTGGTGGAATTACTGCCGGCGCACACCCCGCCCAACACAGCAGTGTGGGCGGTCTACCCGCAGCAGCGCCATTTGTCGGCCAAGCTCAGGCTGATGATCGACCACCTCAGGGACGGACTCGCTAGGCTGCCGGAATATCGCTGAAAGCCGGTATCACCTGCTCCCAACCGTCTTGCTACGGCTGCGCCGGGTCTTCCGCCAACCAGGCGGAGTTCCGGCGCCAGCTCACGCCGCAGCCGCTCCAGCGAGCCATCCCGGCGCAAGGCGGCGAGCCCGACGTTGAAATCCGCCACATGTTTTTTCCAGTCTGGTACGCGTTTGGAAAAACCGACATAGAGCGGCAGCGTGTATACGGGGGGCTCCAGCCAGACCAGCCGATCGCGCTGTCCCGGCAGGCGGTACTGCAGCAGGTAGCTCGCCACCCCCTTGTCGATCAGCGCGAGGTCGACCCGCCCCACCGCCAGCTTGCGCAGATTGGCCTCGTCGTCGAGCGCCTCCTCGGTACGCAGCCGGGCGGCTTCGAAATTGGGCGGATTGAGATAGCCGCGTACCACGCCGATGGTCAAGCGCTTCAGCTTGGAGAGGTCGTGCACGTCCGGCCGGCGGTCGGCCCGGCCATAGAAACCGATCTCGTTATCCAGCAACGGATGGCTGTAGGCCAGAAAAGCCTCGCGCTCCTTGGAACGCCATACCGCGATGATACCGTCACCGCTGCCCTCCTGGACTTCGTGGATGGCGCGCGCCCACGGCCGGTATCGGATCACCACCAGGTGCCCGGCACGCTCGAACGCCGCGACCGTGATCGCGGTGACGATTCCTTCCTGCGGCAAGGCGCGGCTGGTATAGGGCGGGTACTCGGTGGCGAGCAGTGTCAGCGTTTCCGCCTGGCACAAGGCGCCAAGCATGCACAAAAGCCCGGCGACCAGCGTCTTTCGACCTGCGCTCACGGCCCATCTCCTTGCACCGTAGTCAGACATGGCGGTTTTCCATCGGCGACTCCCGTCCACCTCCTCCAAAACAAGGCCAGCATCTATTTCAGTCTAGCGCCCTGATTTTGTTGAAAAAAGATCAAGAAAGCCCATTGCTGCCCCTCTCGCTGTTCTAAAAACCGGCGATCTGCCATCACGCAACGGCAAAGTGCGTTAACGCGCCTCGACAGTGTTCTATCTTGAAACTGTGAACCCAGGCCCCTCCTGGCCACACCCCTGAACTCACCCTGGCCGCCCACCTCATGAAATCCAGCATCGGCTTCCGGCTCAATCTTCTGTTCGTATTCCTGGTCACCGCGGTGCTGAGCGTATCCGGCGTACTGACGTACCTGAGCACGCGCCAACAACTGGAACAGCAATACGCCGAAGCGCGGCAGGCTGTGCAGCAGCGCATCCGCACCAACCTGCCGCTGCCGATCTGGAACCTGGACCTGGCGCTGCTGCAGCAGAATCTGATGGCGGAGCTGATTCCGCCGGTGACGCGCATCGCCGTGTACGAAGACAGCGGCAAGCTGCTGGCCGCCCAAGGCGAGCTGCCGGAGGAGTCGTCGGCCAGCGAGCCGATCGACATCCCGCTGTCGCTGCAGCAGTTCAATCAGCGCCATGCTCTCGGCCACGCCCGCGTGTGGCTGTCGCGCGAGCGCATCGAGGCCCAGCTGCGTACCCAGATCTGGAACCGCGTGGCCGAGATCCTGGCACTGGATGCCGTGCTGGTGGTGGTGTTGTCGCTCGGCCTGCGCCTGTTGGTGCTGCGCCCGCTGGGGACGCTCAAGAATGCGCTGGGGCTGGCTGCCGAGCACCAGGGCGGCGAAGAAAGCCTGACCCTGCTGACCGAGCGTCAGGACGAGTTCGGCGAGGTGGTGCGCAGCTTCAACCGCATCGCCCAGCGCCTGGCCCAGGACGTGGAAAAGGGCCGCCAGGCCGAGGCGGAAATCCGCCTTGCCTACGACAACCTCAAGCAGGCTCAGGCCACGCTGATGCAGAGTGAGAAGCTGGCGGCACTGGGCGGCCTGGTGGCTGGCATCGCGCACGAGATCAACACCCCGGTCGGCATCACGCTCACCTGCGCCAGCCTGCTGAACGACAAGACGCGCCAGCTGGCACGCCAGATGGATGCGGGACAAATAAAGAAATCGGACGTGCAAGGCTACGTGCAGACGGCGAGCGAGAGCGTCGAGCTGATCCAGGTGAATGCCGAGCGCGCGGCGCATCTGGTGCAAAGCTTCAAGCAGGTGGCGGTGGACCAGATGAGCGAGGCGCGGCGCGAATTCGACCTCGCCGGCTATCTGCAAGAGGTGATCGCCAGCCTGCGGCCCAAGTTCAAGCACAGCCCGGTGACCGTGACGATCGACTGCCCCGAGAAGATCCGCCTCGACAGCTATCCCGGCGCGCTGGCCCAGATCATCACCAACCTGCTGGTCAACTCGCTGACCCATGCCTTCGACGAGGGACAGCCAGGCCAGGTCACGATCCGTGCCCGGCAGGCGGACGGCACGATCACGCTGGAATTCGCCGACGATGGCAAGGGCATCCCCCCGGAGAACCTGAACCGGGTGTTCACGCCGTTTTTTACCACCCGGCGCAGTGCCGGCGGGAGCGGTCTGGGGCTGCACATTGTCTATAACATCGTGACAGGGCGACTGGGTGGACAGTTGCAGGTCGACAGCAAGCCCAACGAAGGCACGCGCTTCACGCTGCATTTCCCGGCGGTGGCCCCGCCAGTAAGCGAGGGTAAAGGATGAACAATTCCGAGACAGTACAAGACCAGGAAGACTGGCTGATAGAAGAGGAAGCAGCAGGGCCTGCCGTCGCCCCCCTGTTGCCGTGGCGCGTGCTGGTGGTGGATGACGAACCGGACGTGCACGCAGTGACCCGGCTGGCGTTGCAAGGGGTCGGCTACAGGGGACGCGGCATCGAGCTGTTGAGCGCCTACAGTGCCAAGGAAGGCATGGAGATATTGCGCCGCGAGAAAGACATCGCGCTGGTGCTGCTCGACGTGGTGATGGAAAGTGACCACGCCGGCCTCGAGATGGTGAAAGAGGTGCGCGAGGGGCTGGGCAACCGGCTGGTGCGCATCGTGCTGCGTACCGGCCAGCCCGGCCAGGCACCGGAACAGGAGGTGATCCTGTCCTACGACATCAACGACTACAAGGCCAAGACCGAACTCACCGCACAGAAGCTGTTCACCACGGTGATCGCCTCGCTGCGTGCCTACGAGAGCCTGTTCATCATCGAGCGCAGCCGCCAGGGGCTGGACGCCATCCTGGCCGCCACCGCCAACCTGTACCAGCTGCAGTCGCTGCGCGAATTCGCCTCCGGCGTACTGCACCAGATCAGCGCCATCCTCGAGGTCGGCACCAACGGCGTGCTGTGCGTCTGCGAGAACACACCCGCTGCGGGCAGTCCGCTGGAGGTGATCGCCGCCACCGGACTGTTTGCCGACCTGCAGCAGGCCGGGCAACTGGGGAACGACAGCGAAATCTACCAGGCCATGCAGCAGGCAGCGGCGCAGCACAGCTGCATCTTCGACCGCCCCGGCTCGGTGCTGTATTTCTCCACCCAGTCCAAGCGCACCTTCGTGATCTACTTCACCCCGCCCTGCCCGCTGCCGGAGGTGGACCAGGACCTGCTCAAGGTGTACTGCAACCGCATCGCCGCCGCCTTCGACAACCTGTACTACCACACCCAGATGAAGAACGCGCAGCAGGCCACGGTGGTGGCGCTGGCCGACCTGGCCGAATACCGCGACAGCACCACCGGCGACCACGTGCTGCGGGTGCAGCGCATGACCAACCTGATCGCCCACCGCATGGCCGCAAAAGGACTGCATCCGGACATCCTGACGCCCACCTTCCTCGAGATGGTGGGCATGGCGAGCATCCTGCACGACGTCGGCAAGGTCGCCACGCCGGACCTGATCCTGCACAACCCGAGCAAGCACAACCCGGAAGAATGGGAGGTGATGAAGCAGCACGCCAGCATCGGCGCCAAGATCCTGGAGAAGGCAGCCGGCATGGTCGAGGGGGAGAGCTATCTGTCGATCGGCGCGGAAATCGCCGCCGGCCACCACGAGTACTACAACGGCAAGGGCTACCCCGCCGGCGCGACCGGGACACAGATACCCTTGTCGGCACGCATCGTGGCGGTGGTCGACGTGTTCGACGCGCTGCTCTACAGCCGCCCCTACAAGGAAGCCTGGCCGCTGGCCGATTCGGTCGCCTACATCCGCGACCACGCCGGCGAGCACTTCGACCCGGAAGTGGTCGAGACCTTCCTGGAATTAATACACGAAGAACATCCCGACCTGGTGCTGCCGCCGGCGAAGGCGGCGTGAGACCTCAGCCCTTGATGCAGATCTTGGGCCTGAGAAACGCCACGCGCCGCGCCAGCCCGGCGGCCTCGGTCACCTCCGCCACGCGGTCGACGTCCTTGTAGGCCCCCGGCGCCTCCTCCGCCGCGCCGCGTAGCGAGCCGGTGCGGATCAGGATACCCTGCGCCGCCAGCTCGTCCACCAATTGCCGGCCATGCCAGTACTTGAGCGCCTGGTGGCGGCTCATGGCGCGCCCGGCGCCGTGGCTGGCCGAGGCGAAGGCACGGTTCTGCTCCGGCGGATTGCCGGCCAGGATGTAGGACCCGGTGCCCATGCTGCCGCCGATGATCACCGGCTGGCCGACCGCCCGGTAGGCATCGGGCAGCCCGGCGTGACCGGGACCGAAGGCCCGCGTCGCGCCCTTGCGGTGCACGTACAGCGTGCGCTCGCCGCCGCCGTCGACGCGGTGCCGTTCCACCTTGCAGGTGTTGTGTGACACGTCGAACAGCGTCTCGATGCGGCTGCCTGGCCAGTAGCGCGCGAACACGCGCCGCGTCAGTGCGGCGAGAATCTGGCGGTTGGCCAGCGCGCAGTTGATGGCGCTGTTCATGGCGCCGAGATAGTGCTGTCCGACGTCGGAACGGATCGGCGCGCAGGCCAACTCGCGGTCCGGCAACGTCAGGCCGAGGCTGGCCGCCGATTTGGCCAACAGCAGCAGGTAATCGGTGCCGATCTGGTGACCGAGCCCGCGCGAGCCGCAATGGATCGACACCAGCACCTGTCCGACCTTCAGGCCGAAAGCCGCTGCCGCCTCGGCATCGAGGATGCGATCGACCACCTGCACTTCCAGGTAGTGATTGCCCGAACCCAACGTGCCCATCTCGCCCTGCTGGCGCTTCTTGGCGAGATCCGACACCCAGGCCGGTTCGGCGCCACTCACATTGCCCCGCTCCTCGATGAAGGGCAGATCGTCGGCCGGGCCGAAGCCCTGCTCCACCGCCCACAGCGCGCCCTGGCGCATCACGCGGTCGAGCTCCTTGACGGACAGCCGCAGCCGCCCCTCCTCGCCGACCCCGGCCGGAATCTCGCGGAACAGGCTATCGGCCAGATGATGGCGCTGCGCGATGAGTTCGTCCCACGTCAGGTCGGTGCGCAGGCAGCGGATGCCGCAGGAGATGTCGAAGCCCACGCCGCCCGCCGACACCACGCCGCCGGCGTCGGCGTCGAACGCGGCCACGCCGCCGATCGGAAAGCCGTAGCCCCAATGCGCATCGGGCATGGTCGTCGCCGCGCCCACCAGGCCGGGCAGCCGCGCCACGTTGCGGATCTGCTCCAGCACCTTGTCGTCCATGCCGCGTAGCAGCTCGGCGTCGGCGAACAGCCGCACCTCGCCGCATGCCTCACCGGCAGCCGGCGACAAGGTCCATTCGTATGGCCCTGCTTGCTGCAAGCGTGCGATGTCCATCGTTACACCTCCTGGCCACAATCGCTAAAACCTGTTCAGGCACATGGACAGGTTCACACGTCCACCACGCAGCGCGCCTGCCACCCGCCATCCTGCGGCGTCAACGAGAGCTGCGTCAGCGTGGCGCCTTTCACCTCGACACCGCGCTCCATCCCGTCCGTCCACGGCTGCCCCCACGCCTCGCCGCGCCAGTGGCTGCCGTCGTGGTGTAGCCGGAAGCGGCACAACGCCAGCCGCCGGCTCTGTGCCTCGGCCAGCAGCCGGTTGAGCCAGGTCACCAGCGCCAGCTCCGGGTCGGCCTCGTCGAACTCGAACGTGACAACCTGCTCCGGCCGCAGTGACGCCAGCTCGGTCATCACGCCGAACATGGCCTCGGCTGCCGCCTCCATCGCCGCCTCCGGCGTTGGTCCGCGCGCCTCGATGCCGAGGTCCGCGTCATGGTCGAAATAGCCGAAACGCGGCACCCGCTCGGCCGCTGGCACTACCTCCTCTCCGGCCATGGCAACGCCTCCGCTTGCTTGCCCCCGGTCACCTGCCGGAGCGTCTGTCGTGATTGATTCATTATACGAAGGGGGCCTGACGAAAGCGGCATGCCATTGATTTTTCAGGAAATACCTTGTCATCGAATGCCATATTCCAGCCAGGATTTCCTGCCCGAAGCGGCCACACCGGGCTAGCCTGAAAGAGAGGGGAGCGGAAAGGAGAGCACGATGACCACCCTGGCGCTGGCGGGCGACGTGATGCTGGGACGGCTGGCCAACGACGTGGTGAAGACCATGCCGCCGGCCCGGCCCTGGGGCAATCTGCTACCCCTGATGGCCCGCGCCGACGCCCGCCTCGTCAACCTGGAATGCGCCATCACCCGACACCTCAAACCGTGGACGCGCACCGAGAAGGTGTTCCATTTCCGCGCCGATC
The DNA here is from genome assembly GCF_000527175.1 of Pseudogulbenkiania sp. MAI-1. Taxonomy (NCBI): domain Bacteria; kingdom Pseudomonadati; phylum Pseudomonadota; class Betaproteobacteria; order Neisseriales; family Chromobacteriaceae; genus Pseudogulbenkiania; species Pseudogulbenkiania sp. MAI-1. The sequence goes on along the minus strand of NZ_AZUR01000001.1, from coordinate 1,332,591 downwards.
CGGGCGTGGTCGAGGTGCTGCGCGCGGCACGTATCGACGCAGTGTCGCTCGCCAACAACCACGTGCTCGACTACAACGAGACCGGTCTGCTCGACACCCTGCAGCACCTCGACCATGCCGGCATCGCCCACGCCGGCGCCGGGCATGATCTGGACGAAGCCTGCCGGCCGGCCCTGATCGACGCCGGCGGCTGCCAGGTGGCGCTGATCGCCATCACCGACAACGAACCCGAGTTCGCCGCCACGGCCGAGCGGCCGGGCACCCGCTACCTGCCGGTTTCCCCCGCCAGCCTGTCCGCCATCGAGACGCAGGTGCAGGCGGCACGCGCCGCCGGCGCCGAACTCGTCGTGCTGTCCAACCACTGGGGGCCGAACATGGTCGAGCGCCCGCCGCCGCACTTCCGTGACTTCGCCCGCGCCGCGATCGACCTCGGCGTGGATCTGTATTTCGGCCACAGCGCCCACCTGTGCCAGGGCGTCGAGATTCACCACGGCAAGCCCATCCTGTACGACACCGGCGACTTCATCGACGACTACGCCGTCGATTCGTGGCTGCGCAACGACTGGAGCTTCCTGTTCCTGGTGACGTTCGACGCCGGGCGGCTGCGGCGTCTCGACCTGATCCCGGCCACCCTCGGGCTGGCGGAGGTGCGGCGTGCGCAAGAACCCGACCGCTCGGCGATTTGTCAGCGCATGCAGACCCTGTCGACCGAGTTCGGCACCGAGTTCAGCAACCTCGACGGACGGCTGTGCTGGGAGGCCGATGACACGCCCTAATGCTCCTGCCGGTCCAGTTGCTCGGCCAGGTCTTGCAACGAGGGCGTGATCTCGACGCGATACGGCAGGCTCACCGGCAGCCGTGGCAACTGCTCGGCGACGAGGCGGCGGCTGTCTGCCAGCGTGACGGCGGCCCCCACTCGCCGCCCCTGCCGCATGCAGCACTGCAGCAAGGGCGTGCCGGCCGACGGCTCGTCTTGCAAGGCGACGACGTCGTGATCGAAATGCCCGTCCGCCGTGTAGCAGCGGTATACCTGCTTGCGGCCGGGCCAGGTCGCCTTGCCGGTGGAGCGCTTGCGCCGCGGCGTGCCGGCATACTCCTGCAGCTTGTAGACGCAGTCGAGATAAGGGCTGTCGCAGGAAGTATCGACGCGGGTGCCGACGCCGAAACCGTCGATCGGCGCATCGGCCGCCAGCAGTTTCTGCAGTTCGTCCTCGTCGAGGTTGCCGCTGCAGAAGATGCCGATACCCTGCTGCCCGGCCGCGTCGAGAATCGCCCGCACCGCCCGCGCGTGCGCCGCGAGGTCGCCGCTGTCGAGCCGCACCGACTTGATGCGGATGCCCTGCCGTGCCAACTGCGGCGCCAGTGCCGCCACCTTGCGCGCGGCGGCTTCGGTATCGTAGGTATCGATCAGCAGCACCACGTTGCCCGGCTGGGACAGGGCAAACTGCCGGAAGGCGTCCACCTCGTTGGCGTGCGCCTCGACGTAGGAATGCGCCATGGTGCCGAACACCGGGATGCCGAAACGCAGGCCGGCCAGCACCGTCGCCGTGCCGTCGTAGCCGGCCAGGTAGCAGGCGCGGGCGGCCAAGAGCCCGGCCTCGGCGCCGTGCGCCCGGCGCAGGCCGAAATCCACCAGCAGTTTGCCGGGTGCCGCCTGCACGCAGCGTACCGCCTTGGACGCCACCGAGGTCTGGAAATGCAGCAGGTTGATCAGCCGGCTCTCGATCAGCTGGGCCTGGGCGATGGGCGCCGTCACGCGCAGGAACGGCTCGTTGGGATAGAACAGCGTGCCTTCCAGCATGGCATGGATGTCGCCGTCGAAGCGGAAGTCCTTCAGGAAATCGAGAAACGCTGGCGAAAAGCGCCGCTGCGCCGCCAGCCAGTCGAGCTCGTCGGGGGCAAAGTGCAACCCCTCGACGTATTCCAGCACCTGCTCCAGACCCGCCGCGATCAGGAAATCGCGCCCCGGCGGCAGGGCGCGCACGAAACACTCGAATACCGCCGTGTCCGTCATGCCCTCGTCGAAATAGGCCTGCAGCATGGTCAGCTGATACAGATCGGTCAGCAGCGCACTGCCGGACGACCCGTTCATGCCGCGATATCCTGGAACACCACCGGATGGGCACCGAGCCGGCACATCTCGCCTTCGGCCCGCACGCCGTCGTCCGGATCGACGTTGACGGCGCGGATCGCGTCGACCAGCAGACACACCGTGAACCCCAGCTTCAGGCCGTCGCGCACGGTGTTGAGCACGCAGTAGTCGGTGGCGAGCCCGCCGACGAACAGGCGCTCCACCCCGTTGCGCTGCAGCGCATGCTCCAGCCGCGTGCCGTCGAAGCCGGAATAGGCGTCCCGCTTGGCATGCATCGCCTTCGACACGATGACGGTCGAGCGCGGCAGGTGCAGTCTTGGCGCGAACTGAGCCCCCTCGCTGCCGGCGATGCAATGCGCCGGCCACGGCCCCCCCTGCGGGATGAACGAACAATGGTCGGGGGGATGCCAATCCCGGGTGGCATATACCGGCAAACGCTGAGCCACAAACACATCGATATAACGGTTAAGCACCGGCACCACCTCGTCGCCGCAGCCCACCGCCAACCGTCCCCCGGGCAGGAAGTCGTTTTGCACGTCGACCACGATAAGGGCATCGCCGCGCGACAGCGTTATGACAGGCGGGGACATGGCAATCATCCCTAAGCAACAATTCCTCAATTTATTGTAGACCCGCTGTCTGGTTGCGGCAGGAACAACAAGACCCGCGCCGGCCATTCACTGCGGACCGGCGTGGCCATGAAGGAAGTGGGAAGGGGAATGCCGGTGCGGTTTCAGGAAGCCGGCGTACCATGGGGGGACAGGTGGGTGCGCAGCCACTGCGCGGCCTGATTCGCCACCTCGGTGAGCGTGCCCGGCTCCTCGAACAGATGGGTAGCGCCGGGCACGATGACGAGCGAGGTCGGACAGTGCATGTGCGCCTGCGCCTCGTGGTTGAGGCGGATGACCTCGGTGTCCAGTTCACCCACCAGCAGCAGGGTCGGGCTGACCACCTGGGCCAGCGCCGTCGCGCCGGCCAGATCGGGGCGGCCGCCGCGTGACACCACGGCGGCAATGTTCGCCCCCTGGTGTGCCGCCGCACGCAAAGCCGCCGCCGCGCCGGTGCTGGCGCCGAAATAGCCGAGCGGTAGCGAAGCGAACTCGGTCTGCTGCTGCAGCCAGACCGTGGCCGCCTCCAGCCGTTCGGTGAGCAGCCCGATATCGAAGCGCGTCTGGTAGACCTGGTCCTCCTCACGCGTCAAGAGATCGAACAGCAAGGTGGCAATGCCGGCCTCCTGCAGCACCTCGGCGACGTAATTGTTGCGCGGGCTGAAGCGTCCGCTGCCGCTGCCGTGGGCAAACAGCACGACGCCGACCGCTGAGGGGGGAATCTCGAGATGACCTTCGAGCGCAATTCCCTCCTGTACCGGAATGATGACTTCACGTTTGCCGCTTTGCATCTCGACCTCCTCGCCGGCACGCCGGCCTATCGCCCCTTCACTTTAGTCCATGGCGGAGGCGACCGGAGACGATGATCGGGGAGTGCCGTCACTTCCTATACTGGGATTTAGAGCCGCTAACAAAACCCAGTGCAACGGTCTTGGCTAGGCGCGCGGCCGCAGACAGTACAAGTAGTACGGCAAGGCCAAGCAACAACGCCAAGAGGGTTTTGTTAGCAGCTCTTAGCAGCAACCGCTCCCGACGCGGCAGGAGACACCCATGAAGGCCAAGGACAAGCAGCTTGCAGAACTGAAAACGCGCATCGCCGAGGTCACCCCGGGTGAGGCCCTGCGGCTGCAAACGCAGGGCGCCGCGCTGGTCGACGTGCGCGAGGCCGACGAAATCGCGCAGGGCAGCCCGCCTGGCGCGCACCGGCTCGGACGCGGCTATCTGGAACTACGCGTCGAGGAAGCCATTCCGGACTTCGACCAGCCGGTGGTGCTGATGTGCGACGGCGGCATACGCTCGCTGTTCGCCGCCGACAGCCTGGCCCGGCTGGGATACCGCCGGCTCTACTCGATGGCCGGCGGCTTTTCGCGCTGGAAGGCCGAGGGGCTGCCGTTCGAGCTCCCCTCGGCGCTCGACCACCAAGCGCGCGAGCGCTACGCACGCCATTTGACCCTTCCCGAGGTCGGCGAAGCCGGCCAGGCCCGGCTGCTCGCCTCCAAGGTACTGCTGATCGGCGCCGGCGGGCTGGGCTGCCCGGCCGCCTTCTACCTCGGCGCGGCCGGCGTGGGCACGCTCGGTTTCGTCGATCACGACGTGGTCGAGCTCAGCAATCTGCAACGCCAGATCCTGCACACCGAGACGAAGATCGGCATGCCCAAGGTGCTCTCGGCCCGCCAGGCCATCGAGGCGCTGAACCCGACCGTCAAGGTCGAGACCTACGAAACCCGGCTCACCAGCAACAACGTCGAGGACATCTTCGCCGGCTACGACGTGGTGGTCGACGGCTCGGACAACTTCACGACCCACTACCTGGTGAACGACGCCTGCGTGAAGCTCGGCATCCCCAACGTGCACGGTTCGGTGTACCGCTTCGAGGGCCAGGCCAGCGTGTTCTGGCCCGGCTACGGCAAACGGCGCGGGCCGTGCTACCGCTGCCTCTACCCGGAACCGCCGCCGGCCCAGTTCGCCCCCTCGTGCGTGGAGGCCGGCGTGCTCGGTGTGCTACCGGGGGTGATCGGCCTGATCGAAGCGGCCGAAACACTCAAGCTGCTGCTCGGCATCGGCGACCCGCTGGTCGGCCGCCTGCTGTGCTACGACGCCCTGCAGGCGCAATTCACCGAACTGGAACTGCAGCCCGACCCGGACTGCCCCTACTGCGCCTCCGGCCACCCCTTCCCCGGCTACATCGACTACGATCGCTTCTGCCAGACGGGCTGAGAGGGCGGCGGAATCAGTGATCCCTCCCCCGACTTGCCCGCTGCCCGCTCTCACAACCGGTAGGCGCTGACCACCTGGTGCATGCGGCCGGAGACCTCTTCCAGCCGCTCGGCCAGCGCCGCCGCCTGGGTCGCCGCGCCGCTGTTCTCCTCGGCCATCCGCGCCACCTGTTCCACCTGCTGGGCGATGGTGGTAGTCGCCTCGCCTTGCTCGCGGATCGCCTCGGTGATTTCGGATACCAGCCGCACGCTGTGGCCCGACGAGTCGGAGATGCTGCTCATCGACTGCTGCGCCGAGTTGGCACCGGCCACGCCCTGCTCGACCCGTGCCACGGCGTGCTGCATGCGCTCGACCGCGCTGCCCGACACGCTCTGGATGGTGCCGATGATGGTGCCGATCTCCTGGGTCGAGGCGGCGGTGCGCTCGGCCAGCTTGCGCACCTCGTCCGCCACTACCGCGAAGCCGCGTCCGGTTTCACCGGCGCGCGCCGCCTCGATGGCGGCGTTCAGCGCCAGCAGGTTGGTCTGGTCGGCGACGTCGCGGATGACATTGATCACCGAGACGATTTCCTTGCTCTTGGCGTCGAGCTGGCGGATGTCCTCGGCGGCGGTGTCGACCGCGGCGGCGATGGAATGAATATCGCTGACGGTCTGGCCGATCACCTGGCGCCCGCTCTCGGCACGGTCACCAGCCTCGCTGGAGAGCTGACGGGCCTCGCCGGCACGCTCGGCGACATGGTTGATGCTGACCGTCATCTGCTCGACCGAGGCGGCCATGTGCGAGGACGATTCGCTCTGCACGCCGGAACTCCGGGCCACCTGCTGCGAGGCACCAAGCAACTCGGCCGAGGACTGGCCCACTTCCTGCACACCTTGCTGCAGCTCTCTGAGGCTATCCTGCAGGCGGGCGATCAGGCGGTTGAAGGCGGTCAGCGTCTGGCTGACCTCGTCGCGGCCCTTGACCTCGGCACGATGAGTGAAGTCGAGCGACGCTTCGATGGCGCCAATGGTGCGCTGGGCGCGGGCAAGCCCGCCGCTGATCTGGCGGTAGATCAGCCAGCCCAGCACGCTGGTCAAGAGCAGGGTCGCCAGCACCGCGCCGCCGACGAGAAGTTTGGCCTGCCGAACCGTGCCTTCGGCCCGCAGCTTGCCCTGTTCAGCCGCCTTGATCTTGTAGTTCACGCTGGCTTCCAGGGCTAGTCGGGCAGCCAGCCCCGCCTTTTTGAGCGCACCCAGCTGAGGGCCGGCCTCGGCGATGCGGTCTTGGCGGGACAACGTGATGACCTGGCCGGCGATAGAGAAAAACTCCCCGAGTTGCTGCTTGGCCGCGTTGAATACCTTGCGCTCCCCCTCATCGGCAATCATCGTTTCATAGAGGGATAGCGACTGTTCCATGTCCTTGCGCCGCTGAGCCATGTCGTACTCCCGTTTTGACTTGGCAGCGGGCTCGGTAGCGGCAATGTGTTCCAGCAAGAGGATGCGGTAATTGAGAAACCGCACCGAACTCTTGTTGAGTTCCTGAAGACTGGGCAACGTGTTGGCATTGGTATAGGCCAGTTCCTCGTTGACACTGAGCAGCTGCCCGAGCGCCATGACCCCGATGAACACGCTGCCGGCGATGGCAGTGGCGATCAGCAACAAAAGCCGGTGGGTAATTTTCATTCTCAACCCTTTTTTAAAGTTTTACCGCATGACTTGGCTCACAAATATTAAATTTCTGTCAAAAACAGAAAAATGACAAGCGATAATTTGTGCAAAACAACAATTGCTAATGCATATTACAGGTATCGCGACGGCGCGATGATGCGATCTTGACGAAGAGGAGAGATCCGGTTCGTCACATAACGCTGCCGTATGCCAACGAGGTGGTTGTAGCTCCCTTGGCTGTCCATGCCCCCTGGCCGAACGGGTATCTGGGTTGTTGGCAAGCGGCACCACTCCCGCCTTAATCCTCTGGTAATCGGGGTTGATGCTAGCAAAATGACAAAAAGATAAACTTTGGAAAGGGGGAAGAATTATTTGGAAAAAGGAAATTGGCGAAAAACGACGCCTGAGTCTGTGTTTCCTGCCGTTACAGAGCGGGATGGCTCATGTTCACTGCACTGCGCTTGAACGGCGCGCCTAACCAGCGATCCGGCGCTGATCGACACGCTCCGCCGCTGCCTGGCCCGCCTCAAGGCCAGCGGACGACTACAGACGCTGCAGCGGCAGTACGAGCGGGCTTTACACTGAAGCAACCTGCCCGTTCATGGCCTCCGATCCACCCCCGTTTCGGGCCGATTTCAAACGACTCCGCTACACCGCGGCAGGCACAGCCGCACCAGCCCCCTCCCCCCGCCCGGCCCGCCAGACCTTCGGCGTCATGCCGAAATGCGCCCGGAAGGTGCGGATGAAGTAGCTCTGCGTGGCAAAGCCGCAGGCCCACGCCACCTCCTTGCCGGCCAGTCCACTCTCGCTCAACAGGCGCGTTGCGCGCTCCATGCGCTGGCGGTTGATGAAGCCGGCGAGGTGCTCGCCGGTGGCCTGGCTGAACACATGCGACAGGTAGTCCGCGGTGCAGCCCGACTGCTCGGCCAGGCGGCGCACGCTCAGTTGGTGATCGCCCAGCTGGTTCTGGATCAAGACGCGTACCCGCGCCACCAGCGGCGGTTCCTGCCGGGGATCGGCAGCCGGGTCGTCGAGCAGACGCAGCACGCCGGCGGTGGCCGCCACCACCAGGGCACGCGCCTGAATGGCGGCGCAATCCAGCGCCTCCCCCGCATCCGCTCGGGCCACGGACGCACGGCCCAGCTTGGCGGCGTCGGCCAGCCAGTCGTGGATGCTCTGCGCCTGGGCATGATGACGCGCCTCCAGGTGCAGGATGCCCGGCGTGCCCGGCGCCTCCTCGTGCGCGACATGACAGATCAGCGTCGTTCCCTCGGCGTACACCACGATGTTGCAAAACAGCGTACCGTCCTCCCCCGTCCCCACGCGCTCGGCATGCAACAGCTTGGGCGGCATCACCAGCGCCTCGCCGGGCCCCAGCAGCAGTTCCCCATGTGGAAAACGAAAGCGCGTCCATCCTGCCACCTGCAGGAACAGCTCGGGCGCCAGATGGAAGTGTCCGTCGCCACGCGCCACCCACTCGCCCGCCGGGCTCGGCAGCCGCAGCGGGCGCGTTCCGTCCGCCAGACCATGCAGGAAATCCGCCAACAGGCCACGCATCGGCGGCGCCTGTTCGGATACCACCAGACGGGAACTCGCGTGCCGGATGACCGGTTCGAGCGGCGACACCAATTGATCCAGGTTTTTTGACATTCTTCGCAGTTTTTTAGTGCTGATTCACGTTGAAGGCAGGCCAGCCGGCCGGCTAATCTTTTCCATGCCAGCCCACCAGATTCATCCATGTTAAGGGCCTCAGCGGCATTCCGTGCCGCCATCCGACGTTGCAACCACTCTGGGGAGCCATTGTGCTAAAAACCAAGATTTCTGTCATTGTCTGGAACGAATTCCGGCACGAGCGGGAGAATGAGGCCGTCCGCGCCATTTATCCCGACGGCCTGCATACCACCATCGCCGCCGCGCTCGCCGAGACACCGGGACTGAATCCCGGCGCGCTGCCGCTCGACATCGCCACCGCCACCCTCGACGAGCCCGAACACGGCCTGTCCGAAGAACGCCTCGCCAACTGCGACGTGCTGCTGTGGTGGGGCCACAAGGCGCACGATCAGGTGTCCGATGCCGTGGTCGAGCGCGTGCAGCGCCGTGTGCTCGAAGGCATGGGCCTGATCGTGCTGCACTCGGGCCACTTCTCGAAGATCTTCCGCCGTCTCTTGGGGACGAACTGCTCGCTCAAATGGCGCGAGGCGGACGAGAAGGAACGGGTATGGGTGGTCGAGCCCTCGCATCCCATCGCCGCCGGTCTCGGCGAGTATTTCGAGCTGCCCTACGAAGAGATGTACGGCGAGCGCTTCGACATTCCGCTGCCGGACAGCACGGTGTTCATCTCGTGGTTCGAGGGCGGCGAAGTGTTCCGCTCCGGCTGCTGCTGGGAGCGCGGTCACGGGCGCCTGTTCTACTTCCGCCCCGGTCACGAAGCCTACCCCACCTACCACGACGCCAACGTCCAGCGCGTGCTGGCCAACGCGGTGCAGTGGGCCGCGCCGCGCGTCAACATCGTCGACCGCTGCCCGTGCGTGGAACCGCTGGAGAAACTGAGCGAAAAGACCGTGAACTTCGGCAAAGTCGGCATCCTGCAGGGCAAGGGAGATATCGAATGAACGACAACTACCAGGTGGAAGTGAAGGCAGCGCCGGCGGCAGCGGATGGCCGCCGTCTGCGCGTCGGCGTGATCGGCCTTGGCATCGGCCGCCTGCACATCGAAGGCTGGCTGCAGCACCCGAACGTGGACGTGGTGGCGATCGCCGATCCCGACCTCGAACGGCTTGCCAAGGTGGGCGACCAGTTCTCCATCCCGGCTCGCTACGACAGCGCCGAGGCGATGCTGGCAGCGGAGCAGCTCGACGTGGTGAGCGTCTGCACCCCGAACAAGTACCACAAGGCACTCACGCTGGCGGCCTTCGACGCCGGCTGCCACGTGCTGTGCGAGAAGCCGATGGCGATGAACGCCACCGAGGGGCGCGAGATGCTGGAGGCGGCACGGCGCGCCGGCAAGCGGCTGATGATCAACTTCTCCTACCGCTTTTCCGCACAATCGCGGGCGCTCAAGGCCCAGGTCGATGCCGGCCGCTTCGGCGACTTCTACTTCGGCCGCACCGTGTGGCACCGCCGGCGCGGCATGCCGGGCTTCGGCGGCTGGTTCGGCACCAAGGCCCTGGCCGGCGGCGGCCCGCTGATCGACCTCGGCGTGCACCGGCTGGACCTGGCCTTGTGGCTGATGGGTTACCCGAAGCCGACCTGGGTGATGGGCAGCACTTACGACCCGATCGCTCGCGAACTGGCCGAACGGTCAGGCAAGGCCTTTGACGTCGAAGACCTCGCCGCCGCGCTGATCCGCTTCGACAACGGCGCCACGCTGGCGCTCGAAGCCTCCTGGGCCGCCAACATCCGCGAAGCCGAGCTGATGGAAACCCGCCTCTTGGGCACCAAGGCCGGGCTGCTGCAGCACAACCTCAACGAGGGCTACACCTTCGACGCGCACATCTTTATGGAGCAGGACGGCGCGCAGTTCGACATGCACCTCAACCCGTCGGCGGCACAGGCGCACTCTGCGATGCACGATTACGCCGAGGCGATTCTCAACGAGCGCCCCCACCCCGCCCCCGGCGAGGAAGGCCTGATCGTGATGGAGATTCTCGACGCGATCTACGCCAGCGCCCGCTCGGGCGAACCGGTGAGGATCGGTAGCACTGCCCACGGCTAGCGGCGGCAGAGGCCGGCCTGGTGCGCCACCCACCTGGTGGCGGCAAGGCCGGCCGTACACCGTCTTCGGCCAACCTTTTGCCTGCGCCGACGCCTCAGGCCTGCTCCACGCCCAGCGCGCGCAGCAGGCCGCGTGCCTTGTGGCGGGTTTCCTGCAACTCGCGCTCGGGGTCCGAGTCGGCCACGATGCCGCCGCCGGCGCGGAAGCGCAGTTGCTGGCCCTCCTGCATGAAGGTGCGGATCAGGATGTTCAGGTCCATGCTGCCGTCGCGGTTCAGGTAACCCAGGCTGCCGGTGTAGGCACGGCGCGCACCGGCCTCCAGCTCACGGATGATCTGCATGGTGCGCACCTTGGGGCAGCCGGTGATGGTGCCGCCGGGGAACAGCGCGCGGAACACGTCGACTGGCGCCACCTCGGGGCGCAGCTTGCCCCTCACGTTCGATTCGATGTGGTGCACGTAGGCGTAGCTTTCCACCGCCATCAGTTCGTTGACCTCCACCGTGCCCGGCTGGCTGATGCGGCCGAGGTCGTTGCGCTCGAGGTCGATCAGCATGACGTGCTCGGCACGTTCCTTGGTGCTGGAAATCAGCCGCTGCTTCAGCGCCGCGTCCTCGACCGGATCGGGCGAACGCGGATGGGTGCCGGCGATCGGCCGCGTCTCGGCCCAGCCGTCCTTGACCCGTACCAGCCGCTCCGGCGACGAGCTGACGATCTGGGCAGCGCCAAAGTCGGCCAGCGCCGAGAACGGCGCCGGGTTGGCGCGGCGCAGCGCGGCGAACAGGTCGGCGGCGCGCACCCCGTCCGCCAGCGTGGCACGCCAGCCGCGCGAGATGTTGACCTGGAACACGTCGCCTTCGAGGATGTAGCGCTTGAGGCGCACCACGGCATCGGTGTACCAGTTCGGGTCGTCCTCGCTGAGATGCTGCAAGGCCACCGGGTGCGGTGTGAACGCTGGTGCGACGCTTACCCTGGCACGCAGCGCCGTGAGCTCCTCGGCGCTCTCCGCCACCAGCCAGCCTTGCTGCGTGGCGCGGTCGACCAGCACGGCGGCCGGCACGCGCGCCAGCGCCGCCAGCGGAAAGCTGTCCGGCACGCCGGCGGGCACGCTGGGCTCGAACTCCGACAGCAGGTCGTAGCCGAGAAACACGAACCAACCGCCGACGAAGGGCAGGCCGTGCGGATTGGCCACCGGCTGCGGGGTGATGGCGCGCACCGCGTCGAGGAACGCGCCGCCCTCGCCGTCGTAAAACAGCCGGGTCTCTCCCGGCAGGGCAAACAGCATATCCCAGCCCTGCTCGCCGGAGGACATCAGCAGGTAGGGGAAATGCGCCCGATCGGCGGCGTGCAGCGCCAACAGATCGGGGCAAGCATCGAGTCGTTCGCTAAACATGTTCCTTCCTGAAACCATCATCGATCGCCACGGCGGGCTCAGGTCTTGAAGCGGCTCACCAGTTGGCCGAGCCCGCCCGCCAGCTCCACCAGCTGCACGCTGTGGCTCGCTGCCTCGTCGGCGTGGTGCGATACCTGGTGCGCCGCGCCGCAGACATGCTCGATGTCGCTGGAGAGCCGCGCCGTGGCCTGATGCTGATCGGTACTGGCGCGCGCGATCTGCCCGTTCATCTCGTGGATCACCCGCACCGACTGCGAGATACGGGCAAACGCCTGGCGCGCCGCGCCGCTCTTGAGCACCGTGTCGTCGGACTGTGCCAGGCTGCACGCCATTTCCCGGGCCACCAGCTGCGTTCCCTGGCCGAGCTTGTCGAGCAAGGCCTGGATCTGGCGCGTCGACTGCTGTGTGCTTTGCGCCAGCGAACGCACCTCGTCCGCCACCACGGCAAAGCCGCGCCCCTGCTCGCCGGCGCGTGCCGCCTCGATCGCGGCGTTGAGCGCCAGGAGGTTGGTCTGGTCGGCGATGCCACGGATCACCTCGAGGATGGCGGTGATGTCCTGCCCGGCGGCCTCCAGCTCCCGCAGCGACGCCGAAGCCTGGCGCAGCGTGGCACTCAGGGCTTCGACGCTGGCCACGGTTTCGTCCACTACCTGTTCGCCCTGCCGCACAGACTGCTGACCGTCCTGCGCCGCAGCGGCGGCCTGCTCGCAATTGCGCGCCACCGCTTCAGCGCTGTCCGCCATGCGGCTGACCGAGGTCGCGGCGTTCTCCAGCACCGCGAGCTGGGCCTGGGCTGTCTGGCTCATGGTGCGCGCGACGTGATCGACGCGCTCGGCCGACTCGCCCACCTCGCCGGCCTTGAGGCTGGTCTGCCGCACCAGGTGCAGGATGGTGTCGAGAATGCCGTTGAAGCGTTGCGCCAGTGTCGCGGTTTCGTCGCGCGACGTCACCGTGAGCCGGCGCGTCAACTCGCCGTCCCCGGCGGCGATGGCGTGCAGCCCCTCGGCCACCTGCTGTACCGGCCGGGCAATGAGGCCGGCCAACCAGACACCCAATAGCAACAACACCAGCACCAGGCCGAGGCTGATCGCCGCGATGGTCCAGGTCATGCGCTCGGCGTGGGCGTAGATCTCGGCGCGCTTGACCAGGCCGATGAACTTCCAGCCCAGCATCGGCGACTTGATCACGTTCGCCTGGTACGCCTCGCCACCCACAGTCACGGCGAGCTGGCCGGCATCGAGCCGCGCCAACGCCGCGTAGGCGCCACCGTCGATCTCGGCCAGCTTCTTGAAGTTGTGCTCGGGCTTGAGCGGATCGACCAGCACCGTGCCGTTACCCTGCACCAGCATCAGGAAGCCGCTCTCGCCGATGCGAATCTGGCGCACCATATCCGTCAACCCCTTGAGCGACACGTCCATCGCCATCACGCCGAACTTGCGGCCGTCGCGCTCGATGGCGTGCGCCGCGCTGACGATGGTGGCGTTGTCGCCCGGCCAGTAGTAGGCATCGGTCAGCACGCTACGCCCGGGGCTCGCCATGGCTTGCGCGTACCACCCCCGCTTGCGCGGATCATACGGGGCATTCACCTTCCCTTCCGGCCACTGCACGATGCCGCCGTGCTCGGTGCCGACATAGATGTAAGCCAGTTCGGGGTGGCTCTGGCCGAACTGCTGGAACAGCCGGAACAGCTCGCCTTCGTTGCCGGGCTTGCCGGCCGAGGCCATGCGCTGCTCGCCGGAGAGCGTGGAAAAGTTGCTGATCTCGGGGCCGAGCTGCGCCATCTGCGGCAGCGCGGCAAAAAACGCCACATCGTTGAATACCGCCTGGAACGAGCCGCTCAGGGTCTTGTCGATCTGGCGGATTTCGCGGCTGCTGGCGTCGATGAAATGCTGCATCGCTTCCGAACGCGCCTGCAGTATGGACAAGGTGGCGATGAACGATATCGGCAATAAGGTAGTCAGCAGGAAGCACAGGACCAGCTTGGTACGTATCTTCATGGCGGGGTTTCGCTCAGTGGCTGGCTGTGCGCCGTAAGGTGCGCTCCGGGTTGCCGGACGCAAAAGACAGGACGGGATGGGGTTCATGGCAGCGGACGATGGCCGGCTACGGCACACAGGGGCCGCGATCGGCGCCCAGGAGCCGATCGCGGCGAAAGTAGGCGCAGCCGTGCCGACTACCCTGCCGGCATGGGCTGCGTGCGGAGAACCGCTCACGCTCCGGCGACGCCGCCGGAGCGCGAAGCGCTTCTTACTCGTCGGCCAGCGGCTGGCGCGAGGTTTCTCGGCTCACCAGAATGGCTACCAGTGCTACCGCGGCGGCGACCATCAGGTACCAGGCCGGCGCCATCTTGTTGCCGGTCTGCTGGATCAGCCAGGTGGCCACGAGCGGCGCGGTGCCGCCGAACAAGGCGTTGGCAGTGTTGAAGCTAAAGGCGAAGCCGCTGTAGCGCACCTTGGTCGGGAAGATTTCCGACAGGAAGCACGGCAGGGTGCCGTCGTTCATCGTCAACATGGCGCCGAACGCCACCTGCACCAGCACGATGCCGATGAAGCCGAGCGTCTGCAGTTGCTGGAACAGCGGCAGGGTCAGGCCGATGAACAGCAGCGAGGCCAGGATCAGCATGGTCTTGCGGCCGAAACGGTCGGATAGCGAGCCCATCATGAAGATCAGGCCGATATACGCCGCCAGCGAGATCGACGCCGCGATGAACGACTCCGATTCGCCCATGCCCATCTCGGTGGAGAGGTAGGTCGGCATGTAACTCAGCACCAGATAGAACGCCACGGCGTTGAGGCAGGTCACGGCGAAGGCGACCACCACCTTGCCCAGGTGCACGGTCATCAGCTCCTTGATCGGGGTCTTGGCGACATGGTGCTTGCCTTCCAACTCCTTGAACTTGGGCGAGTCCTCCAGGCGCACCCGGATGTAGCGGCCGATCAGGCCGAACGGGGCCGCCAGCAGGAACGGCAGGCGCCAGCCCCAGGAGTGCAGCTGGTCGACGGTCAGCACAGCGTGCATCACCGCCACGAACAGCGAGCCAAACAGCAGCCCGGCCGCGGTACTAGCCGGCACCATGCTGGTATAGAAGCCGCGCTTGCCCTCGGGGGCGTACTCCGCCAGGAAGGCCGACGCCCCGGCATACTCGCCGGCCGCCGAGAAGCCCTGCACCAGGCGGATGACCAGCAACAGGATCGGTGCCCACAGACCGACCTGGGCGTAGGTCGGCAGCAGGGCGATCAGGAAGGTCGACGCCGACATGATCAGGATCGATAGCGACAGCGCGCTGCGCCGCCCTATCTTGTCACCGAAGTGACCCCAGATGATGCCCCCGATCGGGCGGATGATGAACGAGATGGCGAACACGGCGTAGGCCGCCAGCAGACCGGCCTTCGGGTCGCTTTGAGGAAAGAAGACGACGGCTATGATCGTGGCGAGATAGCCGTAGGCGGCATAATCGAACCACTCGACGAAGTTACCGATGAAACTGGCCATCGCCGCCCTTTTCAAGGTGCTGCCGGTGTCGGCGCCGGCATGGTAGGTACCGACGTTACCCGCGGCGGCGTAGCCGCGGTTAGGTAGGGTCTTGCGACTTCTGTTTGCTTTGTTGTCGTGCATTTGGTTTCTCCTCCAAACTGATTGTAGTAGTGCGGAATATCCGGTTCATTGCTCTGTTTTTGTGAACTTTTTGGATCACATGACTACTAAATTTCTCGACAAACGTTTCAGTGCCCGCCGCCAATCCGGACCGATCCAGGCATGCGTCGACCTCGCCCTTTCTCCAGTGAGGCGAGCCGGCATGATGGGCTGAACACGATCCTGCCCGGGCATGGGCGGGACGGGCGCTATGGCTCGGAAACGGGGAGCTGCAGCTGCGTCATTCCTTCTCTGGTGACGATCTCCTCTAAGTAAAAACCAGTTGTTGACCCTTGTCCTGGCGTCAGGACGCTTACGGCACGGGCTCGCCGTGTTCGAGGCCCGTGCGCGCCGCGCTCGGGCTAGAGCACCACGGTGCGGTTGCTGTTGATGAATACCCTCCTCTCGATAAAGGCCTTGACCGCGCGGGCCAGTGCCAGGCATTCGACGTCACGTCCGGTGGCGAGCAGGCGCTCCGGGCCGTAGGAATGGTCGACCCGCTCCACCACCTGCTCGATGATCGGCCCCTCATCCAGCTCGTCGGTGACGAAGTGGGCGGTGGCGCCGATCAGCTTCACGCCACGCTCGTAGGCCTGGTGGTACGGCTTGGCGCCCTTGAAGCCGGGCAGGAACGAGTGGTGGATGTTGATCACGCGCCCGGCGAAGTCGGCGCTGAACTCGGCCGAGAGCACCTGCATGTAACGCGCCAGCACCACCAGTTCGGCGTCGTACTCGGCGATCAGGGCGCGCAAGCGCGTCTCCTGTTCGGACTTGGTCTCGGCCGTGAGCGGCAGGTGGTGGAAGGGAATGTCGTTGGCTTCGGCCAACGGGGCCAGCGTGTCATGGTTGGAGACGATGGCGACCACGTCCATCTTCAGTTCGTCCATGCGCCAGCGGAACAGCAGGTCAGCCAGGCAGTGGTCGAGCTTCGATACCATGATCAGCACCCGGGGGCGGACCGCCAGATCGTGGAGCGCCCAGCGCATGCCGAAGCGTTGCCCGATCGAGGCGAAATCGCGCTGCAGTTCGTTCAGCGCCAGCGGCGAGCCGGCACGGTGGTGGAACAGGCAGCGCAGGAAGAAGCGCTGGCGACATTCATCGTCGAACACGGCCAGCTCGTCGATGTAGCAGCCGCGCCGGTCGAGGAACTCGACCGCCGCCGCCACTTCGCCGGCTTCGCTCGGGCAGTCCAGAGTCAGGCTGAATTGCGGGGAAGGTTTGCGGGATACCATGTTTCTCTCCTTATGCGCCTCAGGCCCAGGCCGGCTGCGGCCGGACGGCTTCGCGGCGGCGTGCCTGCCAGTGCTGGTAATCCTGGCGCGACCACACCACCTTCACGCCCACCTGCCGCGCCTGCGCCACGGCATTGGGCTTCGTCAGCGTCAGCATCGCCTGTTCCAGCGAGGGGAAACGGCGGAACGACAGCTCCAGCAGGTCAAGTGCCAACTGCTCGACAAGACCCGTCCCGGGCTGGCTGGATAGGTAGTGACACAGCGCCTGGCAATAGCTGTGGTAGTCAAGGCACTCGGCAATGTCCTGCGGCGCGCCGGGATGCCGGTAGCGCAGTACGGCGTCGATCACCACCGGCTGCGGCTCGCACTCGTGCTCGAGAATGCCGACCACGGTCTGGGCGGTGAGGCCCTCGATCACGATCTCCCACAGGCCGGTCAAGACAGGGCTTGGTGGCTGCATATCGGTGCTTTCTACAAAGACGGTTGATCGGGAGGCAGGCCCGCGCCGCGGGCCTGCCGCGACCGGCTAGCGGATGAACTCGTCGGCGGCGTCGAGCAGCATCAGGCAGGCGTACTCGGCGAAGCTGCGCCGCACCACCAGCTGGTACAGATCCTCCGCGATGTGCAGCACGGTGATGCCGGCCTTGAAGTAGTGGCTCTGCGTACTGCAGCCGACCGGGAACACCTTGGGATGCAGGTCGAGCGGGCAGCCCTTGGCCAGCACCTCGCGCACTCGCTTGCCGGAGAGTTCGAACACGGTGTAGCCGCTGCTGACGTCGACCACGGCGTGGTGCTCGCCGGCGAGCGCTTGGCGCAGCGCCCGCTCCA
The DNA here is from genome assembly GCF_000527175.1 of Pseudogulbenkiania sp. MAI-1. NCBI lineage: Bacteria > Pseudomonadati > Pseudomonadota > Betaproteobacteria > Neisseriales > Chromobacteriaceae > Pseudogulbenkiania > Pseudogulbenkiania sp. MAI-1. The sequence continues at coordinate 1,315,230 of NZ_AZUR01000001.1, read as the reverse complement.
GCTCGGGGCCGGTCTCCTCGACCGACTGGATCAGCCACTCGTCCGGCCCCATCCATACCGCGCTGCAACCGCTGGCCGAGGCCGTCATGGTCTGGCCGCTGGGCAGGGCCAGCTGCAGCACCTCTTCCACCGCATGGCGGAAGGCCGCCGAGCCCGGGTCACCGCGCAGCGTGACGTGGGTCATGAAGGCGCGCTCGACCAGGCCGAAGTCTTTCGGCCCCTTGACGAAGGCCGTGGCCAGTTTCGATTTAATGCCCACCAGCGGGGCTTCCTGGATCAGCTGATCAGACATGTTGGCGTCCTCCTTCGACGTCGTAGAACACCGGGCTGCACACTTCGACTTCGATGCTGCTCCCGTCCCGCAAGGCCACGTAGACACGCTCGCCGTGGCGCGACTGCCCGCCCTTCATCACCGCCATGGCGATGGAACGTTCCAGGATCGGGCTGAAGTAGCTCGAGGTGACGTGCCCCAGCATCAGCGTGATGCCGCCGCTGGTAGGTGCCGCCACGATCTGCCCGCCTTCCGGCAGCACGAACCTGGGGTCGACCGGCTTGAGGCCGACCAGCTGCTTGCGGTCCTTGCGCACGGTGTCGGAGCGGAACAGCGAGCGCTTGCCGAGAAAGTCCTTGGTCTTGGACACCATGCCTTCCATACCGAGGTCGATCGGGCTGACCGAGCCGTCGGTGTCCTGGCCGACGATGATGTAGCCCTTCTCGGCGCGCAGCACGTGCATGGTCTCGGTGCCGTAGGGGGTGATGCCGAACTCGGCGCCGGCCGCCATCAGCGCCTCCCACACCTTGCGGCCGAGGTTGGCCGGCACGTTGACTTCGTAGGCGAGTTCGCCCGAGAAGCTGATGCGCATCACGCGCGCCGCCACCCCGGCCACGGTGCCGTTGCGGTAGCTCATGAACGGGAAGGCCTGCGGCGCGAAGTCGATGTCACTGCACACCTTCTGCAGCACGCGGCGGCTGTTCGGGCCGGCCACGGCGAAGGTCGCCCAGTGGTCGGTGACGGTGGTCAGATGCACCTTGAGGTGCGGCCACTCGGTCTGCAGCCAGCGCTCCATCCAGTTGAGCACGCGCGCCGCGCCGCCGGAGGTGGTGGTCATCAGGTAGTGCTGCTCACCCAGGCGCGTGGTGACGCCGTCGTCGAACACCATGCCGTTCTCGTCCAGCATCAGGCCGTAGCGGCACTTGCCGACCTCGAGCTTGCTCCACGGGTTGGTGTAGAGCCAGTTGAGCAAGGTAGCGGCGTCCGGGCCCTGGATGTCGATCTTGCCGAGCGTCGAGGCATCGAGCATGCCAACGCTGTTGCGCACCGCCAGACACTCGCGCGCCACCGCGGCGTGCAGGTCTTCGCCTTTCTTCGGGTAGTACCACGGGCGCTTCCACTGCCCGACGTCCTCGAACAGCGCGCCCTGCTCGACGTGCCATTCGTGCAGGCAGGTCTTGCGGATCGGGTCGAGAAAACCGCCCAGTTCGCGCCCGGCGATGGCACCGAAGCTGACCGGCGTGAAGTTCGGCCGGAACGTGGTGGTGCCGGTCTCGGGGATACTCTGGCCCAGCGCCTCGGCCAGGATCGCCATGCCGTTGATGTTGCCGAGCTTGCCCTGGTCGGTACCGAAGCCCATCGCGGTATAGCGCTTGACGTGCTCGATCGAGTGGTAGCCTTCACGCGCCGCCAGGTAGATGTCGGCGGCCGAGACGTCGTTCTGGAAATCGACGAACTGCTTGTCGCTTCGGCCAACCTTGTCGCGGTCACCGACCAGCCACAGCGGCAGCAGCGGGGCCTCGCCCTGTTCCTCCACCGACCAGGCCGGCAGCGTGGGCAGCGCGAAACCCTCCAGCTCGAGCGAGCGGCGGGCAGCCTGTACGGCACCGCTCAGTACCCGGGCCAGGCTGAAGTCGCCATTGCAGGCGCCGGCGCTGGTTTCTGCCTGCACCGACGTGCCCGGCACGAAGCAGGCTTTCTGCTCGTCCCAGCGCGCCTTGCCGCCCGATTGGGCAAACAGGTGCAGCACCGGGTTGAAGCCGCCCGACATCGCCAACAGGTCGCAATCGAGCGTTCCGGCGTCGCCGGCGAGGCGGCCGCCCTGGTAACGGCTGAGCTTGACGCGGCTGACGCGCAGATCGCCGCTGGCGTGGCTCACCACCGCGCCGTACTTCACCTCGATGCCGCGCCGGCGCGCCTGCTGCGGCAGGTCGCCGTAGCTGGCAGTGCGCGGGTCGATCACGGTGACGCGGGCGCCGGCTTCGTACAGGTCGAGCGCGGTCTGGTAGGCCTGGTCGTTGTTGGTGAACACCACCGCGCGCTTGCCCGGCAGCACGCCGAAACGACGCAGGTAGGTCGACACCGCGGAGGCGGTCATCACCCCCGGCAGATCGTTGTTGGCGAACACCAGCGGACGCTCGTGGGCGCCGGTGGCGAGGATCACGCGCTGGGCGCGCACCTTCCACACCCGTTCGCGGATGCCGTGGCGCCGCGCCAGCGGCAGGTGGTCGGTCTTGCGCTCGCAGATGGTCAGCAGGTTGTGATCCTGGTAGCCGAACACGGTGCTGCGCCGCAATACCTGCACCTCGGGCATCGCCGCCAGTTCCGCCTCGATCCGCGCCACCCACTCCAGCCCCGGCAGGCCGTCGATACTGGCCGGCTGGCTGAGCAGGCTGCCGCCCAGTTCCGACTGGTTGTCGGCGAGGATCACCCGGGCGCCGGCGCGGCCGGCGATCCAGGCGGCGGCGAGCCCGGCCGGGCCGCCGCCCACCACCAGCACGTCGCAGTGGGCGTACATCTTGTCGTAGCGGTCGGCATCGAGCGCGGTCGGCGCTTCGCCCAGACCGGCGGCCTCGCGGATGAACTCCTCGTACTTCGGCCACATCTTCTGCGGCCACATGAAGGTCTTGTAGTAGAAGCCGGCCGGGATGAAACGGGCGATCTTCTGGTTCACCGCGAGGCGGTCCTTCTCCAGGCTCGGCTTGGCGTTGACGCTCTTCGCGCTCAGTCCGTCGTACAGCTCGAGCTCGGTGGCGCGGGCGTTGGGCACCTCGTAGGCGCCGGATTCGAGCTGCACCAGCGCGTTCGGCTCCTCGACGCCGGCGGTGATGATGCCGCGCGGGCGATGGTACTTCCAGCTGCGCGCGACGAAGTGCACGTCGTTGGCGAGCAGCGCCGAGGCAAGGGTGTCGCCCTCGAAGCCCTGGTAGGTCTTGCCGTTGAAGTGGAACGTCAGCGGGACGGCGCGGTTGATGCGGCCGCCTTGCGGAATACGGTTAGTCTGCGCCATGAGAATCTCCCGACGCCCCTGCCCCGATGGGGTAGGTACGGATGAATTGGTAAGTCACGGTGTCACGCTCGGCGTTGAACCAGCGGCGGCAGCCGGAGGCGTGGAACCACTGCTCCTTGTGGATACCCTTGGTGTTCTTGCGCATGAACACGTAGTCGCCCCACGCTTCGTCGGACAGCTTCTCGCTCTCCAACGGGCGCACGATGTCGGCTTCGCCGCCGCAGCTGAATTCGCTCTCGGCGCGCGGCCCGCACCAGGGACAAGTAATCTGCAACATGGTGGTTCTCCTGATCAGTGGGCGACCGCAGCCGCACCGTGCTCGTCGATGAGGTGGCCGGAATAGAAGCGGTCCAGCGCGAACGCGGCATTGAGCGGGTGCGGGTTGTCGGTGGCGATGGTGTGGGCGAACACGTGCCCCGACCCCGGCGTGGCCTTGAAGCCGCCGGTGCCCCAGCCGCAGTTGAAGTAGAGCCCCTTGACCGGGGTCTTGCTGATGATCGGGCAGGCGTCCGGCGAGACGTCGACGATGCCGCCCCACTGGCGGTTCATGCGCACGCGGCTGAAGATCGGGAACATCTCGACGATCGCCTGCAACGTGCCCTCGATGGTGTGGAAGCTGCCGCGCTGGCCGTAGCCGGTGTACTGGTCGATGCCGGCGCCGATCACCAGGTCGCCCTTGTCGGACTGGCTGATGTAGGCGTGCACCGCGTTGGACATGATCACCGTGTTGATGACGGGCTTGATCGGCTCCGACACCAGCGCCTGCAAGGGATGGCTCTCCAGCGGCAGGCGGATGTCGGCCATGGCCGCCAGCACGCTCGAGTTGCCGGCCGCCACCACCCCGATCTTCTTGGCCTTGATGAAGCCGCGCGTGGTCTCCACCCCGACCACCGCGCCGTTGTCGCGGCGGATGGCGGTGACCTCGCAGTTCTGGATGATGTCGACGCCGCGGCTGTCGGCGCCACGGGCGAAACCCCAGGCCACCGCGTCGTGACGCGCCACCCCGGCGCGCGGCTGGAACGACGCGCCCAGCACCGGATAGCGGCTGTTGAGGTTGATGCAGGGCACGATCTCCTTGATCTGCTCCGGCGTCAGCACCTCGGCGTCGACGCCGTTGAGGCGGTTGGCCCCGACACGGCGCTCGATGTCGCGCATGTCCTGCAGCGTGTGGCCAAGGTTCATCACCCCGCGCTGGCTGAACATCACGTTGTAGTTGAGGTCCTGCGCCAGGCCCTCCCACAGCTTCAGCGCGTGCTCGTAGAGCTGCGCCGCTTCGTCCCACAGGTAGTTGGAGCGCACGATGGTGGTATTGCGCGCGGTATTGCCGCCACCCAGGTAGCCCTTCTCGATCACCGCGACATTGGTGATGCCGTGCTCCTTGGCCAGATAGTAGGCGGTAGCGAGGCCGTGGCCGCCGCCGCCGATGATCACCACGTCGTACTCGCGCTTGGGCTCGGGACTGCGCCAGGCACGTTGCCAGTTCTCGTGGTAGGACAGCCCGTTACGCACCAGGCTGAAAATGGAATAACGTTTCATAGTCTCACCTCAACACTCGATGACGTTGACCGCCAGCCCCCCGCGGGAGGTCTCCTTGTACTTGGCCTTCATGTCGGCGCCGGTCTCGCGCATGGTCTTGATGACCTTGTCGAGCGAGACGTAATGCTTGCCGTTGCCCTTGAGCGCCATGCGCGCGGCGTTCACCGCCTTGATCGCCCCCATGGCGTTGCGCTCGATGCAGGGAATCTGCACCTGGCCGCCGACCGGGTCGCAGGTCATGCCGAGGTTGTGTTCCATGCCGATTTCCGCGGCGTTCTCGATCTGTTCCGGGGTGCCGCCCAGCACGGCGGTAAGCGCGGCGGCGGCCATCGAACAGGCCACCCCGACCTCGCCCTGGCAACCGACCTCGGCGCCGGAGATCGAGGCGTTTTCCTTGTAGAGGATGCCGATCGCCGCCGCGGTGAGCAGGAAGTCCATCACCCCCTGCTGGGTCGAGCCGGGCACGAATTTGGTGTAGTAGTGCAGCACCGCCGGGATGATGCCGGCCGCGCCGTTGGTCGGTGCCGTGACGATGCAGCCGCCAGCGGCGTTTTCCTCGTTCACCGCCATGGCGTAGAGGTTGATCCAGTCGATCATCGACAGCGGATCGCGCAGGCTGGCCTCCGTCTGTGCCTTGAGCGTCTGGTAGAGCTCGGGGGCGCGCCGCTTGACCTTCAACGGTCCCGGCAGCACGCCTTCGGTGGCGCAGCCGCGCTTGACCGCCGCCGCCATGGTCTCGGCGATCGCCAGCAACTGCTGGCGGATCTCGTCCGGCTCGCGCCAGGCCTGTTCGTTCTCGAACATCAGCTGGGCGATGGTCAGGCCGCTCTCGCCGGAGAGGCGTAGCAGGTCGACGCCGGATTTGAACGGGTGCGGCACCGGGCGCGACGGCAACAGGCCGTTGAGACGGCGCCCGGCCGCGTCGATGACGAAGCCGCCGCCGATCGAGTAGTACACTTCTTCCAGCAGCGGGGTGCCGCCGGCGCCGCTGGCGATCAGGCGCAGGCCGTTGGTGTGCACGGGCAGGTTCTCGCGCGGCAGGAACACCAGGCGCAGCTTCTCCGCGAACACCACCGGGTGCACCCCCATCACCTTGAGGCACTGCGTGGCGCGGATCTCGGCCAGGCGGGCCTCGGCGTAGTCCGGGTCGATCTTGTCGGGCACATTGCCCTCGAGGCCCAGCAGTACCGCCTTGTCGGTACCATGCCCCTTGCCGGTGGCGGCCAGCGCCCCGTGCAGCCGGATCTCGACCACCGCCACCTGCGGCAGCACGCCGCACTGCTGCAGGCGCGCGGCAAAGTGCTGGGCGGCGATCATCGGGCCGACGGTGTGCGAACTGGAGGGTCCGATACCGATCTTGAACAGGTCGAATGTGCTGACGTTCATGGCGGCCTCTCAGCGTCGCTGGTAGACGGGGAAATCACGGCACAGCGCGGCCACCTGGGCACGCACCGCGGCGACGACCTCTTCGTTGCCGAGGTTGTCGAGCACGTCGCAGATCAGCGTCGCGGTGCGCGCCGACTCGTACTCGGTGAAGCCGCGCGTGGTGATCGCCGGTGAGCCGATGCGGATGCCGCTGGTGACGAACGGGCTTTGCGGATCGTTCGGCACGGCGTTCTTGTTCACCGTGATGTGCGCCCGGCCCAGCGCCGCGTCGGCATCCTTGCCGGTGATACCCTTGTTGATCAGGCTGAGCAGGAACAGGTGGTCGTCGGTGCCGCCGGACACCACCTCGTAGCCGCGCTCCTGGAATACCGTAACCATGGCGCGGGCGTTGGCGATCACGCGGCGTTGATAGTCCTTGAACTCGGGCTGCAGCGCCTCGAGGAAGGCCACCGCCTTGGCGGCGATGACGTGCATCAACGGGCCGCCCTGGATGCCGGGGAACACCAGCGAGCTGAACTTCTTCTCCAGCTCCGGGTTGCTCTTGGCCAGGATCAGGCCGCCGCGCGGGCCACGCAGGGTCTTGTGGGTGGTGGTGGTGACGACGTCGGCGAACGGCACCGGGTTCGGGTACAGCCCGGCGGCAACCAGGCCCGCCACGTGGGCCATGTCGACGAACAGGTAGGCGCCGACGCTGTCGGCGATCTCGCGGAAGCGGGCGAAGTCGAGCACGCGAGCGTAGGCAGAGAAGCCGGCCACGATCATCTTCGGTCGGTGTTCTTCGGCCAACCTTTGCACTTCGTCGTAATCAATCAGTCCGGTGTCCGGGTTGAGGCCGTACTGCACGGCGTTGTAGATCTTGCCGGAGAAATTGACCTTGGCGCCGTGGGTGAGGTGGCCGCCATGCGCCAGGCTCATGCCGAGCACGGTGTCGTGCGGTTCCAGCAGGGCCATGTAGACCGCGGCGTTGGCCTGGCTGCCCGAGTGCGGCTGCACGTTGGCGTAGTCGGCACCGAACAGTTGCTTGGCGCGGTCGATGGCGAGCTGCTCGACCACGTCGACGTGCTCGCAGCCGCCGTAGTAGCGCTTGCCCGGGTAGCCTTCGGCGTACTTGTTGGTGAGCACCGAGCCCTGCGCCTGCATCACGCGCGGACTGGTGTAGTTTTCCGAAGCGATGAGTTCGATGTGGTCTTCCTGGCGTTGGCGTTCCGCCTCCAGCGCACTCCACAAGGCGTCATCGAACTCCGCAATGGTCTGATCTTGCGAGAACATCCTGCATCTCCTTCGTGTTTCTTGTCTTTGTCTCCGGCGGCAGTCGAGTGCCGCCGGAGTGTGCTGCCAGCCTAAAAATCAGGCCTTGATGATGTTGTGCTCAGGGCCGTACTTGAAGCCGGTGATGTTCTCCGCGCCGTTCTCGTGCACCACCAGGATGTCGTGCTCGCGGTAGCCGCCGGCGCCCGGCATGCCTTCCGGCAGCATGATCATCGGCTCCATCGACACCACCATGTTCGGCTCGAGCACGGTGTCGATGTCCTCGCGCAGTTCCAGCCCGGCTTCACGGCCGTAGTAGTGGCTCAGCACGCCGAAGGAGTGGCCGTAGCCGAAGGTGCGGTACTTGAGCAGGTCGTACTTCTCGTAGATCTTGTTGAGTTCCTTGGCGATTTCGCCGCAGACCGCGCCCGGCTTGATCAGCTCAAGGCCCGCTTCGTGCACCTCGACGTTGATCTTCCACAGGCGCAGATGCGCGTCCGGGCAGTGGTCGAAGAACATGGTGCGTTCCAGCGCGGTGTAGTAGCCGGAAATCATCGAGAAACAGTTGAGGCTGAGGATGTCACCCTTCTGCACCTTGCGCGTGGTGACCGGGTTGTGGGCGCCGTCGGTGTTGATGCCGGACTGGAACCAAGTCCAGGTATCCATCAGTTCGGAATCCGGGAAGCGGCGGGCGATCTCGCGCACCATCGCCTGGGTCGAGGCCAGCGCCACCTCGTGTTCCGGCACGCCTTCGTGCACCGCGGCGGCCAGTGCCGCGCCACCCACGTCGCACACCTGCGCGCCGTGCTTGATCAGGGCGATCTCTTCGGCCGACTTGATCATGCGCATGCGCATGGTGGCGGCGCTGATGTCGACGAACTCCACCGACGGCAGCGCGGCGCGCAGCTTGTTCAGCGCCTCGACCGGCAACTGGTCGTACTCGAGGCCGACACGGCCCTTGTTGGGGATTTCCTGCTGCACGGCGCGGTAGAAGTTGTCGCGCTGCCAGTCGGTGTAGACCACGTTGTAGTCGCCGACGGTACGGCGCCACGGCTGGCCGCCATCGATGTTGGCCGAGATCGACACCACCTTGTCGCCCGTCACCACCAGGCCGTACTTGCGGCCGAACGAGCAGTACAGGAAATCGGCGTAGTAGTTGATGTTGTGGTACGAGGTGAACAGCACGCTGTCGATGTTCTGGCTGGCCATCAGCTCGCGCAGCTTGCGCTGGCGGTTGGCGTACTCGGCATCGGAGAAGGTGTGCTTGGCTTTCTCACCGTTCTCGATTTTGATCAGACTTTCCAGTTCCATTTACTCTCTCCTCTTGTGATGTGTTGTCACGGTGGACGAGATAGATAGTAGGGTTCTGGAACAAATCGAAATTCTTGTTTACGACAAAATACTTTCTGTATACGTTAGCAAGCAGACCGCCACGGCCCGCCGTGTCGCCCCTCCCACCCGCCTGCGGCCAAGGGATACAGGGGAACGATGCGCGTCTGGCCGCGACGCCGCGAATCGGGCACCATCGCCTGTTCACACACGCAAGAACACCACCCGGCCGCCGCCTCGAGATCGTCATGAACAACGCCCCTACTCCGATTCCAAACGGCATCCATAATCTGCAGGTCACCACCTTCGGCTTTCTGCTGATCAAGGACTTTTCCCTGATTGCACTCAGTACCGCGGTGGACCCGCTGCGCATCGCCAACATGGTGGTGGGGCGCAAGGTCTACACCTTCAAGCTGCTGTCGGTGGACGGCGACTCGGTCACTTCCAGCGATGGCATCCGGGTGTTCACCGAAGGCACCATCGCCGACAACGAGGTGTTCGACACCGTGTTCGTGGTCGGCCCCAACCCCATCCCCCAGCCGCGCAACCTCGGCATCACGCGCTGGCTGCGCTACCAGGACGGCAAGGGCGCGGCGCTGGGCGGCATCGATACCGGCAGCTACTACCTGGCGCGCGCCGGCCTGCTTGACGGCTACCGCTGCACCATCCACTGGGAAGACCAGGACTTGCTGGTGGAACGCTTCCCCAAGCTGATCGTCTCCAACCGCCTCTACGAGGTGGACAACAAGCGCTACACCTGCAGCGGCGGGGTCGCCCCGCTCGACATGATGGTGCAGCTGATCAGCCGCTCCCCCGGCACTCGCAACCTGGGCGCGCGCGTACTGGAACTCCTGGTGGCGGAGAAACGCAGCCACGAACAGCGCCAGCGCGCCTCGCTGCGGCAATACCAGGGCACGGAGCTACCCAAGCTGGAAGAAGCGCTGCAACTGATGGAGAGCAATATCGAAGAGACGCTGTCGATCGCCGAGATCGCCGCCTACCTCTCGGTCTCGGTGCGGCAACTGGAGCGCTGGTTCCAGGATCGCCTCAACAAGACCCCGGCCCAGGCCTACATGGAAATCCGCCTGCTGCGCGCGCGGCAGCTGCTCTACCGCACCGCCAAGCCGCTCGAGGAGGTGTGCGCCAACACCGGCTTTGTCTCCACCACCCACTTCGCCACCAAGTACAAGGCGCAGTTCGAGATTTCTCCGATCACCGACCGCAAGCGCTACCAGGGCATGCTCTGAGCAGAGCGTGAACGGCATACCGGACAACGCCCTGCGGCTGCGCGAACTGATGCTGAACCACAGGGCCAGGTCGACGGCAGCCTCGGCCTCGCCCCTACACCGGCATGTACGTCCTGGCCGCCAGTCTGGTGATCGGCTCCATCGCGGTGCTGAAAACCCCCGCCAAGCTGGTCAACCGCTAAACTTGGTTTCAACATGACGGCAGAGATCCAATACGGCGTTGTGCGGGGTCTGGAATCCTCGTGTACGCGAGTACACTCCTCCGGGTGCCACGCCTTGGGTCTCTTCGCCGCTGTTGAAATCCAGGTTGCCCGAATAATTACTAGCTGAAGCAAAGAGATCGCCATGCCGCAATTTGCCGCCAATCTGACCATGATGTACCCGGAACACGCCTTTCTCGACCGCTTCGCGGCGGCGGCGCAAGACGGGTTTCGTGCGGTCGAGTACCTGTTTCCCTACGACTACCCGGCGGCGGGCATCGCCTCCCGCCTCGACGCCCACGGCCTGACCCAGGCGCTGTTCAATCTGCCGCCGGGCGACTGGGCGGCCGGCGAGCGCGGCATCGCCGCCCTGCCGGGACGCGAGGCCGAGTTCGCCGCCTCGGTCGAGCTTGCCCTCGCCTACGCCGACGCGACCGGCTGCAGCCGCCTGCACGCGATGGCCGGACTGGTGCCACAAGGCGCCGACCTCGCCGCGATGCGCGCCACCTTCGTCGCCAACCTGCGTCTGGCGGCACGCCGCTGCGCCGCGCAGGGCATCACACTGTTGATCGAACCGATCAACAACCGCGACATGCCGGGCTACTTCCTCAACTACCAGCAGCAGGCGCACGACATCGTGGCCGAGGCGGGCGAGCCCAATCTGAAAGTGCAGATGGATTGGTACCACTGCCAGATCATGGAGGGCGACATCGCCATGCGCCTGCGTCGCCATTTCGCCGGCGTCGGCCACGTCCAGATCGCCGGCGTACCGGAGCGCCACGAGCCGGACAGCGGAGAACTCAACTACCCCTACCTGTTCGCGCTGCTCGACGAGCTGGGCTACGACGGCTACGTCGGCTGCGAATACCGGCCGCGAGCCGGTACCTCGGCCGGGCTGGGATGGTTTCAGCCGTACAAGGAGGCACAACGATGAAAGTGCTGATTACCGGTGGAGCTGGTTTCATCGGCGCACGGCTGGCGCGCACGCTGCTCAATGCGCTGCGCACCGCCGGCGGTGTGCCCTGGCCTTAGCCAAAGCATGCCGGCCTTTCCGGCTACCTCACTCCTTGCAAGAGGCTCGCGCCCGATGCGGCACAACTTCGGACCTGATTGCGGCCGCCCTCTTTCGCGTCGTAAAGCGCCTTATCGGCGGCAGCGATCAACTCATCGTCATTCATGCCATGCCGAGGGAACGAGGCCACGCCGAATGATGCCGTCACCGCAAAAGTTGTGCCACCGAACGTCACCGGTGTCGCCGCTATTTCCCGGCGCAATTGCTCGGCACGCTCGCAGGCAGCCTTTTCATCCATGCCAGGCAGCACCAGCAGAAACTCTTCCCCACCATAACGACAATAGATATCGCTTCCCCGCGCATGGCGCCTCATCAAGTCGCCGAAGACCCTCAGCGCCTCATCCCCGGCCAGATGGCCGTACCGGTCATTGATGGACTTGAAGTGATCGAGGTCGCCCATGATCACACTGACGGAATGACCCTGGCGCTGCGCCAGCATCAATCCGCGGCCCAGGGTCTCGTCCAGATAGCGGCGGTTGTAGAGCCCCGTGAGGGCATCGTGAGTGGATTGTTCGCGCAGTTGCTCCTGCAAGGCCAGCACTTCGCGCTCGGCGCGGATACGCTCGGTAATGTCCATGGCGAGGCTGATGATCGCCAGGGCCCCGCCGACCTCCATCGCGCTGCTCTGAATCTCGACATCGATCACGGCCCCGTCCTTGCGCTGCCCGCGGAACACATAATCGACCCGTTCCACTTCACCGCTGAGACGCTTGCGCAATTGTTCCGCGACCAGCGGCCGGTCTTCTTCGATGGCGACGTCAAGCGGACCCAACTTGCCGATTTCCTCGGCGCTGTAGCCGAAAATCTCGTCGAACTTGGGATTGCTATAACTGAACTTCCCGCTCTCGATGATGGCGATCCCGACCAGGGATTGACTCACCACGCCGCGGAACCTCGCCTCCGATTCACGCAAGGCGCGCGTGACTTTTTCGTTCTCGCTTAGCGCTGCCTCCAGATCCTCGGTACGGCGACGCACCTGTTCCTCCAGCATGATCGCAGTCTGGAACAACCCGAAATCGGAGGAATGCGCATTGGTGCTGCGCTCGGCATGGTTCATCAGCGCCTGGATGACCTTGTTCAGCCGGGCAATCTCGGCCCGCAACGTCACCTCGTCGGCGCCGGGCGGTGGCTCTCGTTCAGCCATTGTGCAGTTCCGGAATGGTGGCGCCGATGGCGATGCCGGTCAGCGTCTGATTGACATGGATGCCGCGATACTGCTCGCCATAGGTGTTGAACCCTATCGCATTGTTATGCTTGAAGATCTCGCCGACATGATCGGTGAGCCCGCTTTGCGCAATCTCCAGTTTGCGCAGGATGCAGTCACAGCCGATGACCAGTTGCGGCGGGCCGATTTCGTTTTGAATCGCGGCGAAGGACTGCTCCATGTTGAGCACCAGATCGACCCCGTGTGCCACGCGCAAAACCAGCCCCTCCTCGATGGCACAGTAAAAGGTCAAACTGCCGTCCGGGTTGACCTTCTGGATGGAACGCACATAGTTCGTGCTATCTATGAGCACCACCACGGGGGACGCCGCGAAACGTGTCGCGTCCAGATCGCGAGCGGCGACACCGACCACCCTGGCATACTCCTCCGCGGCAGGCAGGCCATTGATTTCCGTGACGACGCGATTGGCAATGTCGGCGGCAGTGACGACCAGCCTTTCTTCGGTAGGCACGAAGTGCTGGATCTTGAATATGCGAAGAGGCAAGGGGGTGGTCAGCAGAATCATGACCGCACTGTCGCGATGAAAGCGCCCACCGAAATAAACATGGGTGCTGCCGAAGTTCAAACCATCGCCGGCCGAGCCGCCAATCAGCGGCAAGCGGCCGAGGGCGTTTTGCAAGGCACGCGCCACCGGCTCTTCGCGTATCGACAGACCGTCGACCAGCAGAAAGGCCACGCTGTTCTGCGGGCTTGCTTGCGGCGCCATGCTTTCCAGCCTCTGCAACTGGGCTATGGCGAAAGCCTGCCCCTTGGCGAATTCGAACCGCTGCAAGTGCTCGATACGGCCACTCACGGCAGTAAACTCCCCTGCCGGAAAACTCACCCCGGAAATGCTGTGCTCACGGTAACCGAGCGGACCAATCTCCCCTGCCGTGGTGCACCCCACCACCTGCACCCCGGCAAACAACCGGTCCATCTCCTCGGCCAGCACGTCGAGGTCGTACTCGCTGGAACAGAAGAAAAGAACCAGCCCCATGCCCGGTTGCGCCACCTGCGCAAAAAACTCCCTGACCGCCTCACGCGGATCGCTCGCGCACGATTGACCGGTCCGAATACTGTTGTGGGGTTTCATCCGTTACTCCTCTTTCGCTCACGACTTGCGGTCGGCACCCCAACCCACGGCAGCGGCAGCTGCGTGCTGACGGCGCGGTCTGTTCGCCTCCGAGAGCTGCCGGCTAGCCGTCGCCATCCATACGCGCGCAGTGTTGCACCATCCTCTCCTTCACTATTCATCAAATAAAGGTTAGACCATTGACGTCGTCATCCCCAACTTCCAAAGGGGAACGGATCAGACCGATCTCGTGCTCAGAGAGCCACCATGACGTCCCCCAGGAATGGCTGATGCCGGGCACGGCAGATGGGCTGAGCAGAATGGCGAAGGCGAGCCACCGCGACGACGAGGGTCGGCTTTGGCTGGCGGAAACGTTTATTGATGAAGAAGGTGTGATCCACACCACGCAGACCTGCGGGGAGTCAAGCAGCGATATAGCAAGGAGCAGGCGGGGGTGCGCCGGGAGTTGGGTTCGTCAGAGGGAGAATTAACGCGCTTGTTTGCACTCCTAGCCGATAGAGTCCACGGAAGTGGTGTAAATGCAGGCAGATGGTAGAAGGCCATCGACGAACTCCGGTAAGGTTGATTTTGCGAAGAATCAGACTTACCCAATGGAGAACTCGATGGCCAACGACAGCATGGCATTTGTGGAGCGTTTGAAGCAACAGGGCGGAGGCGATTTTCTGCGCTCACTGGTGGAGTCGGTGCTCGCCGACCTGATGGAATGCGAGGTCACGAACCAGATCGGCGCGGACCTGCATGAGCGCAACGGGGATCGCCAAGCCTATCGCAATGGTTACCGTGACCGCCTCCTCCATAGCCGACTCGGCACGCTCGAACTGCAAGTGCCAAAGCTGCGCAGCGGCACTTACTTCCCATCCTTTCTCGAGCCCAGGCGGTTAAGCCCCCGGGCTGATCGGCTGGGATGCTGTGCCAACGGGCAAAGTGAACCTGGACTATGGCGATGTATGGGTGAGAAAAAGCCGCTCGGCCGTATTGCTCGTCCTCTCGATCATCGTTCCCGAAGAGCGGAACATCCTCATCAATCCCAAACACCCGGAAGCATCACGTATCCACGCGAAGAAGGTTCGCAAGTGGCTGTACGACTCACGCATGGCATAAACGGCGCAGCATCCCAAGAATGCTGCGCCTGAACTTGCCGTGGCCAGCGCTTCGCCAACTGCCTTACACGCGCTCGAACACCGCCGCGATGCCCTGGCCGCCGCCGATGCACATGGTCACCAGCGCGTAGCGTCCGCCGGTACGGTGCAGCTCGTAGACCGCCTTGGTGGTGATGATGGCGCCGGTAGCGCCGACCGGGTGGCCGAGCGAGATGCCGGAGCCGTTCGGGTTGACCTTGGCCGGGTCGAAGCCGAGTTCCTTGGCCACCGCGCAGGCCTGGGCAGCGAACGCCTCGTTCGATTCGATGACATCCAGATCGTTCACGGTCAGGCCGGCGCGCTGCAAGGCGATGCGGCTGGCCGGCACCGGGCCGATACCCATGTGGTCCGGCTCCACCCCGGCGTGGCCCCAGGCCACCAGCCGTGCCAGCGGCGTCAGACCGAGCGCCTGCACACGGTCGTAGCTGGCCAGCACCACGGCGGCGCCGCCGTCGTTGAGGCCGGAGGCGTTCCCAGCGGTAACGGTCCCATCTTTCTGGAACGCCGGCTTCATCTTGGCGAGCTGCTCCAGCGAAGCATCGGCGCGCACGTGCTCGTCAGTATCGAACAAGACCGTGCCCTTGCGGCTGGCGATCTCGACCGGCACGATCTGTTCCTTGAAGCGGCCCGCGGCGATGGCGCGCGCGGCGCGCTGCTGGCTTTCCAGCGCCAGCGCGTCCTGCATCTCGCGGCTGATGCCGTAGCGCGTGGCGACGTTCTCGGCGGTCACCCCCATATGGATCTGCTGCCACGGGTCGTGCAGGATGCCGAGCATATAGTCGACCATCTGAGCGTTGCCCATGCGGGTGCCCCAGCGCGCGCCCGGCATAAGGTAGGGGCCACGGCTCATCGACTCGGCGCCGCCGCCGACCGCGAGGTCGGCATCACCGAGCTGGATCGCCTGCGCCGCCATCAGAATGGCCTGCAGGCCGGAACCGCACAGCCGGTTGACGTTGAACGCCGGAGTTTCCTTGGGGATGCAGGCATCCATCGCCGCCACGCGCGACAGATAGGCGTCACGCGGTTCGGTCGGGATCACGTTGCCCATCACCACGTGGCCGATGGCATCCGGCGCCACGCCGGCACGCTCGATCGCGGCGCGCACGGCGGTGGTGGCGAGCTGAGTGGCGGGCACATCCTTGAGCGAGCCGCCGAAGGTGCCGATGGCGGTGCGCGCGGCTCCAACGATGAAGATTTCTTTCTGGGACATGGTTTTTTCCTTAAGAAGATTTATTCATTAGATCAATACATCTCCGGGTATGCGCACCCAGCCTTCCATCAACACGCGCGCGCTGTAGGCGTTGATGGCACCCACTACTTGCAGGGGACGTTCGGTTTTGACCGCTTCACGAAAACGCAGGCCGGGAGTGGACATGAGGGGATTCCTTCCAACAATAAACGGAGCCATGAGAGACCGTGCCGGTAGCGGCCTCGGGTCAGGCAAAACAACCAAGCACTTGCTTGACCATCACCCCATCCTGATGTCAGACAAAATTAAAGCAAGCGCTTGGTTTTTTTATTGCAGCGCACCGAGCCATGCCGTCAAAACCCGGCAAGACTCTGTTATTTTAAAATTGGTTCTGTTCGCGTTCATCGTTGGTACTTTTGGCCTTCACGCTTCAAAGCCACTCCCAGCTTGGGTTTGCGGCTATAGGGCAGCACTCTGCAAAACCAAGCAGGATAAGGCATTCAGAAATTACCAACGCTCAACGCGAACAGAGCCTAAAAAATCTATGGTCAGCCCGAAGACGGTCAAGGTTGCACCTGGCAAACGGTTCAGAACCAGTAGTTGACGTTGAACGACAGCTGGTGCCAGCCCTCGCCCTTGGCCGGCGAGCTGCTGCCGAGCGCGGTGCCGGACAGGTAAGGCACATAGGTGCCGTTGCTGTCATTCTTCAGCTTGGTCAGGAACACGCCGGCAAAGGCGTTCTTGGCCAGCGCGTAGTCGTAGCCGACGGTGAGCTGGCTGGCGCCGCTGTTAGCCACGTTGGAGGTGTTGCCGGCCTTGGTGTAGGTCAGGTAGGCCATATGGTCGCCAAAGCCGTAGCTGACCGGCAGCATCCACACGCCGCGCTTGGCATCCTTGCCGGTGGACACGCCGTTCTTCACCGTGGTGTTGTCATACACCAGGCCGAGCTTCAGGTTGAACGGCAGCGTGTAGCCGGCGCCCAGGCGGTAGCCGCGCGTATCGAGCGTGCTGCCCTGCGGCTTCTGGTCCAGCAGGCTCAGCGAGGCGGTCAGCGGACCATCGTTGTAGCGCAGACGGCCGTACCAGGTGCCGCCGGCCGTGTAGTCGGCCGCGCAACTGGTGGCGGTCGCTGCACAGTGCTGTTCGTCGCCCGCGGCGTTCTTGGTGTAGGCGATGCTGCCATCCAGACCGCCGAACTTGGGCGAGTCATAGCGCAGCACGTTGCGCGAGCGGGTGATGCCGGTGGTGTAGTAGCGAGTGGTGCCGTTGGCCACTTCGCTCAGCAGGTTGAAGGTAGCGAGCGACTGGACATCCCAGGTGCGGTACGATTCGCCCGCGCCGTTGAGGCCGAAGTTGGGCACCGCCATGGTGTCGGTGTAATAGAGCGTGGATTTGCCGAAGGTGGCCTGGCCCCACTGGCCGGCGAGGCCGAACCAGGTATCGCCGTCGGCCCAGCCGGTGGCGTCGCCCACGCGGGTGGTCACCGGGGATTGCCCCTCGGTCAGAGCATCGGACGGGCGGGTGTCGGTGGTGAGGCGGCTTTCGATGCGGCCGATCGCCTTCAGCCCGTTGCCGAGGTCGGTGGAGCCGGAAAAGATCAGGCGCGAGGTGTTGTCGTCCAGGCGCTGCTCGTTCTTGGTGCCGCGCCCGTTGTCCTCCACCTTGGACCACTTCTGACCGACCGCCAGCAGGCCGGAAATCGACAGTTGCGTGTTGCTGCCCACCTGGAAATCCAGTGCATGGGCGGATAGCGGCAGGGCCAGCGCGACTGCGACGGCAATTGACAGCTTCTTCATTCCAAATCCTCTCCTTAGTGCAGGGCCTTTTCAAATGAGCAGCGCTTCGTGGAGGACCCAACCACTAGCGCCTTGGTATCGTTGTGCTGCCTTGAGTCGGTCGGGATAAGAAACGATGGTAAAGAGGCGGAGAGGAGGCGGCAGTCGGAAGCTTCCGTGCCGGCTGTAGGATAATTCCGATTGGCGATCTTGATGGGAACTATGGCCTGTTCACTGAAAATGCCTGGCATTCGATACAATAAAAAAGGTGGCGGAGCCAAGGCCCACGCCACCATAACGACAGAAGACAGCGCTAGCTGCCAATACTACAGAGGGATACATCTGCCACACAGATAGTAGCGATCCCTATGGTGCATGCCAGCCGGAATCTTCCGATCCGGCTGTCAGATAGTTCCGATCTTGTTTATTTGACTCGCGCTTATTTGACGCGGTTGCTGTACATGAAGCTTTCCATGCTCGCTTCCGGCAGGTTGAACCAGGCCTGCTCGGACGCGCGGAACTTCTTCCATGACGCGTAGATCTTGGCAAAGCTCGGGTTCTTGGCCGCTTCCTCGTCATACAGCTTGAACGCCTCGACCTGCGCGGCCTTCATCACGTCCTGCGGGAATTTGTGCAGCTTGGCGCCCTTCTGCAGCAGGCTGACCAGCGCATGCGGGTTCTTGGCGTCGTACTCGGCCTGCATCAGGATGTTGGATTCGGCCGCTGCGGTTTCGAATGCTGCCTTGTAGTCGGCCGGCAGTTTGTCCCACTCCTTCTTGTTGATCAGGAACGTCAGTTGCGGACCCGGCTCCCAGAAGCCCGGGTAGTAGTAGTGCTTGGCCACCTTGTAGAAGCCGAGCTTTTCGTCGTCGTACGGGCCGACCCATTCAGTGGCGTCGATGGTGCCCTTCTCCAGCGCCGGATAGATGTCGCCGCCGGCGATGGTCTGCGGCACCGCGCCCAGGCGCGCCATCACCTCGCCGCCCATGCCCGGGATGCGCATTTTCAGGCCCTTCAGGTCGGCCAGGCTCTTGATCTCGTTGCGGAACCAGCCGCCCATCTGGGTGCCGGTGTTGCCGCCCGGGAAGTTGATCACGCCGTACTGGCCATACAGTTCACGCATCAGTTGCAGCCCGCCGCCGTAGTACATCCACGCCGCCTGCTGGCGCGAGGTGAGGCCGAACGGCAGCACGGCATCGAATGCAAACGCCTTGTTCTTGCCGACGTAGTAGGAACTGAACGTGTGGCCGGCTTCGACCGTGCCGCTCTGCACCGCGTCCAGCACCTGGGTGCCCGGCACGATCTCGCCGCCGGCGAACACGCGGATCTGGAACTTGCCGCCGGTCAGGCTGCTGACCCGGGTGGCCAGCGTTTCGCCGGCGCCGTAGATGGTATCGAGGCTCTTGGGGAAGCTCGATGCCAGGCGCCAGCGCACGGTCGGCCCCTCGGCCGCCAGCGCGCTACCACCGAACAGCGCGCCCATCAGGGCAACCACGGCGGCACTCTTCAGAAAGCTCCGTTTCTGCATGCTATTTCTCCTATCGTTCTATTTGCGTGATGCGGCCCCAACCGGGGCCGGATTCTTTGTCACTGCCCGGTCAGTTGCTTGAGCACGTCGGCGCTTTCTTCGGCTGCCGGCGCCGAGGCATCCCCAGCGGAGGCTTCACCCGCCGATGCCGAGGCATCGCCGGCCGTATCGAGCAGCATGCTGCCACCAACCTGGTCCATCATCTGGGTCGCCGCGCCCTCGTCCAGCGTCGCCTCCTTCTGCAGCGAACCGGTCACCAGTGACGGCATCGCGATCAGCAGCCCCACCATCACGAGCTGGATCAGCACAAAGGGAATGGCGCCCAGATAGATGCTGCGCGACTGCACCTCCTTCGGCGCCACGCTGCGCAGGTAGAACAGCGCAAAGCCGAACGGCGGGTGCATGAACGAGGTCTGCATGTTGACGCCCAGGATCACGCCGAACCACACCAGGTTGATGCCCAGGCTCTCGGCCACCGGCACCAGCAGCGGCACTAGGATGAAGGCGATCTCGAAGAAGTCGAGGAAGAACGCCAGCACGAACACCAACAGGTTGACGATCAACAGGAAGCCGACCGCGCCGCCCGGTAGCGAGGTGAACAGGTGCTCCACCCACTTGTCGCCGTCGACGCCGAGGAAGGCGATGCGGAACACGCGCGCGCCGATCAGGATGAACACCACGAAGGTGGTCAGCTTGATGGTGGAATCCATCGCCTGACGCAGCAGCGTGAGGTTCAAGCGGCGGTTGAGCAGCGCCAGCACCAGCGCGCCGACCGCGCCCATCGCGCCGCCCTCGGTCGGGGTGGCGAGGCCAAGGAAGATGGTGCCGAGCACCAGGAAGATCAGCAGCAGCGGCGGGATCATCACCAACAGCGCGCGCCGCGCCAGCGCGAAGCCGCGTAGCGTGCGCGCCGCTTCCGGCAACGCCGGCGCCCAGTGCGGCTTGACCAGCGTGACGAGCAGCACAAAGGCCGCGTAGAACGCCACCAAGAGCAGCCCGGGGGCCATCGCGCCGGCGTACATGTCGCCGACCGAGGTGCCGAGCTGGTCGGCCAGCACGATCAGGACCAGGCTCGGCGGGATGATCTGCGCCAGCGTCCCGGACGCGGCGATCACGCCGGTGGCGACGCGCTGGTCGTAGCCGTAGCGCAGCATGATCGGCAGCGAGATCAAGCCCATCGAGATCA
This sequence comes from Pseudogulbenkiania sp. MAI-1, assembly GCF_000527175.1. Classification (NCBI taxonomy): domain Bacteria; kingdom Pseudomonadati; phylum Pseudomonadota; class Betaproteobacteria; order Neisseriales; family Chromobacteriaceae; genus Pseudogulbenkiania; species Pseudogulbenkiania sp. MAI-1. The sequence goes on along the minus strand of NZ_AZUR01000001.1, from coordinate 1,294,817 downwards.
CCGACGCCGCCACCACGCCGGTGGTGGCCGCCAGCAGCGCGCCGACGAAGATCACCGCGTAGGCCAGGCCGCCGCGCACCTTGCCGAACAGCTGGCCGATAGTGTCGAGCATGTCCTCGGCCATGCCGGAACGTTCCAGGATCAGCCCCATGAAGGTGAAGAACGGGATCGCCAACAGGGTGTCGTTGCGCATGATGTCGAACACCTGGCGCGGCAAGGCCTGCAGCAGTTCCGGGCGCAACAGCTCAAAGTGGATGCCGATCCAACTGAACAAGAGGCCGACCGCCGCCAGCGCGAACGCTACCGGGTAGCCGATCAACAGAAAGGCGATCAGCGCGCCGAACATGGTCGGCGCCATCATGGCGAGATTCATGCGCGCTCCTCCACCAGTTGCTCGGGCGCTGCCGCCTCAGGCTGATCGCTACCGAGCGGGTCCGGGCCGTGGCCGGTCAGGAACGCCACACGCTTGATCAGCTCGGACACGCCCTGCGCCAGCAGCAGCGCGAAGCCGACCGGGATCAGCAGCAGCACCGGCCAGCGGATCAGGCCGCCGGCATCGGGCGACATCTCGCCGCTGACCCAGGCGTCGACGAACATCGGCCAGCCAAAGGCGACCAAGAGCACGCAGGTCGGCGTGAGAAACAGCAGCGTGCAGACGATGTCGACCACGGCCTGGGCGCGCCGGCTGAGCCGGCTGCTGATGAGGTCGATGCGGATGTGTTCGTTCTTCTGCAGCGTATAGGCGGCGGCGAGCAGGAACATCGCCGAGAACAGATACCACTGGATTTCGAGGAAGGCGTTCGAGCTGAGGTCGAACGCCTTGCGCACCAGCGCGTTGCCGGCGCTGATCAGCACTACGGCCAGCACGACCCATGATGCGGAGCGGCCGATGCGCGCGGTGATGGCGTCGATCAGGCGCGCCGCCGCGAGCAGGGACGGCATGGTGTCGCGGGTGGGAGGTCGGATGCTGAGGACTGTGTCCGTATCAGCCATGTTGGTTGCTCCTATGCTTGTGTGATGGTTGTTGCGCCGCCTGTACCGGCGGCCGCAGAGGATTTATTGCGCAAGAAAGCGGGTGATCGCGTCGCTGGCTTGGGCAATGCCGAAGATACCGTTCAGGTGGCCGGCCGCGCCGCCGAGCTCGAAGTACTCGACCTTATTGCCCTGCGCCTGCAACTGGTCGCGCACCTTGCGCGTTTCATCGACGGCCAGGAGCTGGTCGTTCCTGGTCGGCAACAGCAGCACCTTGGCCTTGATCTGCTTCAACCCTTCCGCCAGCGCCGGCTTGCCGCCGAGCGCGAACAGCTCGTTGGCGCGCACGGTGTAGAGCAGGCTGTTGGCATCGAGCGCCTTGCCGCGCGCCTGGCCGACGCCGTTGAAGTAGGCGTTCACCGCGTAGCCGTTGCTCATATCCTTGGCCGGGTCCTTGGCCGCGTCGGCCCACTTGCGCCCAAACTTGGCCTCGCCCCACTCCGGCGCCAGCGACATCCAGGTCAGCATCCGCAGCGCCAGCGCCATGCCATCGTTCGGCTCGGCGCCGGCGCTGTAGTCGCCGTTCTTCCATTTCGGATCCAGCTTCACCGCCGCGCTCAGATCGGCGAGCTTGGCCAGCGTGTAGTCGTTCAGGCCGGCGCTCGGAATCACCGGGATGATGCGCTCGACCATCTCCGGGTAGGCCGCCGCCCATTCGTAGGTCTGCATGCTGCCCATCGAGGCGCCCATCACCGCGTGCAGCTTTTTGACGCCGAGCTTGTCCAGCAGCGCCTTCTGCACGTTGACCGAGTCGCGCAACTGCACCTGCGGGAAGCGCATGCCGTACGGCTTGCCGGTCTCCGGGTTGAGCGAGGCCGGACCAGTGGTGACGGTGACACCGTCCTTGACGTTGACGTTGGCCAGGGTATCGACGCCGATCAGGAAGTACTTGCTGGTATCGAGCGGTTTGCCCGGCCCGACGATGGCGTCCCAGTAGCCGGGTGCGGCGTCGGTGGGCTGGTATTTGCCGGCGAAGTGCGAGGTGCCGGAGAAGAAGTGCGGGATCAGGATCGCGTTGTCGCCGGCCTTGTTCAGCGTGCCGATGGTCTCGTAGCCGACCTTGACGTTCTTGATCGTCGCGCCGCCGACCGTGGTCAGCGGCGTCGGCAGCTCGAAAGTCTGCTTGACGACGATGCCGTCGTAGGCGAATGCCGGCGCCAACGGGAACGCCAGGACGACACATACTGCGAGGGTGCGCAACGAGCGCGTCGATAAAGCCAATCTCATCGTTTCTCTCTCCCATCATGAAGAATTGCGGCGGGCCTGCATGGCCCTAGTGAAACGGAATTCGATTGCGCTCATGTTAGGGAGCACGGCAGAGGGCGTAAGCCGGAAATTTCCAGAAGCGGTGTCAGAAATATCTGACTTGCTGGGGACGGGCGGAGTGGCGGCGGCTAGCAGCCTGTCGGACTTTCTCCGCCCCTTGATGACGTCGTTTTAGATTGACTACTTTTTAAGCAAAACAATGTGTTTTATAGCAATTCTGGGCGAGTTTCGTTGTTCAGTCCCCCAACTTTTGCCGTAGCGCACTCGAAAACATTAAGCCCGACAGGCTGCTAGCTGACGATCCCATGCCGCACCGCGTAGCGCACCAGTTCGGCGTTGCTGGACAACCCGAGCTTGGCCAGGATGCGCGAGCGGTAGGTGCTGACGGTCTTGACGCTGACGAACATCTTCTCGCCGATCTCGGTCAGCGACACGCCCTTGATGATCAGCAGCATGATCTCGTATTCGCGCGCCGACAGCTTCTGGTGCAGCGGACGGTTGTCGACGCCGTCGAACTGCGCCAGGATCAGTTGCGCCGCGCGCGGGCTCAGGTATTTACGCCCGGCCGCCACCTCGCGCACCGCGCGTACCAGCTCGTCCGCCTCGATGTCCTTGGACGCGTAACCGTTAGCGCCGGCCTTGAGCGCCACCACCGCGTACTGTTCCTCCGGATACATCGACAGCATCAGCACCGGCAGTTTGGGAAATTCGGCGCGGATCGAACCGAGCGCGTCCAGCCCGCTGCGCCCTTCCATATTGATGTCGAGCAGCACCACGTCGTAATGCCGCTCACGCAGCTTGGTCATCGCCTCGGCGCTGCTCTTCGCCTCGCCCACCACACGCAGGTTTTCCTCGTCGGAAAACAGCCGCTTGAGGCCGCTGCGGAACACGGTGTGGTCGTCGACCACTAGCACTTCGATCATGCTTGACTCCCTGGTTGCGACAGCGGCACGGAAACATGCAAGCGCGTGCCGCCGGCCGGATGGCAGCCGATCTCCAAACGGCCGCCCAGCTCGCGCGCGCGCTCTGTCATGCTGAGCACCCCCATCGCGCCGACCCGGCCGGTCGTCAGATCGATGCCGCTGCCGTCGTCGATGATCTCCATCCACAGCAGGCTGGCGTGACAACCCAGGTTGACCAGCACGGTACTGGCGTCGGCGTGGCGCACGATATTGGTGGTGGCCTCCTGGAAGATCCGGTAGAACGCGGTGGCCACCTCGGGCGGCAGCGCCGCCGGCAGGTCGATCGCCTCGAAGCGGCACGCGAGCGAATGACGCTGGCCGAATACCATCAGTTCGCGCTCGACCGCGGCGGCGAGGCCGAGGTGATCGAGCACGCTGGAACGCAGTTCTTCCGAGATGGCGCGCACGCTCTCGATCGCCTCCTGCGTCAGCGTACGCAGGCCGGCGGCGATGCTTTGCAGCTCGGGCGTATTGGCGCGCCGCATAATGCGGGTGACGTCCATCTTGATCGAGGTGAGCATGCCGCCGAGCACGTCGTGCAGCTCGCGCGCGAAGTGCGCGCGCGAGTTCTCGCGCACCGTGTTGAGGTGGGCGGCCAGCTCGCGCAGCTCGGCGCGCGAACGGCGCAATTCTTCCTCGTTGCGCAGGCGCTCTGTCACCTCGACAGCCACGCCAGCCACCGCCGGCCGGCCACGGTATTCGATACGCATGCCGTGCACCTCGATCAGCACCACATTGCCGTTACGGTGCAGCCCGTGCGTGACGAAGCGCATCGCCGGCGGGGTGCCGGCGATACGCAGCCGGTAACGCTCGCGTAGCTCATCGACGAAATCGGCCGGGATGAACTGGTCGAGCGTGGTACCGGCCTCCATTTCTTCCGGCGTGTAGCCAAACATCTCGGCAAAGGTCGCATTCACGTACGGGAAGCGCTCGTCCTGCATCACGTAGATGCCGACTAGCGACTGTTCGACGATGGCGCGGAACGGCACGTCGGCATACGGTTCGGACGGTGGAATTTCAAACATGCGCACAACACCTAACTCCGGTTCGGCAAACGAAACCAATTCTATTTTCAGTATAAACCTCATCCCCACCCCGGTTGATGGCGCTACTACGTCAGAATCGCCGCCGGATCGAAGCCGATGCACACCACGCCCCAGCACCGGCCGCCGACCTCGATCGGGCAGGATACGGTGCCGAGCACCTCGCCGGTGTCGCGCGGCAGCGTCTGCACCAGGAACGGCCCGCTGCTGTTCAGCATCGACTTGACCGCCGGCTCGTCGAAGATGCGTTTGTGCCGGCAGAACGCCAGATCCTTGGCCGCATCGCCGCTGATCGGCTGCGAAAAATGCGAGGTATGCGCCGGCGCATAGCCGTTCACGTCCACCACCATCGCAAACACCCCGCCCTGTGCGCGGCGGGTGACCTCGTCGTACTGGCGCTGAACCTCGGGGCCGAACACGCCATCGTAGCTGGTGCGGTATTTCTGTGGATAGGTGCCAGCGATCGGCTGGTAACGGGTATCGAACACCGGCACGCCGCGCGCCAACTGCTCGCTGAGGAAGTGAGCCATCCAGGCACGGAACTCGTTGGCCAGCTCGACCAGTTGTTCGAGTGCCCCTTCGCCGGTCCGGAAGCGCGACACCAGGCTTTGGATGCTCTTGACCGCGTGCTCGGCGCGGCCGGCGGCCTCGGTGGAGCTCGCCATCTTCTCGCTGATCTTGCCGCTGGCGGCGTGGATGTCCCGCACCGAGGCAAACACCGTCTGGTTGAGCGAACCGAACGATTCGATCTTGCCGACGATGGTGTCGAGCTGGCCGCGCGTGGCGGCAAAATCCCGCACCATGCCGTGGAAGCTGACCGACGCCTTTTCGATCGCCGTGCGCGTCAGCCTGGTATCGGCCAGGATCGCCAAGGTCTCGCTGCGTGTCTGGTCGACCAGCGCGCTCATGCCGTCGACCTTGTTCTGGATCTCCTGGGTGGCGCCCTGCACCTTGTTGGCCAGCCCGCGCACCTCGTCCGCCACCACGGCGAAGCCGCGTCCGGCCTCGCCTGTGCGCGCCGCCTCGATCGCCGCGTTGAGCGACAGCAGATTGGTCTGGCCAGCGATGTCCTTGATCAGGCCGAGAATCTCTTCAATGCTGGCCGAGCTCTCGGACAACTGGCCGACCGTGCGGTCGAATTGGTCGAGCTTCTGCGACGCACTATGGATGCGCTCGCTCACCTGCTGCAGCTCGTCGAGCGACTGCAGCGCCTTGTCGTAGTGGGCGGCGTTGGTGGCGGCGATGGCATGGGTGGTGTCGATTACGTCGCCCACCGCCGCCAGCGCCTCGGTGGTGGCGCTGTGGATGCTGTCCGCCAGCGCTTCCTGCTGGCGCGCACTGCTGCTGGTATGGCGCACGTTGAATTCGGTGCGGGTCGAGGCAATGCCGATCTCCAGCGTGGTATGGCGGATTTCCGTGACCATGGTGCGCAGCTTGTTCAGAAAGCGGTTGTACGCATCGGCCAACTGGCGGATTTCGTCATGGGTATCAGCCGGCATCTCGCGCGACAGATCGCCCTCGCCCTGGCCCGCTTCATCTAGCACCGCGATGATACGGCGCAGTGGGCGCACCAAGAGAAAGCGCAGATACAGCACCAGGCCAGCGGTGAACAGACAGGAGACGGCGAACAATCCCCAGCCCCAGGCCAGCGCGCTCGCGCTGCTGGCACGCAGCGCCGCGGAGCCGCCGCCGGGCGACTGCGCCTCGAGCGCTGCCGCCATCACGACCAGCCAATACAACATGCCGGCCTGCAGCGGCAGCACCAAGAGAAGACTGGCCAGCTTGCGGCCGATGGTGAACCAGAACATCTGCTCCATCAGCCCATGCAATCGTACGCGTTGCTTCATGCTCCCCCTCCTGCTTCTCCTGGGCCGGCGCCTCACGGCCCCTACGACCGATGATAGCGTGCGCACGATGGCGGAAAAGTCGGAAACTTCCACCTATCGCGTAGGAATTTTCTGAGCATGCCTCCATCTTGCGGAGTCGGGAACGCGCTGAAATTTCAGACTTTTCCGACAGGACAGGCGCCGGCTTCTGGCCGACACTTGGCCACAGCCGCCTCCGGCCGGAATACCCATGACTATTGTAAGGACTTGCTTTGCATGGGCTCGGTGCTTGAATTAAGGCAAGCACGCGGCCGGCGGCGGGAATGCAAGCCGAAAGCTTTAGGGAGACATAGATGCAAAGGAGCCGTGGGCATCGGCATGTCGGAAGGACAGATCGCGCTCGGGGTGCCACCGGGTTCCTGGCGCCGCTTGCCGGCCGCCTGGCGGCATGTGGCGCGGCGCTGATACTGACGGCTGCCGGTCTGATACTGGGCTGGCCGGCCACGACACGGGCGGCCGAGCCGCCGGTACTGGTGATGATCGACTCCGAGCAAGGCGAACCCTACCGCACGGTACGGACCACGATGCTGGCCGCGCTGGCTGAATACGGTTACCAGGACAGCAAGACACTGCGCGTGATCCACACTTCGCTCGACAACTATAGCGGCCGCGCCGAGCGGCTGTGGACCATCAGCGGGTTCAGCCAGCACAAGCTGTTCTACCTCGGCGGCACCATCGCGGCCGGCGCGATCCAGCAAATCGCCTATGGCGACAACCGCTACAGCTTCGTGTTCGGTGCCGTGTCCGACCCGGTCGGCATGGGGCTGATCGACGATTTCAAAAGCCCGCCCAAGGCCAACTTCACCGGCGTGTCCTATCCGGTGCCGGTGCGCGAGCGGCTGCGCTTCATCAAGCGGCTGTTCCCGCAGGCCAGAAAGTTCGGCCTGATCTACGCCGACATGCCGCAATCGCACAGCTATCGGCGCTGGCTGGAAGAAGTGCTGAAGCAGGACGAAGAGTTCAAGGAGATGGAAGTGATGTTCCGGATGGTGCCGTTCGTGCAGAGCGAGGGCGGCCACATCCGGATGGCGACGCTGGCCAGGCGCCATGTGGAAGAACTGGACCCGCTGGTTGACGTGTTCCTGAGCCCGAACGACCAGATGGGAGTGCAGCGCCCGTACGCGGAGATGGTGTTCAAGACCGCGCGCAAGCCACTGATCGGAATCGGCACCAAGGAGGTCACTGAAGGCTGGGGGGCCACCGCGACCATCGCGCCATCTCTGCCGGTGATGGGGCGGCAGGTGGCGGCGATGATCAAGCAGCTGCTGGAAGGCAAGCCCGTGTCACAGATCGTCCCGGAGCAGCCCAAGGTATTCAATATCGCCATCGACGTACGCAAGGCGCGCGCGTTCGGCGCCGAGCTGTCGCCGCAAACCCTGAAAGCCGGCGACACGCTGCTGGTCAACCAATAACCCCCCACCCCCTGTAACAGCAAGGCGTGGGGAGCCGGCTCCTGACAAGACGCCATGAGAGAGACGAGGATGACATGTTTCAAGCACTAACCCTACGCACCAAGATCGTGTTGCTGATCCTGGGCGCACTCGTTGGGATGCTGGCGATTGCCACCTATTCCAGCATCGAATCGCGCAACAACCTGATGGAAGGCCGGCGCCTGCTGATCAAATCGGCGGTCGAAGGCGGCTTCAACATCTCCACCCACTATCGGCAAGAGGAAGCCGCCGGCCGGCTGTCGCGCGAGGAGGCACAGCGCCGGGCGATCCAGGCAATCGCCGCCGCTCGCTACGGCGGCACCGACGGCAAGACCGAATACCTGTACATCTGGACCCGGGAGGGCGTCGGCGTCAGCCACGTCAATCCCAAGCTGATCGGCCAGCACATGCTGGACAAGATCAAGGACGGCCAGGGGCGCTACACGCTGAAGGACATGATGGCGGCGCTGGACAAGACGCCGCGCGGCGCCTATGTCGATACCGCCTTCCCGCGCCCAGGCCAGAAGGAGCCGCTGCCCAAGCTGCAATACATCATGGCGTTCGAGGATTGGAACTGGGTGATCGGTACCGGCGCCTACATCGATGACATCGACACCGCCTTCCGCCATCACCTGCTGCTCTATCTGCTGATCACGACGCTGTTTTTGCTGCTGTTCGGCGGCTTCGGGCTGTTCACCGCGCGCAGCATCCTCAACCTGGTGGGCGGCGAGCCGGCCGACGCGATCCGGCTGATGACGCAGGCGGCCAAGGGCGACCTGAGCCATGCTGCCGGCGCGCGCCCGAAAGGCAGCATGCTGGCGGCGTTCGACGACATGGTGAGCGCGCTGCGCGGCATTGTCACCCATATCAACAGCGAGTCCAGCTCGCTGGCGGACAACGCCGAGAAGATCAGCGAGGCCGCACGCGAAATCACCGACGCCGCGCACCGGCAATCCGAGCAGGCCACCTCGATGGCCGCGTCGATGGAACAGGTGACGGTGTGCATCGGCCATGTGGCCGACGTGGCCGGCGACACCCAGACCACCTCCAGTCGCGCCGCGCAACTGGCCGAAGACGGCACGGCGCGCATCCAGGACGTGCGCCAGGGCATGCACCTGTTGGCCGACACCGTGCGCGACTCGACCGGGCGGATCGGCACGCTGGACCAGCGCACCGGCCAGATCGCCACCATCGCCGGCGTGATCAACGATATCGCCGACCAGACCAACCTCCTCGCGCTCAACGCGGCGATCGAGGCGGCACGCGCCGGCGAGGCCGGCCGCGGCTTCGCGGTGGTGGCGGACGAGGTACGCAAACTGGCCGAGCGCACCACCCAGGCCACGGTAGAGATCGGCAACATGATCACCGGACTGCAGAGCGACACGCAGGCGGTGGTCAAATCAATGTCCGAAACCCTGCCGCATGTGGAACGCGGGATGACCGCGACCCAGGTGGCGGCCGACGCGCTCAGCGAGCTGATGGACGGCGCGCGCCAGACCCTGCACCGGGCACAGGAAGTCGCGCACGCCACCAAGGAACAGTCGCTCGCCAACAACTCGATCGCCAAGACGGTGGAAGAGATAGCCAACCGCGAGGAAGAAACCAGCGCGTCGATGAATGCGATGGCCGACGCCGCCGTCCAGGTGCGCGCGTCGGCGCGGCAATTGTCCGAGCTGGTGCGGCAGTTCCGCTGCTAAGGAAGCGCTGCCGGATTTTTCTTACACGGATTAGAGAACCATCCGACTTCGCCACCGCCGCCTTGCTCCTATCATCCCTTTCAGACCACTGAACTGTGCCCTCTACAAGGAACGCATCCATGACTGCTCTGAAAGGTAAAACCGCGCTGGTCACCGGCTCGACCAGCGGCATCGGTTTGGCGATCGCCCGCACGCTGGCTCAGGCCGGCGCCGACGTGGTGCTCAACGGCTTTGGTGAGATCGACGCGGCGCGCGACGCGGTGGCCGCGCACGGCGGACGCGTCGGTTACCACGGCGCCGACATGCGCCGCGCCGACGAGATCGCCGCCATGATCGACTTCACCAACAAGGAGTTCGGCGGCGTCGACATCCTGGTCAACAACGCCGGCATCCAGCACGTGGTGCCAGTGGACGACTTCCCGGCCGACAAGTGGGACGACATCCTGGCAATCAATCTCAGTTCCGCTTTCCACGCCACCAAGTGCGCGCTCTTGACCATGCGCGCGCGCGGCTGGGGCCGCATCGTCAACGTCGCCTCGGTACACGGGCTGGTGGCGTCGGTCAACAAGTCGGCCTATGTCGCCGCCAAGCACGGCCTAGTCGGGCTGACCAAGACCGTGGCGCTGGAGTTGGCCGAAACCGGCATCACTTGCAACGCGATCTGCCCCGGCTGGGTGCAGACCCCGCTGGCGGCCAAGCAGTTTGCCGACCGCGCGCACGCGCTACGCATCGACCTGGACACCGCGCGCGCTCGCGTGGTGGGCGAAAAGCAGCCGTCCGGCAAGGTGGTGACGCCGGAGCAGCTGGGCGCGCTGGTGGCCTTCCTGTGCTCGGACGCGGCGGCCGAGGTGCGCGGCGTGGCATGGGCCATGGACGGCGGCTGGACCGCCCAATGATTTTCGCAGTTCCCTTCCCGCAGTTTCCTTCCCGAAAGGAGCAAGCATGAACAAGCTGTACCCTGACGCGCACACGGCACTGGCCGACATCGTGCGCGACGGACAAACCATCGCCGCCGGCGGCTTCGGCTTGTGCGGCATTCCGGAAGTGCTGATCACTGCGCTGCGCGACAGCGGCGTGCGCGGGCTGACCGTGATCTCCAACAACTGCGGCATCGACGGCGTCGGCCTCGGCCAACTGCTGGAGACACGCCAGATCCGGAAGATGATTTCCTCCTACGTCGGCGAGAACAAGGAATTCGAGCGCCAGTACCTGTCCGGCGAACTGGAGCTGGAGTTCACCCCGCAGGGCACGCTGGCGGAAAAACTGCGCGCCGGCGGTTCCGGCATCCCGGCCTTCTTCACCCGCACCGGCTACGGCACGGTGATCGCCGAGGGCAAGGAAGTACGCGAATTCAACGGCCATCCGCACATCCTGGAAGCGGCGCTGACCGCCGACATTGCGCTGGTCAAGGCGTGGAAGGCCGACCGCGCCGGCAACCTGATCTACCGCCGCACCGCGCGCAACTTCAACCCGAACGTGGCGATGGCGGGCAAGCTCTGCATCGCCGAGGTCGAGGAGATCGTCGAGAACGGCGAGCTCGACCCGGACGCCATCCACACCCCCGGCATCTTCGTGCACCGCCTGGTGCTGAACCCGCAACCGATCAAACGCATCGAGCAGCGCACCGTGCGCGCCGCCAGCTAAGGAAACCGCCATGGCATGGACTCGTGAACAAATGGCGGCGCGCGCCGCGCAGGAACTGCAGGACGGTTTTTATGTAAACCTCGGCATCGGCCTGCCCACGCTGGTGGCCAACTACGTGCCGGACGGCATCGAGGTGTGGCTTCAATCGGAAAACGGCCTGCTCGGCATCGGCCCGTTCCCGACCGAAGACGAGGTGGACGCCGACCTGATCAACGCCGGCAAGCAGACCATCACCACGCTGCCCGGCTCGGCCGTGTTCAGCTCGGCCGACTCGTTCGGCATGATTCGCGGCGGCAAGATCAGCTTGGCCATCCTCGGCGCGATGCAGGTGAGTGAGCGCGGCGATCTGGCCAACTGGATGATCCCGGGCAAGATGGTCAAGGGCATGGGCGGCGCGATGGATTTGGTAGCCGGCGTGGAAAGGGTGATCGTGTTGATGGAGCACACCGCCCGGAAGAAGGACGGCGGCGAGGACTTCAAGCTGGTGCCGCAATGCACGCTGCCGCTGACCGGCGTGGGCGTGGTGAGCATGATCATCACCGATCTGGGCGTACTGCGCGTGGGCCGGGAGGGACTAGAGGTGCTGGAACTGGCGCCCGGGGTGAGCCGGGACGAGATGTGCAGCAAGACCGGGGTGGAACTGCGCTTTCAGTGAGCGGGGCTAACTCCTATCCAGCGCCGGGCAAGATGCTGCCTGTATCCTGCCCGGCTTCGAATCCGCCGGGGTAGACATCGAAGAGGCGATGAGTAGCAGCACCGATTGGCTTGGGGATGCATTCAAAATAACTTGAGTAGCCGATGCGCCAAGCCACAACATAACACAAAGGCATAAGCGACAACGGTGCTGTGGCGAAAATACCGACGTCCTTTGCCCGCCGTCAACCGGCGGCAGATTGTTGGCGCGCCGCCCAGCCCCGAATGGTACAGTTGGAGTGGTAACACAAAAGAATCAACCGTTTACTTATTGTCTTCGGGAGGGGGTCTGGAGTCGCTCATGGCCCACGTACGCCCTTACCGTTTTGTGTTCGAGCAATGGCAAGCCCTGTACGAACACGACCCTCAAGCCTTCGAACGCAAACGCCGCGCGGTGTTGCGCCAATTGATCGACGCGAGCGACGACCCGGCCGCGCTGACTGAACTGCAGGTATGGATCGACCTGGCGCGCGCGCAGGCCAAGGATCCGCTGGACGCCTGCCAGCAGATCTCGGCCATGATGTGGCGCTCGTATTTTCAGTTGCTGGATGCGCGCGCCAAGCTGGTGGACAGTCTGAACAGCGGTGGGCTGGGGATGCAGACGGGCGGAGCCGGCTGCTAAGAGCGTGTTCACGATCTCGTCGCGTAGCAGGATAATGGCGGGATGAGAAAGCCCTACGCCAGCGACATCAATCGAGAGAAGTTTGAAGAAATCCTGCCGCTGCTGCAAAGCGTGAGGAAGCGCACGAAGCCGACCACGGTAGACTTGTACGAAGTGTTTTGCGCGGTGCTGTACCTGCTGCGCAGCGGCTGCCAGTGGCGAATGCTGCCGAGGGATTTTCCCAAATGGCGCACGGTGCATTCGTACTTTGCAAAGTGGAGCGAGTTCGACCAGGACGGCATCAGCGTACTGGAGCGGGCACTAAAAAAATCAGGTTGGCGCGGCCCGCGAGAGACTGGGGCGCAGCGCCACGCCGACGCTTTTGATCGTGGACGCGCAGAGTGTGAAGAACACGGACACGGCCGGTAGCAAGGGTTATGATGCCGGCAAGAAGGTTTCAGGCATCAAACGACACATCGGCGTGGACACGCAGGGGCTGCCCCATGCCATTGCTGTGACGACAGCCGAGGTGACGGACCGCAAAGGGGCGTTACAGGCATTGCAGCTCTGCAAAGGCGGCTTGGGTAAAGTACAAAGCGTGCTGGCTGACAGCGGTTACGTGGGCCAGCCTTTTGCCCAAGGGGTGCGGGAAAACCTGGGCGAGGCGGTCACGGTGCAGATTGCCAAGCGTAGTGAGTTGCACAAATTCGCGGTGATTCCCAAGCGCTGGGTAGTCGAGCGCAGCTTCGCCTGGCTGGAGAAAAACAAGCGCCTGTGGAAGAACTGCGAGCGATGGCTCAATACCAGCTTGCAGTTCATCCATTTGGCCTTCCTGGCGGTGCTGCTCAGAAGATCGTGAACACGCTCTTACTTCCCGTCCTTTCTCAAGCCCAGGCGCTTAATGCCCCTTCAAGCCAAGGTACGCACTGCGTACCTTTTTTTCTTTGCTTTAGTACCACTTTTTGGTACTATTCAAGCATGAAACGCAAGCACCACGCCACCCTTGATCTATCATCGCCCCGTGAGCGGCAACATTCGCTGGAAGGACATCGAAACGTTATTCGTCGAGCTTGGCGCCACCATCGAAGAACGGGAAGGCTCTCGGGTAGGCATCACCCTCTTCGGCCAGGTGCGCGTGTTTCATCGCCCCCATCCCTCTCCCGAGACGGACAAGGGGGCCGTAGCATCCATTCGCAAGTGGTTAGAGGAAAACGGAGTCAAACCATGAACAACGTCATGATCATCAACGGCCAGAAGGCCGTCGTTTCCTACGATCCGGAGATCGAGATGTTCCGCGGCGAGTTCATCGGCCTGAGCGGCGGCGCCGATTTTTATGCCTCCGATGTGGCAGGACTCAAATCCGAAGGGGAGACATCTCTCCGGGTCTATCTGGACATGTGCAAGGAAAAGGGCATTGAGCCGTACAAGTCCTATTCCGGTAAGTTCAATGTGCGCATCGCCTCTGCGCTACATGCTGTTGCCGCTGTGGCGGCTGCCGCTCAAGGCAAGAGCTTGAATGAGTGGGTCGCCGATGCCATCGAGGATCATGCTGGTCATATGGCGTAAATCGGCACGAGCCTGAAAAATCAGCCATAGCCTTCCCGAGGCAACGTAATACCCAAGGGGCTAAAGCCTCTACCACCCTGGCAATGGCAAGCGCAAAGATACAGGTCCCGAAGGTTGAAACAAGAAACCCCGGTCAGCGCTACCTGAACCGGGGTTTCGTCACTTTTGATCAGCCGCCTTCGCCGCCATCAGCAGCACCACAATTGCCGCGCCACGCTGCTCATCGGTGGTCATCTCAGGCTCCGGCTCGCGCCCCACGTAGGGCATGAAGTCGGCCGGCGTGAACGGTTCGCTATCCCTGGCTCGGTTGCAGTTGGCCACGGCACTGGCGACGATGCCAGCGCGCAGAAACAAGCTCGAAACCCTGCTTTCTGTGCCAAATGTGTGCCAAACAAAAAAACGGCGAGGCTGAAAGCCGCGCCGTTTCTTGATTATTCTGGCGGAGAGGGGGGGATTCGAACCCCCGTCAGGGTATTACCCTGAACACGCTTTCCAGGCGTGCGACTTAAACCACTCATCCACCTCTCCAGAAGTGCTCCGATGCCGTCGTCGTTGGCGTTTCGTCGTCAGAGGCTGCGCAGTATATAAGCCCTTTTTACGACTGGCAAGCTTTTTTATACGCAATATGCCGCTCCAGTTCGCCAAGATAGGCCGCGATGGCCCGCTTTTCCTGTTCGAGCCAGCGCCAAATGGCTGATCGAAAAGGAGAATCGGCCAGCCAGTGCGTGGAACACGTCCGTACCGGCTCGAAACCCCGTGCCAGCTTGTGCTCGCCCTGCGCTCCGCCCTCGAACACGGCGAGCCCGTGGCGGATGCAATAGGCTATGCCCTGGTAGTAACACAGCTCGAAATGCAGGCAGGAAACCTCCTCCAACGCACCCCAATAGCGGCCGTACAGTTGCCGCCCATCCTTCAAGCACAGACTGGCGGCCACCGGCCGTCCTTCACGGAATGCCAGGAACAGCACCAGGTGCTCGGCCAATCGCTCGCCGATCAGGCGGAAAAACGCCAGGTTGAGATAGGGTGTGGAGCGGTGTTCGCGATAGGTCCGGCAGTAGCAAGCGTGGAAGAACGCCCAATCGTCGTCGCAGATCTCGCGGCCCTCCTTGACCACGACCTCGACGCCTTGCTCGGCAACGCGCCGCCGCTCCTGGCGGATCTTCTTGCGCTTGTCGCGGCTCAGCACATCGAGATAATCGTCGAAGTCGTGATAACCCCGGTTGCGCCAGTGGAACTGCACGCCGTGGCGCTCCAGCCAGCCCGCCTCGGCCAGCAGGGCCATGTCATCGGGCGCCGGGTACAACACGTGCGCGGACGACAGCCCGAGCTCGCGCACCTGGCGCGGCAGCTCGGCAACCAGGGCGGCACGGCCCGCCGGCACGCCGAGAATACGCTGGCCACTGACCGGCGTGAACGGCACCGCCAACAGCAACTTGGGATAGTAGGCCAACCCGGCGCGCTGGTAAGCCTCGGCCCAGGCCCAGTCGAACACGTACTCGCCGTAGGAGTGGGTCTTGAGATAGGCCGGCGCCACCGCCGCCAGTTTCTCGCCCTCGCGGCGTGCCAGATGATGCGGCTGCCAGCCAGTCGCCCTGCCCACCGCCCCACTCTGCTCCAGGGCGGCAAGCCAGCCGTGGGCGAGAAAGGGCTGGTCGTCGGCGCGCAGCGCGTCCCACTGGCTGGCCGGCAGCCCGCTCAGGCCATTCAGCGACGCTATCGTCATGCCCGTTCCTTTCAGGAAATCATGCCGCTCTTCAGGTAGAATCGGTTTTATTGTTGATTAACCGACGTAGCCACCAAGATGCGTATCGCGCTCGCCCAGTTCAATCCCGTTGTCGGCGACATCGCCGGCAATACCCGCAAGATTCTCGACCTCGCCCGCCAGGCCATGGCCCAGGGCGCCGACGTAATGGTCACGCCGGAACTGGCGCTGACCGGCTACAGCCCCGAAGACCTGCTGCTGCGCGACCACTTCTACCGCGAATGCAGCAAGGCGCTGGACGAGCTACTGGAACTGGACGGTATCACACTGGTAGTCGGCCACCCGGTCAAGCTCGGCCACGAACGCTTCAACGCCGCCACGGTGATGCGCGACGGCAACCGCCTCGGCCAGTACCACAAGATGCTGCTGCCCAACGACGAAGTGTTCGATGAGTGCCGCTACTTTACTCCCGGCGGCGCGCCGCTGATATTCCAGCAGGACGGCGTCAACATCGGGGTGCTGATCTGCGAAGACGTCTGGTCGCTCGACCCGGCCGCCGAGACCGCCGATGCCGGCGCCGACGTGGTGCTGGTGCTCAACGCCTCGCCGTTCCACCGCAACAAGATCGAGACCCGCCACGAGACGGTGCGCTACCGTGTCGAGGAAACCGGCCTGCCGTTCGCCTACGTCAACCTCACCGGCGGCCAGGATGAACTGGTGTTCGATGGCGCCTCGTTCGCACTGAACAAGGCCGGCGAGGTCGTGGCCCAGGCCGCCGCCTACGACGACGAACTGCTGATCGTCGAGATGGCCGACGGCGACCTGCAACCGGCCAGCAAGGCCGCCCTGCCCTGCCCGCTGGAAAGCGTGTACAAGACGCTGGTGGTCGGCGTGCGCGACTACATCGGCAAGAACGGCTTCCCCGGCGTGCTGCTCGGCCTGTCCGGCGGCATCGACTCGGCGCTGACGCTGGCCATCGCCTACGACGCGCTGGGTGCCGACAAGGTGCACGCGGTGATGATGCCGAGCCGCTACACCGCCGACATTTCCGTGACCGACTCGCGCGACATGGTCGAACGGCTCGGCGTGAAGTACGAGGAAATCGCCATCTGGCCGATGTACGAGAGCTTCGTCACGGCGCTGGCGCCGTCGTTCGCAGGCCTGGCCGAAGACACCACCGAAGAGAACCTGCAGGCGCGCATCCGCGGCACCCTGTTGATGGCGCTCTCGAACAAGACCGGCAAGCTGGTGCTCACCACCGGCAACAAGTCCGAGATGACCACCGGCTACTGCACGCTATACGGTGACATGGCCGGCGGCTTCGCGGTGCTGAAGGACGTGGCCAAGACCCTGGTCTACCAGCTCTGCCACTGGCGCAACGCCCAGGAAGAGATCATTCCGTTAAGAATCATTACCCGGCCGCCTTCCGCGGAACTGCGTCCCGACCAGAAGGACCAAGACAGTCTGCCGCCCTACGATGTGCTCGACGCCATCATGGCGCGCTACGTGGAAGAGAACCTGTCCGCCGAGGAAATCATTGCCGAGGGCTTTGCCGAGGCCGACGTGCGGCGCGTGGTTCGCCTTCTCAAGATCAACGAGTACAAGCGCCGCCAGGCGCCGGTCGGCCCGCGTGTCACGCACCGCGGCTTCGGCAAGGATTGGCGCTACCCGATCACCAACCGCTTCAGTTGAGCGGCCTGATCGCAGCAAAGGACTCCATGAAGAAACTCGTACCGATCATCCTGGCTGCCGCGTTCGCCCTGCCCGCCAACGCCGCCGCCATCGCCCAGCTCAAGGCCTTCGTCGCCGGCAGCAAGACGCTGTCGGCCAGCTTCACCCAGGTGGTCAGCGCCAAAAACAAGCGCGAGGAAGCCAGCGGCCAGCTGGAAATCTCGCGCCCCGGCAAGTTCCGCTGGGAATACGCCAAGCCTTATGAACAACTGATCGTCGGCGACGGCAAACGGCTGTGGATCTACGACAAGGAACTGGCCCAGGTCACCAGCAAGTCGCTGGACGCCGCACTGGGCTCCAGCCCGGCCGCGCTCTTGGCCGGCAGCAACGCCATCGAGCGCGACTACAATCTGAAAGAAGCCGGCAGCCAGGACGGCCTCGAATGGCTCAGCGCCGCCCCGAAGAAGAGCGAGAACACCTTCCAGGCGATCCGCATGGGCTTTCGCGCCAACACGCTGGTCACCATGGAATTGAACGACAGCTTCGGCAACACCACGCTGATCCGCTTCGCCGACCTGAAGAAGAACCCGGCACTGGCGCCATCGCGCTTTACCTTCACCCCGCCCAAGGGCGTGGACGTGATTTCGGACTGATGCCGTGAGCGACCTGTTTGCCCGTGAGCCAAAGAAACCGCTGGCCGAAGCGCTGCGGCCCACCTCGCTCGACGAGGTCATCGGCCAGGCGCACCTGATCGGGCCGGGCAAGCCGCTGCGGCTGGCGGTGGAATCGAAGACCCCGCACTCGATGATCCTGTGGGGCCCGCCCGGCGTCGGCAAGACCACGCTGGCGCGCATCCTGGCGCACAGCTTCGACGCCGAGTTCATCCCGCTGTCGGCGGTGTTCTCCGGCGTCAAGGACATCCGCGAGGCGGTGGACCGGGCGCAGGCCGTGCTACAGCGCGACGGCCGCCACACCATCCTGTTCGTCGACGAAGTCCACCGTTTCAACAAGAGCCAGCAGGACGCCTTCCTGCCCTACGTCGAATCGGGCCTGCTGACCTTCATCGGCGCCACCACCGAGAACCCCTCGTTCGAGGTCAACTCGGCGCTGCTGTCGCGTGCCCAGGTCTATGTGCTCAACGCGCTCACCGACGACGACTTCAAGGCGCTGTTCGCCCGCGCCGTCGCCAGCGGCGCGCTGACCGGCCTGAGTTTCGACGAAACCGCGCTGGCCACGCTGAGCGGTTACGCCGACGGCGACGCCCGGCGCTTCCTTAACCTGCTGGAACAGACGCGCACCGCCGCCAGCGCGCGCCGTGTCGAGCGCATCGACGCCGACTTCCTGTCCGAAGTGCTGACCGTCAACGCACGCCGCTTCGACAAGGGTGGCGACGCCTTCTACGACCAGATCTCGGCGTTGCACAAATCGGTGCGCGGCTCCAGCCCGGACGGCGCGCTGTACTGGCTGACGCGCATGCTCGACGGCGGCGCCGACCCGCGCTACCTGGCACGCCGGCTGGTACGCATGGCGTGGGAAGACATCGGGCTCGCCGACCCTCGCGCCGCGCGCATCGCACTCGACGCCGCCGACACCTACGAGCGCCTCGGCAGCCCCGAAGGCGAGCTGGCGCTGGCCCAAGCCGCGATCTACCTCGCGGTGGCCCCCAAGAGCAACGCCGGCTACAAGGCGTATAATGAGGCGCGCGCCTTCATCCGCCAGGACATCTCGCGCCCGGTGCCGGTGCATCTCCGGAATGCGCCGACCAAGCTGATGAAGGAACTCGGTTACGGCCACGCCTACCGCTACGCCCACGACGAACCGCACGCCTACGCCGCCGGCGAAACCTACCTGCCGGAAGGCATCGAGGACAGCCGCTGGTACGAGCCGGTGGAGCGCGGGCTGGAAAGCAAGATTCAGGAAAAACTGCGGTTTCTCAGGCAACTGGATGAAGAGACGAAAGCACCACCACGATCATGACTGGCACAAGGTCAGGCTGGAACAGTTCGCGGCCAAGCGGCTGATCGCCGTGCTCAACCGCCTGTCCCGCCCTGGCCATTACCTGCTCGGCCCGCACCGCGAATCTCCCGATTACACCATCCTGCGCCGCCAGAACGGCGAACCCTCGCAAAAAATCGGCCTGGAAGTGACGCACATCTATGGCAGCACTCACGATGCTGCCATAATCAACGGTTGGCACAAGGACAAGACCGACCAGTTGCTCGCCGCGCAGCAGCCGGCGATGATGAAGGACATTTTCCTGCAGCTGGACCGGGCCATCGAGGACAAGAACGACAAGTTCCAGTCCTACGCCATCAAGCCCTGCTGGCTCTTGATCCGCAACGCCAACACGCGCGTCATGCACCGTGACTGGCAAAATTATTTACGCGACAAGGACTTCCAGAACAGTCCCTTTGAAAAGATCTGGCTCATCACCGACCGCCAGCTTCAGATCATCAACATCAAATAGACCAACACCATGCTAGACATCCAACTCCTTCGCAGCCAGCCGGAAACCGTCGCCGAGCGCCTGGCCTCCCGTGGCTACCAGCTGGACACCGACGCCTTCGGCCAACTCGAGAACGAGCGCAAGGCGCTGCAGACCCGCATGCAGGAACTGCAGGCGCGCCGCAACGCCACCTCCAAGCAGATCGGTGAAGCCAAGCGCAAAGGGGAAGACGTCTCCGCCATCATGTCCGAAGTGGCCACGCTGGGCGACGAACTGAAAGCCGCCGAGGCCGCCTTCGAAGGCGTGCAGCAAAAGCTCGAACACTGGCTGATGACCATCCCCAACCTGCCGCACGAATCGGTGCCGGTGGGCGAGGACGAAACCGCCAACGTCGAAGTGCGCCGCGTCGGCGTACCGCGCTCGTTCGAATTCGAGGTCAAAGACCACGTCGACGTGGGCACCCCGCTGGGGCTCGACTTCGAAACCGGCGCCAAGCTCTCCGGCGCCCGCTTCACCGTGCTGCGCGGCGAAATCGCCCAGCTGCACCGCGCGCTGGCGCAGTTCATGCTGAACACCCACACCAACCAGCACGGCTACACCGAGATGTACACCCCGTACATCGTCAACGACAGCGTGCTGTTCGGCACCGGTCAGCTGCCCAAGTTCGCCGAGGACATGTTTAAGGTCACCAAGGGCGGCGACGACAGCCACGTCGACCAATACCTGATCTCCACCTCGGAAATCACCCTGACCAACACCGTGCGCGAGAGCATCCTCAAGCTCGACGAACTGCCGGTCAAGATGACCGCACACTCGCCCTGCTTCCGCTCCGAAGCCGGCTCCTACGGCCGCGACACGCGCGGCATGATCCGCCAGCACCAGTTCGACAAGGTAGAAATGGTGCAGGTGGTGCACCCGGAAAAATCGTACGACGCGCTGGAAGAAATGGTCGGCCACGCCGAGGCCATCCTCAAGGCACTGGAGCTGCCCTACCGCGTGGTCACGCTGTGCACCGGCGACATGGGCTTCGGCGCCGCCAAGACCTACGACCTCGAAGTGTGGCTGCCGGCGCAGAACACCTACCGCGAAATCTCCAGCTGCTCCAACTGCGAAGCCTTCCAGGCCCGCCGCATGCAGGCCCGCTTCAAGGACGAGAACGGCAAGAACCAGCTGGTGCACACCCTGAACGGCTCCGGCCTGGCCGTCGGCCGCACCCTGGTCGCGGTGCTGGAAAACTACCAGAACGCCGACGGCTCGGTCACCATCCCGACCGTGCTGCGCCCCTACCTGGGCGGCAAGGACAAGATCGGCGGCTGATCCAGGCCTCTGAAGGAAAGAACGCAAAACCGGGATCGAGCATCCCGGCCTAGCTGAAAGGGTATCTGGCTGGAAGCCCTATGGATAAAGGGGTTTGCGTGAAAACGCAACCCCTTTTGCGTTTGTCGGGGTTACGCCGGGGTAACGCCAGCCCAACAAAAAAGCCCCATTGCGGGGCTTTCTGTGAGTATCAATACTTCCTACTGGCAGTGCTCTGCAACCGGTTCAGGCACTCTCTCCCCGTGTTCCTTCAAATCCTTTACTACGTCTTTCACCAGACGCACGATTCCATTAAAGGCTTCCTGCTGGGTGGACGCCAGCCAGGACAGAGAGGGAAACTCTTCACACAAACCGACGTATTCTTCATCCTCCGGGGACCAAGTGATACGGTAGGTGTAGTGATCGTTGCTCATGGTTTGCTTCCGTTCAACTTGTCGATAGCCTTGAGTACCTGCCTTACTTGGTACTCTTTGGCCTTCCCCTTGTCGTCTTGAATATTGATACAAGGGTCGCCGGCCCATGGTATTTTGAAAACGGCGTGACTAGTGCCATTCTGGCGCGGCTTCCCAAAATGCTTCTCACACACCCTGTACAGATCGACGTACCGAATATTCTTCGGGTTCCGCCTCATCTCCTCAACGATGTCATCGACAGAAGCCATTTTGGTAGGATTGTTCTTGTTGGACAGTACCAATATAGGAAAATTTTTGGAAGCCCATGGCAGTAAATAGCGCTGGGGCTCAGTCCCGGCCGTCGCGCTTGTGCGACTCCTGCCTAGTGTCTAAGTCGGAGCCGTAGGGGTACGCACCGCACCTTGGGGCATGGAGAGGCGTGGAAGCGCCTCCATCGCAAGCCTGCGGACGGCTTCGATAGCCCCCCAAGCGTTCATTGCCCTGACTTCAACATTGCCCCATCTCGCAGCAAATCACGCATATTGCATTCAGATACAAGGCAGAAATCACTATAGTCATAAGTTATATGGCATAATTATTTTCACAAATATCGATCCATGCCCTGATCCGGCGGGCTCGCCTACTAACCGTTAGACCCCACTAAGGAGAATTCGTGATCATGGGAAGCTCAGCGATCCCGCCTACTATCTACGTAGCCATCGGCGCACTACTCGCTGCGTTAATCACTGGTTTCTTCTCGTTTTTAAACCTGGTTAGCGCAAAGGAAAATAAAGTATCAGAGTTCCGGCTTTCATGGGTTGATGGACTTAGAGAAGAGATTGCTTCATACACCGCCGCAGTTCAGGAGCTAGTTCGAATAGGGAGATTCCATCCTGACTTATCGAAAGACGATCCTAGCGACGAGAGTTCGGACGAGCGTGTGCTATCTTGGATAAAAGAAAGCAAAGATGCATATGACAAAGCGATAGAGAATCTGACTAAAATCCACTTGCGGCTTAATCCGAAACATGTGCACGAGCACCCAAATAGCCCGGAAGCTGCTCTAATGAAAACCCTCCAGGATGGTAGGGACAAGTTTAATGAAGGAGATTTCAATGGTGCATTTGATAGTTGCGAGGCTATCCGCGAGGCAGCCGCGCCACTCTTGAAGTCGACGTGGGACTTAGTGAAGCACGGCGAACCGGGCTACCTAAATATTCGCCGACGCGCCATCCAGATCATTGTCGGCGGCCTTATTCTGGTAATGGCTGCCTCAGGAGTCGCTGTTATCACCGCAATAGGGGTAAATGCTAACACCCCCTCCAAGCCGACATGGTCTTGCAGCGCGGCTTAAATCAGGTGTTGAATACCCCAATTGGCCAACAATCGCCTTTGGATCATGTGCGCTCGGTCGCCAATCCAGAAAATATCACCTTAGCATTGGCGGAGAGTCATTGGAAACGGTTGCAGGCTTTACACAAAGTCCGTGCGTCATGGGGAGTGCCTCGCGAACCCCTTAATGATCCAGCGGCCTATCCAGTAGATAAACATCAAGCAAAATGGGGCGAGTGTAGTCAACCAGAATTCTGTCCAATCTATTGTCGGGATACCAACCGCGACAATGTCAGGACAAGCTTCGCCGTGCGCCCCTCCTGGCGGGAGGGCAACACCACTAGCCCTCAATTCGTGGTTAAATACATCACGAAATGCTTGGGTCTTTTCGCAATCAGGTAGATATTTTCGGTCTAAAAATAAATCAGGGTTTGCCCGATAAGGAGGAACCCAACACGTTGAAAACTGTGCTTTGTTACACGCTACAACTAACGCCACGTACTTGCGTTTTTCTGCCGCAGCGCGTGTGAAAGACTTGGTTTCTGCAAGGAGCGAATAGTGGAAACCAACCCATTTACCGATTTGATAACCAGAGGCAATAAAGGCGTAGGAGTACCAGACGACAGTGCCAATAATCCACAGCCGTCGCAACCCCTTCCGATAGTCAATCTCAAGTATACGCAGGCGGTAGTTCTTGGTTCGTCGTTGGGTCGTCTCGACTTCGGAAGACTCCTCCGGCTCTCGCACTTCTATTTGGGAGTGTTCTCTACGATAGCCACTAATAACCCAAGCGACGCCCCAGGCAAGTCCTAGTGGCATCACCCCCACAAACAGCCAACTTACTAGAAAGCCGCCTGTGGACTCGAAGTCAGAGAAGAGCTCCGGGCCAATCACTAAAGAAAAAATACCCGAGAGAAACAACCAGATTCCGGAAAGCAATAGCGCCAGCCTTTGCGAAAGGGGTATCTGATTCAGCATCGTCGCCTCCTTCAGTGCTGCCGGGGCACAAGTAGTTGAACCCAGTATACGTCAGCCAGTACTGAAGCGGCCTGCCTCCAGGGACCCAATCATGGACGTGAAATTTCCGCCGTTCTTGAGATAGGCATCTATCATTGAAGCACCGCCACGGTGTTGTCCTGCTGCCGTCCCCCTCATACCTCCAGGAACGGCACGGGACGACGCCGTGGCGAGAACCTCACTCGCCCGCGCCACCTGCCAGCGCGGACGCTTTTTTGCCTATGCTGGAAGTACGCGCCTGATTTGTTCTTTGCGGGGCGCTTGAGAAATCACAGCTAAGGAAATGATCGTGGACACTTCCCACCAGTTCGATCTGTTCGCGCCTGAACAGCTCGAACTACCCTTCACAGCAAGTCACGCCGTTTCTTCACCGCCGGGTGACGGTCGCCGTCAAAGGTACGAGTACGCTTGTCGAACTTTCCGTATCGGCCTTGCTCGGCCTGGCTGCCTGCATAGGTCTGGCCGACAGGCGGATTGTTCAGCGGCTCAGATTCAGTCGATGGCGGCAGCTGGTCGATAACTTCGGCTACCGGTTCAGGCACCGCCCCGATGGTGCGAGTAGGTGGAGCGGCATCGATGCCGGCTTCGTTCGCCGCTTTCGCCAGCGTGAAAGCGATCCTGGCAGCCGCGTCCCGCAGTTCGGGGCCGGTCAGTGTTCCGTTTGGCACGCTGACACCAACGCCGACGTTGATCTCCGGCGCAGGCGCGGGAATCAACTTCATCAGGTGGCGCATGAAGTCCTCGGGCGCGGACTTCGCAAACTCCAACAGATACTTCCGCTGGCCCAGCTTGACGTAGGTCGCCCACAGGTCGGCCTTCAGCTTAGCCGTGACGTTGCTGTTCTTCTGGCCGGGCTTGCGGCCTGATCCTGGCGGCTTGGTGCCACCTGGGGGGCGTCCTGGCGGTGCAGCCATGGCTAGCGCTTCCTGGGCGGCGTCCGCTGCCGCTGGCGCAGCTGTGACAGCGCTGGCGGCACGCCAGGGCGGCGAGCCGGCTTGCTTGGGCGAATCGGTTTGCCGGGTAGCTGTCGGGTTTTCATGGCTCACGCCTCCTGGCGAAAATCGATGTCAACACACCGGCTTCGGTAGTCTCGAAGTGCACTTCGATGTTGGCTTCCGGGATGTCCACATCCCGTGGCACCCGCTCGGCCAAGTATTCGGCCAAGGCGAGCGCTTCGGCCAGGGCGCGCTCGATGGACGGTGGCTGCGTCGTTTCCATATACAGGGTGCTCATACGCCCATCTCCATCGGTGCGAACTTCATCTTTTGAACGCGATGCAATTCATCGCGCATCGTGACTTCGCCGATGAAGGCACGGCGCTTGGCGTGGTCGTCGAATTGGACGCGGTGAATGCGTCCGAAGGCATCGCGTGACAGCACACTCATCTCGAATGGGCCATTGCCGGGCTGTGGCACATTCGAGGGCGGTGGCGCATCGACGTGTGACGGTGCAGCTGGTGGCATGCCCTTGTAATGCCTTGCGTAGCTCTGCACCAGGGCCTCGATGCGCTGCGGCAATGGCTTCGGTTCAGGTGGCGGCAGGCTGGCCATGTGCGCCGCCAGGGCATCTGCCAGGGCATTGCGCACCAGCCCCTCAATGTCGAGCTGGGCGATGGCGGGCAGGTTGGCGAAGGCCTTGGAAGCCTCGGCGGCCTTTTTGGCTTCAAGGCGGCGATGGACATCTTCGAAGCTCATGACGATGCCACCGACACGGCCACGTTCAACAAGCTGCCATAACCTGTTGGCGTAGAAATCGACGTCACCTGATGCCAAGTGATCGCAGAGGTTCCGGCCGTGCTTCGGTTTATGTTTATCAACAAATCGCCGACTTTCATTCCCGCCGGAAAACTACCACTGCCAGTGGAAGGCGAGCCAAATCCACAGCCTTTGAAAAATCCGCCACCGGCGGTGCTTTCAATGTCGGCGTGCGTATGAGTGCTTTCATATTTAAACAATGATCCGCCACTGGCGAATCCGAGTGCCAAAATACATTGTGGGGGATTGGTGCTTGAATAAGACACGATTGATACTCCTGTTTAACCGCCGTCCCTGGCCTGATATAAAAGGCGCAAGCGCTCTTGCATTGCAATATCTTTGTTATACCGGGCACGATCTTCCACCATGATTTTTTCGATAGAAGCTATCTCACCGGCTAAGGAATCACTGCCGACATTCACCACGGGCTTGGCCTGGGCAATCGCCTGATTGTAAGCCCACACAATCGCATCGACGCTATCACCAAGGATGATTCCACCCTGGCAGACGGTGGATTCAAAATAAATCCGGTCGGCTTCCGGCAGCGAGGCGAAGTAACCAGCGGCCACTTCCATTCGATGGCCGTAGGCATTGCCCCATAGATTGCGCAATCGGTCCTTGGTATTTTGCTGGAATTCCTTTTGCCGGCCCATCACCAGTTTCAATTGCGATTCGCTCAAAGAATCCAGCGTGGCAGCACCGCCAGCGGGAAGAGACGAAACCCGATTCTGCTGTGCCCATTGCTCGATGATCTGGGGCAAGGCCCGGTAATTCCAGCTCAGGAATAATCTCACTGTGTTTCCGTCAACACCGTGCTCATCCATGAAATTGCAAAAGGCCGTGATCGGTGCGCGGTCCTCGGGAGTTATATCGAAGCCCCGCAGATCGTAGGAATGATATTTATGCTCGGCAATGGGCATTTTCTGGCAATTTTGAACGTACCAGTTCGCGGCCAATTCCACCGAGCGGGGGCTAATACCTCGGGAGGCCATTTCCTGCCTGAAAAGATCGGCAATCGGTTGCACGAGATTGACTTGCAGATCACGGACGGAAACACCGGGCACTTCCACGCCGAAGATGCGGCCCGTACCGGTGGTGATGGGCGTGGAGCGCGGGCTGTCGCCGGTTGGATCGACCCAATAGTCAACTTGCCCGAACTCGGCTGGCGCGGACGGCACCAGCGGCGTTGATGGGCTGAGAGGCTGAAGGCTGCCGCCGTCACTCGGGACCAAGTAATTGTCATCGCTCATAACAGTGATTCCTTGTCAGGTTCGGCATCCGCCCTTTCGGCCAAGAGGCGCAATTGTGCCCACGGTCGCCGGCAACAGTTATGCAAATACCGGCCTGGGACAATCTCCCGCCGAAGGTCGAGTTCGGGAAACAATTCAAGACCAAGGTCAACGAATTGCCCTTCGTCAATGTAACAAAAGGCGCACTGCCTTCTTTTATCGGCAGGGAAATGTTCAAGGCGGCGCTTGGCAATCTGTGGATCGTCGGTAATAGCGAGACAAACGAGCCGGAACTGTTTATTTGGCCCTTGCCATAATGCTGTTTCGTAATGCGCTTCCAGCTCTCGCTGATTCTCGGCTCGGCGCAGGAAGTTTTCCAGTTGAGCCGGTTCAATAGCATCCGCACCCAGGTCGTAATTGATATAGGCGACCAAGGATTCGATGCCGCCTTTCCACGCGGAGAAATGCCGGGCAACGTGCTGGATATGCGCGTAGAGCTTCAGCTTGGTGGCGGCATCCATGGCCTTATCCCTGCACCGCGTTGTGGGACAGCAAATAGGCGACTGCATCGGCCTTGGAAGCAAAGCCATCGCGGAAAATAACGCCATCGGACAAGCGCTTGATTTGATACTGTTTTTCCGGACCCATGTAATCAATGCTGAAATTGGGCGGCAGCCCCTCCTGGCTCGTCAGCATTGCCGGCAGCTCGTGGAAGGACAATTCAATGATTTCGGCGTATCCGCGACCGCAGTTCAGCACCAGCAGCTCGGCGTAAAAACGGCGGCCTTCATCGACCACGCGGATCGTGTCGTAAGCGTTAAAAAACTGGCTGACGACGCTCCACAAATCGGACAGGATCAATTGCTCTCTGGTGATGTTATTCGGCACAACGGCTCGCCAACAATTGTTGACGCTTTCATTCAGTTTGCAGCGGTCGCGTGTCAGCGCAGCGAGCCGGGGACGGCGTGGGGTTTCGAGTTCAGTGTCGGCCATGGTGCTGTCTCCTAAATCGGTTGACGATATAGCTAAGACAGCAGAGTCGTGGGCTATTGCGAAATGCCGATATCGGCATTTCATCGCTGTTCGGCAATGCGTTTCTTAACCTCCTGGCGTACTACGGGGTCAGACGGATAGGCATCCAAACCGAATGCGCGATAGCCTTGCCGGTTAACGAGGTCGTACAGTGCATTAGTTACCTCGGCGGGGCTCTTGTCATGCAGGCCGCACAGATCGAGCGCTCGCTGAACACCGGGGCGGACGTGGGCGCGGGTGGCGCGGTTGTAGTCGGCCAGTTTGGCGGCCTTGCGGTCGTGGATGTCCTGATTGTGCTGTTGCTTGGTCAGCAGCCACACCGCTGCCCAGGGCGGCAGATAGCCGCCACCATTGGCTACCGTCTCGGCCAGCATGCCCGCCACGGCTTCGGCAGTGCACCACTCGATCAAAGCCGCCATAGCCTTTTGATGGCGCTTCGTCTTTGGGTTTCCGTGCTGCACGATGTCGATCAGCGTTTGAAGTTTCTCGATGCTCATGATGTGGCCCTCCTGTTTGCCCCACAATCGCCCGTAGGCGCGTTCAAGGTACTGGCGGCCAGCCTACGTTGTCCGGGATGCCGCTAACGTGGCCTTGGCACCAGCTGGGCGGCGCTGGCGGCGTCTTTCTCGCGCGGCACAGTGGGCCAGCACGAGCGATGGCTCGGCCAGGAGTGGCATAGTGCCGAGCAGATGCCCGAAGTCGGCCAGGGCGGCGGCCTTGGCTCGGCTATAAACCGCCTGCTGCCGTTCGGTGAGAGCCGGCACTTCACCATCCCAAAGCACCGTGGCAATAGCCAAGGCGCGGTTGCCATCGGCGGTGGAAGCGGTCACGGTAAAGCGGTATTCATCGACTTTGCAGTTGATATCCATGATGAAAAATCTCCAATTTCGTAACCCGGCGTAACCCCGAAACGTAACCCCGAACCCTATCTCGACCTCGAAACTACATGAAAGCCTTATCCAGCAAGCGTTTTGGTTTTCAAAAACACCGGACGTAGAGTCCGGAAATGGCTGTTTTTCGATCAATTTCGGACGTCTTGATATGCCAAAAGCTTTGCTGGCATTGGTTTCTGGTATTGGCTGTCAATTTTGAATTTTCAATTGTGTGTTTGCTACGTGCTTTCTGTAGAAACGTAATGCACAAGCCGGGCCAGCAATTGGGCAAAATTTTCGTTCTCATGTTTCGCCGCATGCAATGCCTCGAATAATTCTCCCGGCACCACGACGCGAAAATTACGAAACCCTTTTTCTCTCTGGCGCTCGCGCAACTGGTTCATCGCTTTTGCTTCGCGGGTGCGTGGTTTGGGCTTGACTACCTGTACCCAACTTCCACCAGCCAACAGCCTATCCGCGTCCGGTCCTGGCAGGACGGTACGCGCAGCTTGTCGCGGCGCAATCAGCAGACTCTTTTTCACGGTTAGCTCCTCAAGACGAAACACGTAAAACGCAGTACGACATGTGGGCCACCAGCACCGGCACCGCGCCGGCAGCGTTCCCGTTCACCAGCCCAATGCTGGCGATGTTCCGGCCAAAAAGCACTTGTTCCGGACATGTTCCGGGAACACGGAGAGCCAAGCCCAGCAAGGCTTTGAGGCCATTTTCACCCCCGTGTTCCAGACCTCGTACACACACACACGGGCACACAATTAAAAATTGAATTTCACCAGCTCGAAATTCCATTTCACCGGGCAAAAATAATTATTTTTTGTGTATGGGTGTGGTGTGGAACAAGTAGTAAAATACGGCTCTAACCCTTGCTGGGCTTGGCTCTCCGTGTTCCATGGAACACACCCGGAACATGCCGAAAACACTAGGAACATGGCCCCAAAAAGGCGGAACATTGCCCTGGTGCTCATTTCGTTTCCCTTGGCGCTGGCCGTATCCGCATGGCCGCTTCCCGGTTGACTTCCACGTCGCCGATTTCTTCCAGATGCCCCAGCGCGATGTGGTAGTCATTGCCGGCGAGGCCGAAGCGCTTGCTGCATTCTCTCAATAGCATGCTGTGCGCTACCCATCCCTCGTTTAGCGCTCTTATTTCTCCCAACCGCTGTGCCTCATAGTTGTTTTCGAGGCACAGTTGCAGCATCTTTTTTAGTACGCTTGCGTTGGCTTCTATCTTACCGGTGTGCATGTACTCGCCAACGAATTGCAGTACGCAAGCGTTGCTCGCCCGCACGAATTGCGCCGCCCATTCCACATGCTCCACGGTGATGACAGGTTTGTCCGGGTTAGCCCACGCCGCCAGGATGCCGGCAATACGCTTCAGTTTCTCGACGCTACGGACGGACAAGGCACCTTCCCATGGTGAAGGACTATATTTGCTGATGTGGTCGAATTGACGGCTTAGCTGGCTGAGATATTCTTTGGCCTCCTTGGTAGCCTGAATAACGATTCCATCCGCAGCGGCGAGAATCGCGTTCTTGTCGATCTGTTCTGCTGCCGAGTGAAACGTGTCAGGCACGACGAATTCCGATTCCACTTCTTTGATCGATGGGTTGTGACTGGTAATCACGAACAGGAATCGGCCCGCTGTTCCATCCGCAAAATCGTTTGGGTCGAAAGACTGGCCCATTCTTTCCGGCGTGGTCATTCCCAGCAAATTGAAAGCTGGATGATTGATAACACGCGATGGCTTACTCGCCAGCGCTCGCGTCGTATACAAATCATTGGACGCGGTGAACAATTCCAGTATCTTACGGGCATTCTCCTGTTTATGGGATGGCGCTTTGGGGTCATTCATGATGCAAAAGAAATGACCTATCTCGTCCATTACACAGTAGGTGGCTTTGATGTCGATCAGACTATCTTCCAGCCCTTCACCACTGGCCGGGGTGCCGATCAGTTTTGGCCCCGACATAGCCCTTTTCCCTCGCGCCAATTTTCTGGCCGCCTTGAGCGACGCATCCTTGCCGATACCCGATTTCCCAACGCCGAGAAAGTACAGATTCAGCCTAAGCCCGTCCCATAGATGGAAAAGGTTGCCGCATACCGCTGCCATCGCCGATAGCGTCGCCATGGCGGCCAGTTCGGGCTGTGGCTTGATGGACGTTTTCAGGATGGCTTCGACGGCATCCGCCATTGGCCCCGGAAACGGCTCCGGGAAATCCACTACACGCGCGAAAGGATTCGATGGCGGCTTGGCTTTCTCTTTCCTGACGATAAAGATGCCGTCTGGAAGGTCTTGTTTTTCTTTGACTTTTTCACTATTCTTACTCATGTTAGATGTCCCTTGTTAGCGGCCAAGGGGTTCCATCCTTCTCCCCCTTGGCCGCTTCTATTTGGCGCGTCCATCGTTCACCCCTCCACGACCCGGCTTTCCAGAAACCTGTCAAGGTCACGCTTCCGGTAATAAATCTTGCTGCCGATTTTCAAATAGGGAATAACATAGCGTTTAGTACAACGCCATACGTGCAAGGTTTGCTCGGCAATCCCGAGATAAATCGCTGCTTCTTTATTGGAAAGACGTTCGTCCATGTCTGTGCTCCGGTAAAACCTGCCAAAAACTTTGGCAATCGTGTAAGCACAGAATAAACAGGAGAAAAGGCAGTGTCAGGGGTAGAGATTTTAAAATCCTACCCCTGAATGGAAGGGTCATTACGAGAGATGGCGGGTCCACCAAATGAAGAGGCGTTGCCGGTCGATATCATCTTGGCGCTTTTTTTCCTGCCACTCGGCTGCATGCTCCGGTGGCATTTCCGGCTCGCGGTCAGCCGCCATGAAGTCCTCTTCGGCTTCAATCCACCAGCGCATTTCTTCGTAAATCTGTTCGATTCTGTCCGCGCTCAAACCGTATTGCCCACCGACCACGCTATAAACGCTGCGCTTGCCGGGGTCGGCCTTGAGCGGCAAGGTATTGTCGGCGCGATGGTGGAGTTTCCAGACCTCCCAGGCGATTGCGTAATTCCGTTTGAGTTTGGCGCGCTTGCTGCCGGTGCCGATGTTCAGCTCGGCATTGACCGATCTGCCTTCAGCGATGCGCTTCAGTGCCGGCGCAAAGTAGGCGACCAAGGCAGGCGGCACCTCGCCTTGTTCGAGATGCACCGCCAGCAGGCCAGCCAACGCCCTGGCGGCGATGTCGTCGCCGTCGCGCGCCCTGGCAATCAGATCGTCGAGCCAGTTCACGCTGGCACCTCATCCGACCGCACCGGCTCGCCAGCCTTCGCGGCTTCTTCGATCCAGTTTGCGACGGCTTGAGCACCAGGGCGCAATTCTTTCTCGCCTTTAACGATATAGTGTGCGCCGGTCACGTCGCCACTCATGCTGTGACGCATCAGATTTTTCAACACGTATGCGCTCACCAGACTTTCAGCGACGTTGCCGAAAGTGCTGCGCAGCGACTTGGGCGACCACGTGATGCCGGTAGCGATTTTCAGTTCGCGAGTGGCTTTTCGTACCGCGTTGCTTGTCACTTCGCCGAATAGATGATCTGTCGGTGCTTTGCCAGCCGCCTGCTGTTTCACGATGGCGGCAGCCTGATCGGACAGGAACAGGATGTAGCTTTGTCTGTTTTTGGTGTCGCGCAATTCGATTCGTCTACCTTGGAAATTGCAATCACTGACCAATATTGACAATGGCTCTGATGGCCGACAGCCCGTTAACGCCAGAAATCGCATGTAGCGCGTGACCGGCGTGTCATGTTCCGATACCGCACGCCACCAGCCCCCAATGCTCTCGGGCGGGATGGGATTTGCACCCGATGGCGTATCGGCCAGCACGATGGAATCCTTGTCATGCTCGCGCCGGCCAAAGGGGGTGTCCGGGATGGTGATTTTATGCCAATTCAATATCGCCCGCAAAACGACCAGGGGATAAACGGCGCGACGGCTGACCTTGGTGGTGTCGCCGCCCCGTTTCTTCATCGTGGCCTTGCAACGGGCTTCGAGCGCGGTGTGCAGCTCCCGGATCATGTCGCCGTCGATCTGGTCGATGCGCTTGCCGGCCAACGGGTAAAGCTCGCCGTCAGCACTCTTGCCGCGCTTCCACTGCCGCCCTGGCGCTATCAGTCTCAAATAATCTTGCCGCGTGCTTTCCTTCAACGGCAAGCCGTCCCGACGCCGCTTCCGCTCCACGTACTCTTGCACCGCTTCGCCCAAGGTGGGTGGGGTTTGCTCCTTCACGGCTTTGGCCTTGGGCTTTTTCTGGCTGGTGCCGGCAGCAAGCCGGTGCAGCACGTCGAGCGCCGCTCTCCTGGCTTGGTCGATGGTCAGGCCAGGATACTTGCCAAGCGTCACGCGCTCAGGTTGTCCACCGGGCAAGCGCTTGAGCACGCTGAAGCTCCGGGTGCCGTTCGCCGTGATCCTTATCTGTAGACCGGGCACCTTGGTGTCGTGATAGACGGCACGCTTGCCGGCCTCGGGCAGCGGCAGGGCGTCGAGCGCCGCCTTGGTGAAGTTGAACCGGGTGTCCATGGCTTGCCTCCGGGGTTACGAATGGGGTTACGAAATCCCTGCAATCCAAGCATAAACCGTGTAACCCCACGAAACAAGATGAAAGATTGAAGCAACGGCCAAAACCTTATCCTATAAGGCTCACATGGCATATAGGCAGGTTGAGAAAGGCTTGCAGCAGTCCGGGTTTACCGGATAAGTCCACGGATCGAGCATCCCGGTTTTTTTTGCGCCATGGGCTGACCGCAACAGGGTAATTTTCTTCAATACCGCTCGATGTCCACAGCCTATCCTCGATCGGGTGTTCCCCCACCTACGAGGTCATCATGCAAGTCCTACTCTCCATGGCCGCCTTCGCGCTCGCCGCCTCCATCTCGCCCGGACCGGTCAATATCGTGGCCCTCGGCAGCGGTGCCAGTCACGGCTTTGCCGCCAGCCTGCGTCATGTCAGCGGAGCAACTATCGGTTTCACCGTGCTCTTGCTGCTAACCGGCCTGGGGCTGAACGAATTGCTGGCCGGCTGGCCTGCCGCCAGCCGCCTCCTGCAATGGAGCGGGATCGGCTTCCTGCTGTATCTGGCCTGGAAACTGGCCAGCGACAACGGGGAGCTGGGCCATAGCCAGCAACGCCCCTCCTTCCGTCACGGTGCCATCATGCAGTGGCTGAATCCCAAAGCCTGGTTGGCGGCTCTGGCGGGGATGGGTGCCTATGCCAGCGATGGCAACATCGCACTGATCTGGCAGTTCGCCGCCATCTATTTCGTCATCTGCTATCTGTCGATCGCCAGCTGGGCTTATGCCGGTGCCCGGCTGCAGCACCTGCTGCACCACCCGCCGCGCATGAGGCTGTTCAACCGTCTGCTGGCCCTGCTGCTGGCAGGCAGCACGCTGTATCTACTGTAGGCAGGCCAGCTTAGCGCCCCGCCTGGCAATACTGTCCAGGCGTGGCGGCCACCAGCCGTTTGAAGGTGCGCTGGAAATGCGCCTGATCGGCAAAGCCCAAGGCCTGGGCGACGTCGGCAATCCTGCGGCCTCTTCGCAGCAGCACCTTGCCACGTTGAATGCGGCAGTTCAGCAGATACTCGTGCGGCGTCATGTGATAACGCTGGCGAAAAGCGCGGATCAGATAGGAAGAAGACAAAGAAGCCGCGGCACTGATGTCCTGCAGGCTCAGTTCCGCCGCATAGTGGTCGTTGATATAGTCCGCCGCTTGCTGCAGCTTGTCCTGTGGCCCGCTCTGGCTCCGGCCCGCCGGTTGCAAGAGGGACTGCACCATACTGAAGAAAGCCACCGCCTCGCCCTGCTTCTGCAGCGCCGAGGACTCGCCATCGCGGCAGAGCGCCACCAGCCGGCCCAGTTGCCGATACAGTCGGGCATCCTGGCTCAGCCGTGACTGGAAAGGATGAAAATCCTGATTGGCGCTCAGCCCCAATTCCCTTTGCAAGCCCGCCAGCCAAGCGGTGTCCACATACAGCATGTGATAGGACCACGGCTGGTCCGCAATGGGATTGCAGGCATGCACTTCGCCCGGGTTCATCAACACCACGTCGCCGCGGCCAACGGCATGGCTTGTCTGTTCGTTCAGATAGGTGCTGCATCCGCCGGTGATGGTGCCAATGGAAAAATGCTCGTGCGAATGGCGGGCATAGCACACCTGGCGGCCATCCTGGATGGTGCGCAACTCCAGAAAAGGCAGCGCCGGATCACGCCAGAACAGGGGCTTGGCATCGGGACTCATGCCAGCATGATAGCACGCCGCTTCCCACCTCAAACCAAGCCGACGGCATCAGACGTTAGAGCCACGCCAGATACTCCCGCTCCAGCAAAGCCTCGAACGCGGCTGCCGGCAACGGCCGGCTGAACAGATAGCCCTGCCCGGTATCGCAACCCTGCTCCACCAGGTAGCGCCGCTGCTCGTCCAGTTCCACCCCCTCGGCCACCAGCCCCAGCCCGAGACTGCGGGCGATGGAAATGATCGCCTGGGTGATTGCCGCATCGTCCCGGTCCTGATGCAGATCGGCGACGAACGACTGGTCGATCTTCAGCCCCTGCACCGGCAGGCGCTTGAGGTAGGACAGCGAGGAGTAGCCGGTGCCGAAGTCGTCGATGGAAAGATAGACGCCCAGCTCGTGCAGACGGCGCAGCACGTCGACCATGCCGCTGTCCTCGTCCATGGCCACGCTCTCGGTGATCTCCAGTTCCAGTGCGGCGCTGCTCAGGCCGCACTCCTGCAGCGTACGCTCCACCAGCTCGACCACGCCGGCATACTTGAGCTGGCGGCCGGAGACGTTGACCGCCACCCGCCCGGCAAACAGCCTGCGCTCGCGCCAGTCACGCACCTGCCGGCAGGCCGTCTTCAGCACCCACTCGCCGATCGACACGATCAGCGAGCTGTCTTCGGCGATCGGGATGAAACGCGCCGGCGACACCAGCCCCCACTCGGGATGGCGCCAACGGATCAGCGCCTCCGCACCACTGATACGCCCCGAATCCAGGGCCACCTTGGGCTGGTACCAGACCTCCAGCTCACCCTGGGCCAGTGCCTTGTGCAGGCTGTACTCCAGGCGCAAGCGTTCCAGCGCGCTGGCGTTCATGTCCGGCGTATAGAACTGGAAATTGCTCTTGCCGCGCTCCTTGGCGCGGTACATCGCGGTATCGGCATTGACCAGCAGAACCTCCGCCGTCGCCCCATCCTCGGGGAACATGCTGATGCCGATGCTGGCCGACACGAACACCTCCTGCCCGGCCACCACGGTCTCGCCGGCAATCGCATCCAGCACGCACTGGGCACGGCTCGCCACCTGCTGCACGCTGTCCACCGCGGGCATCAACAAAGTGAACTCGTCGCCGGACAAGCGCGCCACCATCGCCAGCGGCGGCGCCACCTTCTTCATCTCCGCGGCGATCCACACCAGCAACTCATCGCCGGCATGGTGTCCGAGCGTATCGTTGACCAGCTTGAAGCGATCCAGATCGATGAACAACAAGGCCAGCCGCTGGCCCAGTTCCCGCGCCTGCTCCACCGACGTCTCCAGCCGCTCCAGGAACAGCGTCCGGTTGGGCAGGCCGGTCAGCGCGTCGTGGTTGGCCAGGAAATGCAGCCGTTCCTCGGCCTGCTTGCGCTGGGTGATGTCGGAAAACACCGCGACATAATGGGCATACTCGCCATCGTCGCCGCGAATGCCGGTAATGCTCAGATGCTCGGTATACAACAGGCCATTCTTGCGCCGGTTGACCACCTCGCCCTGCCAGACGCCGTCGCGCCTCAGGCTATGCCACAGATGCTCGTAAAACTCCGGCGGCTGCTTGCCGGACTTCAGCAAGGCCGGCGTCTTGCCGATGCTCTCCTGGGCCGAATAGCCGGTGATGCGCTCGAACGCCGGATTCACCGACTGAATGACACCGGCACCATCGGTAATGGCAATGCCCTCCAGGGTGGACTCGAACACCTTGTCCGCCAACAGCAGATTGCGGCGCGACAGCAACAAGGCCTGGTCGCGCTCATCGAGCGCCCCTTGCAGCTCGAGCAGGCACTCATGTTCGATATTGTGAAGGATGTCGCTGAAACCCAGAATGAACTTGAGCTCACCTCCGGCAGCCAGCACGCCCAGATGGCGAATTTTGTGCTGCATCATCAGCCGGCGGGCGTTTAGCAGGCTGGCGTTCTCGGTCACGGTCAGTATCGGACGAGAACAGACCTCCCCCAAGGTGTGCACCACCTCCCCCAAGGCCAGCAGCCGCACCACGTCGCGCCGGGTCAGTATGCCCAGCTCGCCGTCGGCGAAGCTCACCCCAACCGCATCCATTCCCCCCTGCCGCATGGCCGCGACGGCGTCGTGCAACCCCAGCTCGGCACTCAGCACACGGGCGGGAGGGCAGCCGAGCTCCTCCAGCCGCTTCAGGCCCAGAAAAGCCTCCATCCCCTGGTTGAGCACGATGTCGGTCAAGGACAGCAGACCCAGATAGGCTCCGTCCCGCTCCACCAGGGCATGACGAATGCCGTGCCGGCGAAAGAATCCCGTCGCATCATGGATTGACGTCCCGCTCTGGATGGTGCGCACCGGCGAACTCATGACCCGCGCCACCGGAACCTCATCCGCCAAGGCCACCACCGAAAAATCGAGATTCAGCGCGTCGGCCTCGGTCCAGATGCCAAGCGCCCTCCCCGCGTCGTCCATCACGACGATGGACCCACAGTGGGCCGCCATCATCTTGCGAGCCGCCTCGTGCACCGATGCCGTCGGCGTGCAACTCAGTATCTCGGGCAGCAGAATGTGATCGACGGGTTGCAACAGCGGCGACATGGCTGCCTCATCCTACACAATTGTTGATCAATGACCCGTCAAATATACAGGCATTCGGCGCCCCCTCCACACCATGCCAATTGATTTCTTCGTATTGTCTGATATAAATCAGGCTTCGATGAAATCCATGGTCAACCTGCCCTAGGCGCAGCCATGAAAAAAGGCGCCTCCGCAGTAACGGGTGGCGCCTTCGTTTTCATCGGGTAGCGTGCGTTACACCCGCCCCCCCCACAGATCATGCTCGTCCGCAGCCGTGATCGCCACCTCGACGAAATCCCCGACCCGCAAGCCATCGGCATCGGCCACGAACACCATGCCGTCGATCTCGGGCGCATCGGCATAGCTGCGGCAGATCGCTCCCTCGTCGTCGATCTCGTCGACCAGCACCGTCATGCGGCTCCCCACCCTGCGCGCCAGGCGGGCGGCGCTGATCTCGGCCTGCACTTCCATGAAGCGGGCCTTGCGCGCCTCCTTGACCTCTTCCGGCACCGGATCGGGCAACTCGTTGGCCGCGGCCCCGTCCACCGGGGAATAGGTAAAACAGCCGACCCGGTCCAGCTCGGCCTCGCGCAGGAACGCGAGCAGTTCCTCGAAATCTTCCTCGGTCTCGCCCGGGAAGCCGACGATGAAGGTGCTGCGGATCACCAGCTCCGGACAGATCTCGCGCCACTTCTTGATGCGCGCCAGCACGTTCTCGCTATTGGCCGGACGCTTCATCAGCTTGAGGACGCGCTGGCTGGCATGCTGGAACGGAATATCCAGGTACGGCAGTATCTTACCGTCGCGCATCAGCGGAATTACCTCGTCGACATGCGGATAGGGATAGACATAGTGCAGCCGCACCCAGATGCCGTGGCGGCCGAGCTCCTCGCACAGCTCGGTCATGCGGGTGCGCACCGGCCGGCCATTATGAAAACCGGTCTTGTATTTGACGTCGACGCCGTAGGCACTGGTGTCCTGCGAGATCACCAGCAACTCCTTGACGCCGGACTTCACCAGGTTCTCGGCCTCGCGCAGCACATCATGCACCGGACGGGAATCCAGATCTCCCCGCATTGACGGGATGATGCAGAACGTGCAACGGTGATTACAGCCTTCGGAAATCTTCAGATAGGCGTAATGCTTGGGCGTGAGCTTGATGCCGGCCGCCGGCACCAGATCGACGAACGGATCGTGCGGCTTGGGCAGGTGAGTGTGCACATGCTCCATCACCTCGTCGGTGGCATGCGGGCCGGTCACCGCCAGCACGGAAGGGTGCACGTCACGCACCACCTCTCCCTTCGCCCCCAGACAGCCGGTCACGATGACCTTGCCGTTTTCGGTCAGCGCCTCGCCGATCGCGTCCAGCGATTCGGCCACGGCCGAATCGATGAAACCACAGGTATTGACCACGACCAGATCGGCGCCGTCATAGGAGGGGGAAATATCGTAACCTTCGGCTCTCAGGCGGGTAAGAATCTGCTCGGAGTCGACAAGCGCCTTGGGGCAGCCGAGCGATACGAATCCGACTTTGGGGGCGGAATGGGCCATACGCTAGTAAGATCCTGAATCTTAATAAAAATAGAGAAAGCCGGGAGTCACATGAACGACTCCCGGCTGGCAACGTGCTGATTATATAAGAAAAACAGAAATTCCGGCGACCGGATCAGGACTTGCCTTCTTTGTCCTTGTCGGCGGGGGGATAAGCGGGAAAGCCGAAGCCGGTGAACAACTGTTTGGTCTGTTCCTGCATGCGGTTCTGCATCTCGAGGTACATGCCGGTGCTCTGCTCCAGGTAGCTCGACATCATGTTCTGCATGGCCGGCCCTTGGATTTTCATGAACTCGCCCCACAAATTGGCGTTGAACATGGCGTTATCGCCATACATCGCCCGCGTCTGCTCCTGCATCTTCTGCTGCAGCTGGGTGAAGAGCTGGAGGTTTTTCTCCAGAAACGGCCCCATCATTCCCTGCATGGCCTGGCCGTAGAAACGGATGAACTGCGTCAGCACCTCGTAGCTGAACATCGGTGCGCCGCCGTTTTCTTCCTCGAAGATGATCTGAAGCAGCACGCTGCGGGTAATGTCATCCTGGGTCTTGGCATCAACCACCTGGATGTCGATGTTGTCGTGGACCAGCTGCTTGACGTCCCCTAAGGTAATGTAAGAACTCGTCGCCGTGTCATACAGCCGGCGATTTGGGTATTTTTTAATGACCCGCTTCTCAACACTCATGTAACACTCCCAGTTCATTGTCGTGGTGTTGTGTGCGACCAATTTATCATAAATGCAACAACATAGAGCAAATCTTCTAGCCACCGGCGAGACGAGCATGCTAAATTTTGGATGTACATTGTGCATTGCACAACGCAAACCCACACAGTACAACACACCACGGAGAGGGTCATAAACCATGTTCACTACCAACGAGCAGTTCAGTAAGATTTCGCTGGGCGGCGTCGAAACCGCACTGCGTTTCGCCCAGATTTCGCTGGATAGCACCGAAAAGCTGGTGAAATTCAACCTCGAAGTTTCCAAGCAGTCTCTCGAAGACAACATCAAGGTCGCCAAAGACCTGGCCGACGCCAAGGATCCGCAGGAAGCCGTCGCTCGCATCAACAAGCTGGCAGCCGAGTCCGTCGAGCACGCGGTCACCAACTCCCGCAACGTCTATGAAATCGTGACCCATGCCCAAGGCGAACTCGCCAAGCTGGCCGAAGAAAACCTGAGCACGCTCAACAAGTCGCTCATCAATGCCATCGAAGACATCGCCAAGAACGCCCCGGCCGGTTCCGAAGTTACGGTCAACGCCGTGAAGACGTCGGTCGCCGCCGCCGCCGCCGCGATCAACAGCTTCACCAAGGCAGCGCAGCAGGTCAACGAATTCGCCGAAACCAGCGTGAAGGCAGCCAGCAGCGCCACGGCTGACGCCGTCAAGGCGACCACCAAGCGCAGCAGCAGCGCGTCCTGATAGCGGTAACCGGAGGTTACCAAGGGCCATACCCATCGGGTATGGCCTTTTTGCTTTCAAGCCCCCACGGCTGCTCAAGCCATCGGCCACGCCCGAGGTGCCCATTTTGTCCCGGGGGTTTACAATTCGGGTTTTTCGAGCCCACACGGAAACAGGGTAGCGCATGAAGATCAGCAGCAATTTTGACGCCGGCAGTATCGACATTGTCTCGATGAACGGCTTTGAGGACATCCAGCTTCGCATTCCCAACGACAACGCCTCGCACTTTGCCCAGTGGTTCTATTTCCGCTTGCAAGGCGCGGCGTACCAGCCTTGTACCCTGCGATTCCTGAATGCCTCCCAGTGCGCCTACCCCGAAGGCTGGGTCGACTATCAAGCCATGGCATCGTACGACCGCATCAACTGGTTCAGGGTCCCGACCCGCTATGACGGCGCCGAACTGACCATCGAGCACGTGCCGCTGGCCAACAGCGTGTACTACGCCTACTTCGAACCGTACTCCTATGATCAGCACCTCAACCTGATCGGCCAGGCGCAAGGCTCCGGCCTCTGCCAGGTAACCGACCTGGGCTCGACCATCCAGGGTCGGGACATCAATCTGCTCACCATCGGCCACGAGGTGGAATCCGACCTCAAGATCTGGATCACGGCGCGCCAGCATCCCGGCGAAACCATGGCCGAATGGTTTGTCGAAGGCTTCCTGAACCGCTTGCTCGACCCGATCGATCCGACGTCCCGCATG
Source organism: Pseudogulbenkiania sp. MAI-1 (assembly GCF_000527175.1). Classification (NCBI taxonomy): domain Bacteria; kingdom Pseudomonadati; phylum Pseudomonadota; class Betaproteobacteria; order Neisseriales; family Chromobacteriaceae; genus Pseudogulbenkiania; species Pseudogulbenkiania sp. MAI-1. The sequence goes on along the minus strand of NZ_AZUR01000001.1, from coordinate 1,253,726 downwards.
CTGCTCGATCACGCCACCTTCTATGTGGTGCCGAACATGAACCCCGACGGCTCCGTACTGGGCAATCTGCGCACCAACGCAGCCGGCGCCAACCTGAACCGCGAATGGCTGACTCCCTCGATGGAAACCAGCCCGGAGGTCTTCGTCGTACGTCAAAAAATGCTCGAGACCGGCGTCGACCTGTTCCTGGACATCCATGGCGACGAGAACATTCCCTTCGTCTTCGTCGCCGGGACCGAAGGCGTGCCCAGCTACGACGACCGCATCCGCACCCTGGAAGAAACCTTCAAGCATCACCTGAAACTCGCCTCGCCCGACTTCCAGGATGAGCACGGCTACGAAAAGAGCGCCCCCGGCAGCGCCGATCTTTCCTGGGCCACCAACTGGGTCGGCCACCAGTTCCAATGCCTGGCCTACACCCTCGAGATGCCATTCAAGGACAACGCGAACCTGCCGGACGACGATTACGGCTGGAACGGACAACGCAGCCAACGGCTGGGTGAGGCCATGCTCACGCCGATCTACGCTGTGATCAACAAGCTGCGCGCCTGACAGGCGAACAACCTGGCTCGGAAAAGCAAAACGGCCGCACTCTGCGGCCGTTTTGCGTGAACCACCGGCAAATCAAGGCACCACGGCAGGCAGGCCCTCGAGGGCCTTGACCAGTTCGATCTCAACCAAATACCAATCGCGCCCCTTTTCGAACACCTTCCCCAAGGCAATCTGAAACAGTTTGCCCCTGGCGCTCATACAGTACTGCTTACCCAGCATATACGACGCAACGGGCAGAATCAGGGCATTGGTGCTTCGCTCACCTTTGGTCAACGGCACGAACAAGGCGATCACGCCTCCCTGCCACACATGCTCCTGCATGACCCGCGGGTCTACCGCTTTGCCGTCCATACCTCTCAATGCAGCCGCAACGGGGCGATCAGTCAGGGTCTCGATCCCTAGAAAAATCTTCTCACGCTGCAAGCGACGAATACGCCGCACGATCCCCACGCTCCAGGAGGATCCCTCTCCTTCCTTGTAGCCAAGCAGTTCCCCCAGACCGACCCATTCATTCCCGCCTGCCTCGAGAGACACACCCAAGCCGGTCTGGCTGATATTTTCGATCTCCCACTTGTTGAAGACCTCCTTTGCCAAAGGCGTCTCCGCCACCCGTCCCGGGAGAACCGAGGCCGTCTTGTCCTTGCGGCGACTGGTAACAAAACCATAAATCCGCAGGTCTGAGGCCGAATGGAAACTATCCTGTGGCAACGCCGCAACCGTTTGCAGTTTCTGCTCGTCGGGATGACGAATAAGACGATGCAAGGTGGCAAGACGATGCACAACCTCGATTTTGCGGTCGCTTACGGCAATACGCTCGGCACGCTGAATGCGGACCGGTTTAGCCGCCCACTCGCGGCACAATATCCGGAAAAGGCCTGCATCCACGCCCGGCTCGGCAAGACGCGCCAACTCGGTCGGCATATGCCCCGTTTCCAGAACCGCCAACCAGCCGTGCAGGATTTCACTGACCTCGGCGGTACTCCAATAGCGGTAAAAGCCCGACCCGAACGTACCTTGACAGCGGGAGGCCGGACGCCCCTCATCCAGCACGACCACAAAGCTGAGTTCTTGGGAGAACTCACGCACGAGGACCATCCGGTTGGAAACCAGGCGGAGGAGCTCGTAGGAAAAATTCAGCTGCCTGGGCGTCAGGTTCCCGCCGGAAAGCAAGGCCAGCATCTGCAGGATAAGGAACTGATCCTGAACCGTCGTTCCCTCGTCCTGCTCGCCAAACAGAAACACCGGCGCCGACTCCAGGCCATGTTCCTCCGCAAAGCGGTACACATGGTTGACATTGAGCCAGAACACCTCTCCCGGTGAAGCCCCCTGGAAGAATGACCACCTCGCGCACTCGCAGTAATAATGCATCATGCGTGCCAGCACCAATGGCAGCATGGCATAAATGCGGCGACCATCCTCACCGGAAAAGGTCAGACTCAGGACATGCTGGTAAGCCTCAAGAAACTCTTTCCCATACCCCAGTATCTGCTCCCGCAACTGGGCCTCCAGAACCTTGGGCATCCGGGCGTTCATCAGGTATTGCACACCCAGTTGGTAATGAAATTGGGCCGTTTCGCGATTGATCGTCAGGATGGCCTCCAGCCTATCTGCCGTCAGCACACTACCATCACGATTAAGCTCAGCAACACCTTCCGACACCTTATCGTGCGAGGCCGATCCGTACTCCTGCTTCAGAGACTCGACCCACTCTTTAGCGGCAGCCGCATTGCCGAGCGGATCTGCTTTTCTCTTCGAGCCTCGCAAGAAAAAATCCAACATGGCTCCGCCTGTCTTCAAGATTGCTTATAGATAACACAACAACTTCATGCATATACTGCACAAATCCTGTATGGCTACAGTATTTGCAGGATCACCTCCAACATGCAAGGCGCACATGCACATAAAACAAAAAAACACCCCTATCGGGGTGTTTTTTTGATATTTGGCAAACCGGCGCTGAGCGTCAAATGGCCAGATCGTCAAGCGTTTTGCCGGTGGACAGCAACTCCTGAACCCACAAGGGCTTGCGGCCACGGCCGGTCCAGGTCAACTCCGGGTTTTGCGGATGGCAGTACTTGGCTTCCACCGGTTTGCGCGCCGAGCCGACCTTGCCCAGAACCTCTTCGACGCTTAATCCATAGGCACGGGCAAGCTCTACAATCTGTTTCTTGGCTTTCGCTTTTTCTTCTTGCTCGCGACGCTTAATCTCGCTATCGAGATCATTCCTCAGGGAAAGCAGATCGGCAAAGCTCAGATTGGAAAGATCCATTTAGTCATCTCTCAGGTGAAGGATTATATTTGCAATTTAGTCACAACCCAGGGATGCGGTCAAGCTCCATTTAGAGAAACAGGGCTTGCTGCCATTCAAGATTAGTCGACAACGTAAGGAAGGCTCAAGTTCTTAAGCGCATTTTTATGCTCCTTCTCGAGAAAGAGCCCCGTCTCCCAACCAGAAATCTGTGCGACGGCAAGCGCGACCAATCTGGCATTTTCTTCCAGCCCGACGTTCACCACCATTCCAATTGCCTGCTCCCCTGTTGCGGGGCTATACAAGGCATCACCGGGTTTTGCTTCAACCGGCAATTCGACATGGAAAAGACGCCGTTTCACCTTCCCCAGATATTGGGTTCTGGCAACGATTTCCTGGCCAGGGTAACACCCCTTCTTGAAGCTTATTCCGCCCAACACATCCATATTGATCATTTGGGGCACAAACTGTTCCTGAGTTGCCGCGGTAACCCATGGAATGCCAGCGGCAATATCCAGAAGCGACCATGCCTCGTTATCGACCCGATAACATGACGACGCCAGTTTCTGCTCGATTGCCGATGCGGCTGGCTTTTCATAGAACAACAGCAAAGATCCCGCAGGCAACCGGATCACCCCTCCCGACTCGCCGGCAATCACATCATGCGGGCGCTCTGGCACGCCATTGAACACCGCCTTCAATGCCTCTTCGGCACGCTTTCCCTTGACCCCGGCGAGCAACCACTGATCAGTCACCAGTTGAAGCTTTACCTGAGACCGAAGAACAAACATGCCCAAGCGGCGGCATAAGGCCTCGGCGATATCGGCCGAGAGCAGCAAGAAATAATCTCCGCGGAACTGCCAGATCAGGAAGTTCCCCAACACCCTGCCCTTGGCATTGGAATAAGTGCTGTACTGGCTGTGCGACTCCGAAACCTCTCTCAGATCGCTCGACAGCTGCCCCTGCAGAAAGCTGTGGGCATCATTGCCACTCACTCTAATCACCGCAAAATGGCTCATCGAGCACAGGGCGTCCCCATTACGCAGGGCCTCAAGTTGTTGCATGTATTGATCAGATACATCAGAGCTTAATTCGCTCATCACGTCCTCTTCCATTTTGATTGCGCCTGCGGCAAGCCTACCCATCAGCCTTGCGCATTTCCGCCTTATGAATGTTCAAGGGAGATAGATTGGGACACAGCTCAGCTTATCAAGCACCGTCACCCGCCCAGGCGTCGCACCAACAGGCTTGACAAGCCACCCCGGCCTCTCTATCATATGCCTCCATCAATTCCCTGATAGCTCAGTTGGTAGAGCGACGGACTGTTAATCCGCAGGTCGCAGGTTCGAGCCCTGCTCGGGGAGCCAATTCAAAAAAGCCGCATGCATGCCATGCGGCTTTTTGCTTTTCCCAAGAACAACACTAAACAATGCCGAATCAAGGCCTTGCCACATGTTTTTCCTTCGGCGAACAGATCGCATCAAGGCTTACCACGCTTCCTGGCAAAGAACCTACCTGCACGCTATATTCGCCCATGGCATGCCACAGAGAAAGCGCCGCCGAAAACCCTGGCCAAAGCCAAGGCGTTCTGCGTCCTGGCTACATGAAATCTCTACTATAGTTGATCATGGCCGCTTTTTAAGATTTAACCCAAGCCCCCCCACCCACAAGGAACCAAGCATGCGTCTTGCCAAGGAATTCAAAGAATTCGCAATGAAGGGCAATGTCATTGACCTCGCCATCGGCGTGGTTATCGGCGGCGCATTCGGCGCCATAGTCAAATCCCTTGTCGACGACGTCATCATGCCGCCCATTGGCCTGATTTTAGGCAACATCGACTTTTCCAACTTCTTTGTCGTACTAAAAGAAGGCAGCAAACAGGCTGGGCCTTATGTCTCACTGGCAGCCGCCAAGGCTGCCGGAGCCGTCACTCTCAACATCGGCTTGTTCATCAATGCTCTGGTTAGTTTCGGCATCATTGCCTTTGCCATTTTCATGCTGGTCAAATCCATCAACCGCCTAAAACGAGAGGAAGCTCCCGCCTCCCCTCCCCCTGCGCAAGTCAAAGAGTGCCCCTACTGTCTCTCCAGCATTCCGAGCAAAGCCACTCGCTGCCCGCATTGCACGTCCGAGTTGGGCTAGCCGCACAGAAGCGGCGTACACGCAAAGAGGCAGGGATGCCGCTTGAACAGGGTGAGGCCAAGATATTTTGCCGTTTGCCGCCCCAAATCCATTCAGATACAATGACCACCGTTCTGGGGGAGTAGCCTCAATGCGGAAACGCATTGGCGCGTGTCAACATACTTGGTTCCGAAACCATGGCACGTGCGACCAACGGTTTGGCAAGACCCATGACAGGTTTGCGCTTTACGCAGGGGCTGCGGCGCGAGCCCGTCATGGCGTACTTCGCAGCCCCTTGGAGCCTTCATGGAAGCCCTGCTTCTCTCTTCTGGCGTCGTGGCCCTCGCCGAAATCGGCGATAAAACACAATTACTCGCCCTGCTGCTCGCCGCCCGCTACCGCAAACCCATCCCCATCATTCTGGGCATCTTGATCGCCACGCTTTTCAACCATGCCGCTGCCGCATTGGTCGGACAGTGGGTAACCAATCACATCGGTGCCGAAACCATGCGCTGGATTCTAGGCGCCTCATTCCTCGGCATGGCCGTCTGGATCATGATTCCGGACAAGATCGATGACGATACCCGACTGTTTGAACGGCTGGGTATATTCGGCGCCACTTTCATTGCCTTCTTTCTGGCCGAGATGGGAGACAAAACGCAAATCGCCACCGTCGCCTTGGCCGCTCGTTTCGATTCACTCGCCAGCGTCGTGGTCGGAACGACCATCGGCATGCTGCTTGCCAACGTCCCGGCCGTGCTATTCGGTGAAATGGTGGCGCGTAGAATTCCCACTCGCACGGTACATGGTGCGGCGGCGATCCTGTTTGCCGGCATCGGGCTCATAACGCTGCTGCTGCCGCTGCAATAAGAAAGGGAGGCTTAGCCTCCCTTTCTTATCAATTGCTCGTTGCCGCCAACATGTCGTTCGGATCGAACCCCAAGCGTAACGCCCCCCAATGGCGCCCTTGCACTGTCACCGGCAAAGCGATTTCAGACAACACCTCACCGGTATCGCGCACATAAGTTTGCAGCAGCATTGGCTGGGTATTTCTAGCCGAACGCAAGCCGGCCTTATCGTTGAAAATACGTTTGTCACGGCTTGAAACCAGGTCTTTTTCCAGATCGCCGGTCACGGGCCGGGAATAGAAGCTGTTGTGCGTCGGCGCATAACCATTGCTATCGACCATCACACAGAACCGCCCACCCTTGGAATCCTGAACGGCCCGATCATAGATAGGCTGCAGAATGGACTCCAACTTGTTGTCATAGCTCGTATGGTATTTGGGCGGCGTAACCCCGGGAATGGGCCGGTACTGTTGATCGAACAGATTTACACCCTCGTTCGCCGCCCTGCTCAGCACCTGCTGCAATTCATCCCTGGTCTGCCGCGCATTGTTCAGGGCCTTGTCAAACACCCCCTCACCGATAATGAAGCGGGAAACCAGATCCTGCACCTGCTCGGCAGCACCGGACAACACTTCGGCCACCTCTTCGGTGTGACGCAGACGCTTGGAGGCATTCAGGCTCAGTTCGTGGATTTGCGCCACGTGCTGATTCACTTCGCGGTTGGTCTGAGCGAAGGTTTCCATCGTCTCGGCAATGCCACGCAAACTACCCGCGGTTTGCTCGAAGTCTCCCATCATTCTGCCAAACTGCTGCGACGCCTTGGAGACGACCTCTCGGGCCAACTGGGTATCGCTGCTGATTTCATTGGTCTCCGCCTGGGTTTCCGCCACCAGGCTCAGCATGCCATCGATATTACCGGAAATCTCATCGGTGGCCGTTTTGACTCTTTCGGCCAACTTGCGTACCTCATCCGCGACCACGGCAAACCCTCGCCCCGACTCCCCGGCCCGGGCAGCCTCGATGGCCGCATTGAGCGCCAGCAAATTGGTCTGGTCGGAAATTTCCTTGATCAGTTCGACGATGGTCTTGATGCTGGCGGAGCGTTGACTCAGATAATCCACGGTCTGGTTGAAATGTCCGACCTTGGTGCTGATATCGTAGATACGATCGGCGACCGATTTGAGCTCATCAAAAGAGACCCTGGCGACATCCAGATTACTGAGCGTGGTGGCAGAAATGACCTGGGTCTGCTCGGTTACCTGATTGATGCCGGATGTCGTCTGATTGCTGGCGTCGCAGACCTTGGTGGCAAAATCATCCTGCTGGCGGGCGCTTTCCAGCGACTCGTGGATGTTCTTGCGGGTCCGGGCAGAATCCATGGCAATCCGGACCGTCATCAGTCTGACATTGCTGATGATCTCTCTCATCTTGGCCAGAAAGCGATTGTAGGACACGGAAAGCTCGCGGATCTCATCATGGGTGATGGCCGGAATTTCCCGCGACAAATCGCCCTCGCCCGCCCCGATCTCATTGAAGATGGAAATGGTCATTTTGAGTGGGCGCACGATCAGGTAGCGCAGATACCAGACCATGAAGGCAATGAAGAGTAGGCAGGCACCCCACAGAATCAGCGTCCAAAAAATGGCGCTGTCGACCCGCGCCTCCACGAGGGACAGTATCTCGGCAGAAACGGTGTGGGTCTTGTGAATGACGCGGATATCCTCCAGAACGAAGTAGATATAGCCGACCATCCCCAACTGAAACGCACTGATAAAGAAGAAGCTGCACAACTTCTTGGTCAGGCTGTTCCAGAACGTCTTTTCCGTCCAAGAGTACATACTCCAAAACCACTCCATCTGCTGTCTCCCGTTTAGTTCGCCACTGGCCTTTTTAATTTCTTTAAAAGCTGATGCCGATTTTCACCTGAAACGACAAAAATAACCAGACAGCTGCTTGGTCCCTGTTGATCTCAGTCAAATCGTGACAGCCCCCTCACCGGCGCTGCCAAGTCAGCCAATACTCGCCTCCAGCAAAAACCGGCAATGTCTCCTCGATCTTGCGGATGTCGAGCAAGTCGAACCATGGCCCAAACCGCTGCTGCAGTTCTCCCAGCGACGCACCGAACGGAGGCCCCTTGGGTTTGTCTGCCAGAAAGAAAAAACCGGCCAGCACTCCGCCCGGACGAAGCAGCGCGGCCATCTTGCGCGCATACGCCTCCCGGCTGCTCAAGGGCAAGGCGCAGAAGAAGGCACGCTCGTACACCCAGTCGTAGTCTTGCCGCTCCGGCAACAAGAAAAAATCGGCCTGCCGCACACAGCCGGCATCCTCACCGAGACTCGCTTTCGCGCGGGCGACGGCCTCTGCGCTAAAGTCGATCGCATCGACCTGGCACCTCAGCTTGAGCAACTGTTGCACCTCATGGGCACTACCGCATCCCGGCAGCAGCACCCGGCAGGCAGCACCTCTGGCCTCGGCAAAATGCCGGAACACCTCCGGAATATCCGCCGAATCCCACGGCATGGCGCCGCTGGCGTAGCGCACATCCCAGAAATCGGGTTCCGCACTATTCTGTTTCATCTCGCCCTCCTCGCCCCAATGCCGCCACCTCCCGGCGGCGTCCTCGGCCCGCCTCAAGCACCAATCAACGGCTTGCAATCGGCCAGCCAGCGCTTGGCCTGATCCAGAAGTCGGGCTCCATCTTCCCCGCCCAGACTGGTTGCCAGTGCATGTTCCGGAAAGCTCAACCGCAAGGTGCCATCGGCCTCGAAACGGAACAGCAACTTGGTAAACCCCTGGTACCAGATCAACGCCCACTCCTCGTCACCCAGCATAACCAGGTCCAACGTGCCCCCCAACCGCCCGGCCAAGTCTCCCAAGCGTCTGCGCGGTTCCAGACGCCCCCAGATACGCCGCTTGTCCTCCGGCATCAAGGCACTCCATTGGGCCACCTCCATGAAAGTCCGGAAGCAACCCCGGCAAACATTATCACCAAGAGCGGTAGAGCAGTGGGCCACGCAGGGCGAGTCGACGGATTCGGACATACAGACAGCCATAGACACCAATCAGTATTCGATAGACTAAAACACCCAGCCGAGACCGTCTATGCGACCAGCGTATTAGACACCGCACAGCGGCGGGGAAATATTTACGACGGAAAACGGGGCGAAACAAGAGGAAGGAAAATAAAAAAAAGACTTCCGTCCGAAAACGTGAAGTCTTTGTTTTTTGGTCGGGGTGAGAGGATTCGAACCTCCGACCCTCTGCACCCCATGCAGATGCGCTACCAGGCTGCGCCACACCCCGACTCAAGAGAAACGCATTATAAATGGATTCTTACGACTTGCCAATCCCGCCGTTCAACCATTCCAAAATGGATTCCAGCTCGGCCCTGACTGCCTGTGCGGTCAGCGGCGCGGGGCCGGCATCTTCCTGGCCCAGACGCAAACGCGCACCATGAATGGTGAAACCGTCGTCGTAGAGCAGACCGCGGATGCGACGCACCAGCAAGACTTCGTGATGCTGGTAGTAGCGGCGGTTGCCGCGCCGCTTGACCTGGCGCAGCTGGGAAAACTCTTGCTCCCAGTAACGCAGCACATGCGGCTTGACACCGGTCAGTTCGCTGACTTCGCCAATCGTGAAATACCGTTTTGGCGGAATCGGCGGCAGTTCAGCCTCAGTTATTGGCATGATGTTGCTCGACCATTCCCTTGAGTTTCTGACTTGCATGGAAAGTCACCACCCGGCGAGCGGTGATGGGAATTTCCTCCCCGGTCTTGGGGTTACGCCCCGGCCGTTGAGGCTTGTCGCGTAGCTGGAAATTGCCAAAGCCGGACAGCTTGACGCTATCGCCGGATTCCAGCGCCTGGCGGATCTCTTCGAAGAAAGATTCGACCATGTCCTTGGCTTCACGCTTGTTCAGCCCGACCTTGTCAAACAACAAGTCGGCCAACTCCGCTTTCGTCAAAGTCATGATTACCCCTTAACATACCGATCAAAAATAAAACAAAGCGGCTTCCGCTGCAAGCACGCTCGGAAGCCCGCTACACCGCCGATCATTCCGATCAGAGGCGCAAGGTCGCCCCATGGTTGGCCGAGACCGCCTCGAGCAGGACGCTCACCACCTCTTCCACCTCGGTATCGGTCAGCGTCTTGGTCTGATCCTGCAGCAGGATGCGGAAAGCCAGGCTCTTCTTGCCTTCCGGTATCCCCTTACCACGGTAGACGTCGAACAGCGCTATTTCGCTGACGATCTCGGATGCCGCCTGACGGAAACTGGCCAGCATGGCGCCGACTTCCACCTCTTCATCCACTACCAGCGCCAGGTCGCGGCGCACCGGTTGGAACTTGCTGACCTGGCGCGCCTTGACGTGACGCTGGGCTTCCACGACGGCGTATTCCAGTTCGAACACAACCGGGGCGGAAGGCAGATCATACTGCTGCACCCACTGCGGGTGCAGTTCACCGATAACCCCGACCAGTTGGCCGGCCAGGAAGATTTCGGCGCAGCGGCCCGGGTGGCAGGCAGGGTGAGCCGCCTTGCGGAACTCGGCCTGATGCGGATGAAGCAGCGCTTCGACGTCGGCCTTGACGTCGAAGAAGTCCACCCGCTCGGTCTTGGCCCCCCACTGCTCAGGTAGGCGGGAACCCCAGGCAAGGCCGGCGATCTTTTCCGGCTGGGCGAAGCCCTCGGCCGATTTGTGGAAAGTCCGGGCCACTTCGAACACCCGCACGCGCGGCTGCTTGCGGTTGACGTTGCCGACCAGCACGTCGACCAGGCCACCCAGCAGGGTCGAACGCATCACGCTCATCTGGGCCGCGATCGGGTTGATCAGCTTGACCGGATCGGCGTTCCCGGCGAAGTCGCGCTCCCACCGCTCGTCGACGAAGGCGTAAGTGACGACTTCCTGATAATCGCGGGCCGCCAGTTGCTGACGGATCTGTTCGCGCGGCCGGCGCGTTTCCGGCAGAGGCAGCATCTTCATGCGCGAGCGCGGGGCGTCGGACGGAATCGCATCGTAGCCGTAGACACGAGCCACTTCCTCGATCAGATCTTCTTCGATCGCGATATCGAAGCGGAACACCGGGGCGGCGACGGCAAAACCCTCGGCGGTGGTATCGAAGTTCAACCCCAAGCGGGTGAAGATACCGGCGATGGCCTCGGACGCCAGTTCCAGGCCAAGGACCTTGTTGACGCGCGCACTGCGCACCGCCACGGCCTGGCGCTGCGGCAGCTGGCCCAGCGCCTCGGTCAGCGGACCGGCCTCGCCACCGCAGATCTCGATGATCAACGCGGTGGCACGCTCGATGGCATCACGCTGCTGCTGGAAGTCCACCCCGCGTTCGAAACGGTAGGACGAATCGGAACCGAAGCCCAGCTCGCGCGCCTTGCCGGCGATCATCTCCGGCGCAAAGAACGCGCTCTCGAGAAATACATCCTGCGAAGCCGTCGTGACACCGCTCTCCAGGCCGCCCATGATGCCGGCGATGGCCAGAGGCTTGGCGTCGTCGGCGATCACCAGCAGATTCTCGGCCAGCTCGACTTCCTGCTCGTTAAGGCAAACCAGCTTCTCGCCGGCGCGGGCCATGCGCACGTTGATGGCGCCATCCAGCTTGGCCAGATCGAAGGCGTGCATCGGCTGGCCGAGTTCCAGCAGGATGTAATTGGTGACGTCGACGATGGCCGAGATCGAACGCAGACCAGAACGCTCCAGGCGGCGCTTCATCCAGTCTGGTGTCGGCGCGGCAGCGTTGACCCCTTTCACCACGCGGCCGATGTAACGGCCGCAGCCTTGCGGGGCGTCGATGCGTACTGGCACGGTCTGGTCATGCGCGGGCACCACCGGGGTGATCGCCACCGCCTGCAAGGCGCTGTCGGTCAGCGCCGCCACCTCGCGGGCCAGGCCTTTGATCGACAGGCAATCGGCCCGGTTCGGGGTGATCTTGAGGGTAAACAGGCTGTCGTCCAGCGCCAGGTAGTCGCGGATGCTCATGCCGACCGGCGCATCGGCCGGCAGCACCAGCAGGCCGTCGGCCTCGTCCGGCACCCCCAGTTCCTTGCCGGAACACAGCATGCCGCCGGACTCGACGCCGCGCATCTTGGTCGGCTTGATCTTGAAATCACCCGGCAACACGGCGCCCGGCAAGGCGCACGGCACTTTCAAGCCGACGGCGACGTTCGGCGCGCCGCAGACGATCTGGATCAGCTCACCGGTGCCGGCGTCTACCTTGGTCACACGCAGGCGGTCGGCGTTCTCGTGCTTGACGACTTCCTTGACCTCGGCGATCACCACGCCACTGAAGGCCGGTGCCGCGGCATTGACCTCCTCGACCTCGAGGCCGGCCATGGTCAACAGGTAGGAAAGCTCGTCGGTATTCAGGGACGGATTGACCCAGCTACGCAGCCACTGTTCGGAAAATTGCATTGTGTGTATTCCCCTGCCCGCGATCAGTTGAACTGTTTGAGGAAATTGAGATCGTTCTCGAAGAACAGGCGCAGGTCGTTGACCCCGTAGCGCAGCATGGCGAAACGATCCAGACCGATGCCGAAGGCGAAGCCGGTGTACTTTTCCGGATCGATGTTGACGTTCTTCAGCACATTCGGGTGCACCATGCCGCAGCCGCCGACTTCGAGCCAGCCACGCTCGCCCAGTACGTCGATTTCGGCCGACGGCTCGGTGAACGGGAAGAACGACGGGCGGAAGCGCACCTGCAGGTCGTCGCGCTCGAAGAAGCGGCGCAGGAAGTCGGTGACGGTGGCCTTGAGATCGGCGAAGCTGACGTCCTGATCCACCCAAAGGCCTTCCATCTGGTGGAACATCGGCGAGTGGGTAGCGTCGGAGTCGACACGATACACGCGGCCCGGCGCGACGATCTTGATCGGCGGCTCGTTGTTCAGCATGTAACGCACCTGGATCGGCGAGGTGTGGGTGCGCAACACGTCGCCGCCTTCCACGTAGAAGGTATCCTGCATGGCGCGCGCCGGGTGGTTCTCGGGGATGTTCAGCGCCTGGAAGTTGTGGAAGTCGGTTTCGATTTCCGGGCCATCGGCCACCTCGAAGCCCAGACTGCGAAACAGCGTGGCGATGCGCTCCAGCGTCAGCGTGACCGGGTGCAGCCCACCCACCGCACTGCCGCGCCCCGGCAGGGTCACGTCCAGCGATTCGGCCGCGAGCTGGCGTGCCAGCTTGTCGGCGTTGATGAGGTCGCGGCGCTCGTTGTGGCGCGCTTCGAAGGCTTGCTTGGCCGCGTTGATGGCAGCACCGGCCACCTTGCGCTCCTCGGCCGGCAGCTTGCCCAGTTGCTTGAGCAACTCGGTCAGCTCGCCGCTCTTGCCGAGGTAGCGCGCCTTGACCTGCTCCAGTTCCACCAGATCCTGCACCGCGTCCAGCGCGGACAGCCCCGACTCGAGAATCGTGTCGACATTGTTCATGTAGCTCACACCGTATGCGTAAGAAAGCTGGCCAGACCGGATGGTCCGGCGGTCTGGTCAGCCATCTCGAAAAGCGTGTAAAAAAAAGGGAGGCATCACTGCCTCCCTTTTGACCGTCCAGCGATTAAGCGAGGCTTGCTTTCGCTTTTTCAACGATCTGGGCAAAAGCCGGCTTGTCGAACACGGCCAGGTCGGCCAGGACCTTGCGGTCGATTTCGATGGCGGCTTTCTTCAGACCGTTCATGAACTTGCTGTAGGACAGACCCAGTTCACGCGCACCGGCGTTGATACGGGCGATCCACAGTTGACGGAACTGGCGCTTCTTCTGACGACGGTCGCGGTAAGCGTACTGACCGGCTTTCATCACCGCCTGTTTGGCGATGCGATAGACGTTCTTGCGACGGCCGCGATAGCCTTTCGCCAGGGCAAGGATTTTCTTGTGACGAGCGCGAGCGGTTACACCGCGTTTAACACGTGGCATTGATCAAACTCCTTAAGCGTAGGGCATCATTGCGCGAACGGACGCCATGTTCGTTGCGTCTACCATGGTGGTACCACGCAGCTGGCGCTTGTTCTTGGTGGTTTTCTTGGTCAGGATGTGACGCTTGAACGCCATGGAGCGCTTTACACCACCACTACCCAGTACTTTCAGGCGCTTTTTCGCGCTCGACTTGGTCTTCATCTTCGGCATGGAAAACTCCTGCTGAATTTCTTTAGATCCGACGCACGGTGATCTTTCGATGCTTGCAAACCGTGACGTCCCGCTTTTTGTTGCAACGCCGGAGCGCCACAAAATCAACACGGCAGGCGAACCTGCCGTGTCAAACCGCTGATTATACCCGATTATTTCTTTTTCGGGGCAATCATCATCACCATCTGGCGACCTTCCAGGCGCGGGAACTGCTCCACCGTGCCGACTTCGGCCAGATCGGCCTCGACCCGCTTGAGCAGGGCCAAGCCGATATCCTGGTGGGCCATTTCACGACCGCGGAAACGCAGCGTGACCTTGGCCTTATCGCCGTCGCTCAGGAAGCGGACCAGGTTGCGCAGCTTGACGCCGTAGTCGCCATCGTCGGTCCCCGGACGGAACTTGACTTCCTTGATCTGCACCTGCTTCTGCTTGAGCTTGGCCTCGTGACGCTTCTTGGACTGCTCGTACTTGAACTTGCCGTAGTCCATCAGCTTGCAGACAGGCGGCTGAGCGGTTGGAGAAATCTCAACCAGATCGATATCCAACTCCTCGGCCGCTGCCATTGCCTCACGCAGACTCACGATGCCGAGCTGCTCGCCTTCCTTACCTACCAGACGGACCTCACGGGCGGTAATTTCCCCGTTGATCCGTGCTTCACGTTCCTGAGCTATAGCCAAATCTCCTATTAACGGTTCATCAAGCCTGATGCTGCATCACTGAGGCATGTCGGCCTTCAGGCGTGCCGCGAAGTCGTCCAAGGTCAGCTGACCCAAGTCTTCGCCACGGGCACGAACGGCAATCAGACCGTCTGCTTTTTCCTTGTCGCCCACGATGATCTGGTACGGCAGCTTTTGCAGACTGTGTTCGCGGATTTTATAGCTGATCTTTTCATTCCTCAAGTCGAGTTCGACGCGGAAGCCTTGTTTTTTCAGCGTTTGCGCCACAGCGGAAGCGTAGTCGGCCTGCGCTTCGGTGATGTTCATCACCACCATCTGCACCGGCGCCAGCCACAGCGGGAAGGCGCCGGCATGGTTCTCGATCAGGATGCCGAGGAAGCGCTCGAGCGAACCCAGGATGGCCCGGTGCAGCATCACCGGGCGCTTGCGGCTGTTGTCCTCGGCCACGTATTCGGCCCCCAGGCGCTCCGGCAGGACGTAGTCGAGCTGCAGCGTGCCGCACTGCCACGAACGGCCGAGCGCATCCTTGATGTGGTATTCGATCTTCGGGCCGTAGAACGCGCCCTCGCCCGGCAGCTCTTCCCATTCGATGCCACAGGCACGCAGCGCTTCGCGCAGGCCGTTCTCGGCGCGATCCCACGCCTCCAGCGTACCGGCGTATTTCTCCGGGCGCAGCGACAGCTTGACCGAGACGTTGTCGAAACCGAACTGGCGGTAGACGCGCATGGTCAGCTCGTTGAAGGCGCGCGCCTCTTCGATGATCTGCTCTTCGGCACAGAAGATGTGGGCATCGTCCTGCACGAAGCCGCGCACGCGCATGATGCCGTGCAGCGCGCCGGACGGCTCGTTGCGGTGGCAGGCGCCGAACTCGGCGTAGCGCAGCGGCAGGTCGCGATAGGAGCGCAAGCCCTGGTTGAACACCTGCACATGCCCCGGGCAGTTCATCGGCTTGACCGCGTAGTCGCGCTTCTCCGACTCGGTGGTGAACATGTTCTCGCGGTAGTTTTCCCAGTGGCCGGATTTTTCCCACAGGATGCGGTCCATCACCATCGGCGTGCGGATTTCCTGATAGCCGGCTTCGGCCAGGGTGCGGCGCATGTACTGCTCGACCGACTGCCACAGCTGCCAGCCCTTGGGATGCCAAAACACCATGCCCGGCGCTTCGTCCTGCAGGTGGAACAGGTCGAGTTGCTTGCCGAGTTTGCGGTGGTCACGCTTCTCGGCTTCTTCCAGCATATAAAGGTATTGTGCCAGGTCTTCCTTCTTGGCCCAGGCGGTGCCGTAGACGCGCTGCAGCATCTCGTTCCGGCTGTCGCCGCGCCAGTAGGCGCCGGCCACCTTCATCAGCTTGAACACCTTGAGCTTGCCGGTGGACGGCACGTGCGGGCCGCGGCACAGGTCGGTGAAATCGCCTTCACGGTACAGCGACAGCACCTCGCCCTGCGGGATCGACTCGATGATCTCGGCCTTGTAGTGCTCGCCGATCGACTTGAAGTAGGCGATCGCCTCGTCGCGCGGCAGTTCGTAGCGCTCGACCGGGATGTCCTTCTTGGCGAGCTCGGTCATTTTCTGCTCGATCGCGGCCAGGTCTTCCGGCGTGAACGGGCGCTTGTAGCTGAAGTCGTAGTAGAAGCCGTTCTCGATCTCCGGCCCGATCGTCACCTGCGCCTCGGGGAACAGTTCCTTGACGGCGTAGGCCAGCAGGTGGGCGGTGGAGTGACGAATGATGGACAGGCCGTCGGCATCCTTGTCGGTGACAATGGCCAGGTCCGCATCGCGGTCGATCACGTAGCTGGTATCGACGAGCTGGCCGTCGACTCGGCCGGCCAGCGAGGCGCGCGCCAGACCGGTGCCGATGGAGGCGGCGACCTCGTACACCGAAACCGGTTTATCGAAGGAACGGACGGAGCCGTCGGGCAGGCGAATATCAGGCATGTGAACTCCAACGCAGTAGGGCCGGGCAAGGCGCGATCAGATTTGGAAAAAAACAAAAAAAAAGTGCGGCCAAAGCCGCACTTTTTTTGCATGGAACATCCCGCAAGGCGCGACTAGCGCGAGCAACGGGTAATGGTAGTTCGGAAAATCATTTCCGGAAATGCTCCAATGCTGAATTCTGGTAGGCACGATTGGATTCGAACCAACGACCCCCACCATGTCAAGGTGGTGCTCTAACCAACTGAGCTACGTGCCTGTCGTCGAGGAGTGCATAATACTGCTGCCCACTCCCCTTTGCAAGCCCCTCGATGCAAAAATTCGTGCATTCAAGCGCATCAGGTATACTAGCGTGCTGATTTTACTAGGCAAACCTTATTTTCATGCTGAAGTTTACCGTACATAAAACCTCCGGCGGCGCCCGCCGGGGAACGCTGGAACTGAACCACGGCACGGTCGAGACCCCGGTTTTCCAGCCGGTGGGCACCTATGGCTCGGTCAAGGCGATGAGCCCGGTCGAACTGAACGACATCGGCGCACAGATCATCCTGGGCAACACCTTCCATCTGTGGCTGCGCCCCGGTCTGGAGATCATCGAACAGTTCGGTGGGCTGCACGACTTCATCGGTTGGAATAAGCCGATCCTCACCGACTCCGGCGGCTTCCAGGTCTTCAGCCTGGGCGCGCTGAACAAGATCACCGAGGAGGGCGTGACCTTCCAGAGCCCGGTCAACGGCGACAAGTTGTTCCTGTCGCCGGAAAAGTCGATGGAAATCCAGAAGGTGCTGAACTCGGACATCGTGATGATCTTCGACGAATGCACGCCCGGCCAGGTCGACCACAATACCGCCGCCAAGTCGATGCGCATGAGCCTGCGCTGGGCGGAGCGTTCGCGCCGCGCCTTCGACGACCTGAAGAATCCCAATGCACTGTTCGGCATCGTGCAAGGCAACCTTTATACCGATTTGCGCCGGGAGTCGCTCGAGGGACTGATGGAGATCGGGTTCGACGGCTACGCCATCGGCGGGCTGTCGGTAGGCGAACCCAAGCCCGAGATGTACCGCATGCTGACCGAGATGAAGGACATGCTGCCCGCCGACAAGCCGCACTACCTGATGGGGGTGGGCACGCCGGAGGATCTGGTGCACGGCGTGGCCAACGGCGTGGACATGTTCGATTGCGTGATGCCGACGCGCAATGCGCGCAACGGCTGGCTGTTCACCCAGTGGGGCGACATCAAGATCAAGAACGCGCGCTACAAGGATGACAAGAGGCCATTGGACGAGGCCTGCGGCTGTTACGCCTGCCGCAACTTCAGCCGCGCCTACCTGCATCACCTGCACCGGGTCGGCGAAATCCTCGGCGCGCGGCTCAATACCATCCATAACCTGTATTACTACCAGCAGTTGATGGCAGAAATGCGCCAGGCCATCGAAGAAGACCGCTTCCCGGCGTTCCAGGTCGATTTCGCCCAGCGCCGGTCGCGCGGGGCCGACTGAGGCGATGGAACTGGCGCGGCAGGCCGTAGTCATATCGAGTTTGCGCCGCCGCCACGGTTGGAAAAGCAACACGGCGTGGCTACAATGGCCCGCTTCGGATACCGATAGACAACAAACATAAGGGAGTTAACACGATGTTCATCACCCCCGCATTCGCCGCCGGCACCGCTCCGGGTGGTTTCGACCTGATGGGCTTCCTGCCCATGATCGTGATTTTCGCGCTGTTCTGGTTCCTGCTGGTTCGCCCGCAACAGAAACGCGCCAAGGAACAGCAGAAGATGCTGTCTGAAATCACCAAGGGCGACGAGGTGGTGACCCAAGGCGGCATCCTGGGCCGCGTGACCAAGGCCGGCGAGCAATACCTGACCCTGGAAGTGGCCAACGGCGTGGAAGTCCAGATCCAGCGCGGCGCGGTTGCAGCCAAACTGGAAAAGGGCACCCTCAAGTCCCTGTAATGCACACTGGCCGCCCTCCCGGGCGGCCGTTTCCCTTCTGCCAGACTCTCGCTCATGAACCGCTATCCACTCTGGAAATACTTCATCATCGTGGTAGCGCTGATCGTTTCGACGATCTACACGCTGCCCAACTTCTTCGGCGAGACGCCCGCGGTCCAGATTTCCAGCTCGCGCCAGTCCATCTCGGTCGACACCGCGCTGATGGGCCGCGTGGAAGCCGCGCTGAAAGCCCAGAACATCACGCCGGACGGCCTGTTCCTGGACGGCAACAGCCTCAAGGTGCGCTTCCACGATCCGGACACCCAGATCAAGGCTCGCGACACCATCCAGCAAGCCCTGGGCGACAACTACATCATCGCGCTCAACCTGCTGGCCGCCTCGCCCGACTGGCTGGCCAAACTCAAGGCCTACCCGATGTTCCTGGGCCTCGACCTGCGCGGGGGCGTGCACTTCCTCTTGGAAGTGGACATGAAGGCCGCTACCGACAAGACCATGGAGCGCTACGCCGGAGATATCCGCCGCGAGCTCAAGGACAAGAAGGTCCGCTACGGCACCATCAAGCGCAACGGCAACACGCTGGAGGTGCAACTGCGTGACGCGGCCACGCTGAAAGCCGCCGAAGACGCCGTGGCGCGCGCCCTGCCCTCGCTGAGCTTCACCAGTGACGAGAACAGCTACAAGCTGAGCCTGACGCTGAAGCCCGAAGAAATCACCCGCATCCAGAGCGACGCGGTAAAGCAGAACATCACCACGCTGCATAACCGCGTGAACGAACTGGGTGTGGCCGAACCGGTGATCCAGCAGTCCGGCGCCAACCGCATCGTGGTGCAACTGCCGGGTGTGCAGGACACCGCCAAGGCCAAGGACATCCTCGGCCGTACCGCCACACTGGAAGTGCGCATGGTGTCCGACGACCAGAGCATGATGGCCGAGGCCCTGGCCGGCAGCGTGCCGAGCGGCTACGAGCTCCTGGACGAGCTAACCCCGCGCGGGCCGCAGAAGATCCTGGTGAGCAAGGAAGTGGAGCTGACCGGCGACAACATCAACGACGCCCAGCCGGGCTTCGACGAGAACGGCACGCCGGCGGTGCACATCAACCTCGACTCGACCGGAGCCTCGATCTTCCGCCAGGTGACGGCGGAGAACATCGGCAAGCGCATGGCGATGGTGCTGGTGGAGAAAGGTCGCGCCGAGGTGGTGACCGCACCGGTGATCCGCACCGAGATCGGCGGCGGCCGGGTGCAGATTTCCGGCAGCATGAACGTGGCCGAAGCCAACGATACCGCGCTGCTGCTGCGCGCCGGCTCGCTGGCCGCACCGATGAACATCATCGAGGAACGCACCGTCGGCCCGAGCCTCGGCAAGGAGAACATCGAGAAGGGCTTCCACTCGACGCTGTGGGGCTTTGCCGCAATCGCCGTATTCATGCTGATCTACTACCACGTATTCGGGCTGATCTCGGCACTGGCTCTGGGCGTTAACCTGTTCATGCTGGTGGCGCTGTTGTCGATGCTGCAGGCGACGCTGACCCTGCCCGGCATTGCCGCCATCGCGCTGACGCTGGGTATGGCGATCGACGCCAACGTGCTGATCAACGAGCGCATCCGCGAGGAGCTCCGCAACGGCGTGCCGCCGCATTCGGCGATCCAGGCCGGTTACCAGCACGCCTGGGCAACCATTCTGGACTCCAACATCACCACGCTGATCGCTGGCCTGGCGCTGTTGATCTTCGGTTCCGGCCCGGTGCGCGGCTTTGCCGTGGTGCACTGCCTGGGCATCCTGACCTCGATGTTCTCGGCGGTACTGGTGTCGCGCGGCCTCGTGAACCTGTGGTACGGCCGCAAACGGCGCCTGACCTCGGTCTCGATCGGTCAGATCTGGAAACCTGAAACGTAAGCAGGCGGGGCGGCTTCCCCGCCCCTCTCATCCCTAGAGGACGCAATGGAGCTTTTCCGCATAAAACGGGACATCCCGTTCATGAGCTACGGCCGGCTCACCACGACCATTTCGCTGGTGACCTTCGTGCTGGCCGTGTTCTTCCTGTTCGCCAAGGGGCTGAACTTCAGCGTGGAATTTACCGGCGGTACGGTAATGGAAGTGCAATACCGCCAGGCAGCCGACCTGGGCAACATCCGTGAGCGGGTGGACGCCCTCAAGTTGGGCGAGGCCACGGTGCAGAGCCTGGGTACCTCGCGCGACGTGCTGATCCGCCTGCCGAGCAAGCAGGGCGTGAGTTCGGCCCAGTTGTCCGAGCGCGTCATGGGCGCGCTGAAGACGGCCGACCCGGCGGTGGAACTGCGCAAGGTCGAATTCGTCGGCCCGAGCGTGGGCGAGGAACTGGTCACCCACGGCCTGACTGCCGTAATCATCGTATGCCTGGGCATCATGCTGTACCTGGCGCTGCGCTTCGAGTGGCGCTTCGCCGTGGCGGCCATCATCGCCAACATGCACGACGTGGTGATCATCCTCGGCTGCTTCGCCTTCTTCCAGTGGGAGTTCAGCCTCACCGTGCTGGCCGGCGTGTTGGCGGTGCTGGGCTATTCGGTGAACGAGTCGGTGGTGGTGTTCGACCGGATCCGCGAGAACTTCCGCAAGGCGGCGATGCGCAACAAGAGCGTGCCCGAGATCATCGACAACGCCATCACCGCGACCATGAGCCGCACCCTGATCACGCACGGTTGTACCGAGGCGATGGTGCTGTCGATGCTGGTCTTCGGCGGCCCGGCGCTGCACGGCTTCGCCATCGCCCTGACCATCGGCATCGTATTCGGCATCTATTCGTCGGTACTGGTGGCAAGCCCGATCGCGTTGTGGCTGGGCGTGGCGCGCGAGCACATGATCAAGCCGCAGAGACCCAAGGACGAGGCAGTCGTCTGATCGCTGAACTGGCCGGCACGTCCGGCCAGTTTCTTTTTCAAGACAAGGCCTGTGCATGCCGCAGCGGCTCAGAGCAGGCTCCCGCCGCCCTTGCCACGGTTTGTGCCAACCTCCTGTACAATGAGCGCCATGGAAGCCCTTCAATTTCTGCTCGATTTCGTGCTGCATATCGACCGCCACCTAGCGGCTCTGGTGGCAGCCTACGGCCCGTGGATCTACCTGATCCTGTTCCTGATCGTGTTCTGCGAGACCGGTCTGGTGGTAACGCCGGTGCTGCCCGGCGACTCGCTGCTGTTCGTCGCCGGCACGCTGGCCGCCACCGGCGGTATGAACGCGCATGCGCTGGTCGCCACGCTGATCGCCGCCGCCATCCTCGGCGACACCGTCAACTATAGCGTCGGCCGCCATCTCGGCCTGTCGCTGTTCGAGCGCTTTCCGCGCGTGCTGAAACAGAGCTACCTCGACAAGACCCACGCCTTCTACGAGCGCCACGGCGGCAAGACCATCATCCTGGCCCGCTTCGTGCCGATCGTGCGCACCTTCGCGCCGTTCGTGGCCGGCGTCGGCACCATGGGCTACCGCCACTTCCTGGCCTACAACGTGATCGGCGGCGTGCTGTGGGTGGCGAGCTTCACCTACGCCGGCTACCTGTTCGGCAACCTGCCGGCGGTGAAGAGCAACCTGGAATACCTGATCTTCGGCATCATCTTCGTCTCGCTGCTGCCGGGCATCATCGAAATCTGGCGCCACAAACGCCCGGCACGCAAGACCGCATGAAACGCATCCATTCGCTGCCCGACCACCTGGTCAACCAGATTGCCGCCGGCGAGGTGGTGGAGCGCCCCGCCTCGGCGCTGAAGGAGATGCTGGAGAACAGCCTGGACTCCGGCGCCGACAAGATCACCGTCGACCTGGCCCAGGGCGGCATCAAGCTGATCCGCGTCACCGACAACGGCGGCGGCATCGTGCCGGACGACCTGCCCCTGGCACTCGACCGCCACGCCACCAGCAAGATCGCCTCGCTCGCCGATCTGGAAAGCGTCGCCACGCTGGGCTTTCGCGGCGAAGGCTTGGCCAGTATCGCCTCGGTGTCGCGGCTGACCTTGATCAGCCGCCCACACGACGAGGCGCACGCGCACCAGATCATCGCCATCGACGGTGCCTTGCATCCGGTGGAGCCGGCGGCGCACGCGCCGGGCACCAGCGTCGAGGTGGTCGATCTCTATTTCAACACCCCGGCCCGGCGCAAGTTCCTCAAGAGCGAGAACACCGAGTACGCCCATTGCGCGGCGACCTTCGAGCGCATCGCGCTGGCGCACCCGCAGGTGGAGTTCCTGTTGCGCCACAACGGCAAGGTGGTGTGGCGCCTGCCGCCACAGTCACTGGCGGAACGCGTCGGTGCGCTGCTCGGCAAGGATTTCGTCGAGGCCGCGCTGCCGCTGGAAACGGCGGCTGGCGGGCTGCAGCTGGCCGGCTTCGTCGCCAGCCCGACCTATTCCAAGGCCAGCCGCGACGCCCAATACTTCTACGTCAACGGCCGCTTCGTGCGCGACAAGACCGCGCAGCACGCGCTGCGCCAGGCCTATCGTGACGTGCTGCACCACGACCGCCACCCGGCCTACGCGCTGTTCCTGACCATCGATCCGGCCGGGGTGGACGTCAACGTACACCCGACCAAGATCGAGGTGCGTTTCCGCGAATCGCAGGCCATCCACCAGTTCCTGTTCCACAGCGTCAACAAGGCGCTGGCGGCGACCACGGCTGGGGCTGCACCGGCCGTCGCGTTGGCCGACACGCCCGAAGCCGGCCCGGCTTCGGCCAGCCCGTCGAACGGCATACCGGCCCCGACCGGACTGCTCGGCAGCAGTTCGGGCAGCGGCCGCACCCCGGTGCAGACTTTCCGCTACGAGCAGCAGAGCATTCCGCTCAATGTCGCCCGCGAGGCGGTCGGCGTGTACGACGCGATGTTCTCCGGGCTGCGCGAGGAAGAGCGCCTGGCCATACCGCTGCCGTCCCCCTTGCCGGCGGCCACGCTGGCCGCCCTGCCCGACAGCGACGACGGCATCCCGCCGCTCGGCTTCGCACTGGCACAGTTGCACGGCGTCTACATCCTGAGCCAGTGCCAGGAAGGGCTGATCGTGGTCGACATGCACGCCGCGCACGAGCGCATCGTCTACGAACGGCTGAAGACCGCGCTGGAGAGCGACAGCATCCCGATGCAGCCCTTGCTGCTGCCGGTATCGTTCGCCGCCGACCGCATGGAGGCGGCCACGGTGCACGAGCACGGCGAGGAGATGAAACGGCTCGGCGTCGAACTCGCCCCGCTCTCGCCCACCCAGATCGCCGTGCGCGGCGTGCCGGTGTGGCTGAAGGACGGCAACCCGGTGGAACTGGCACGCGCGGTGCTGAAGGACGTGCGCGAATTTGGCCTGACACAGGTACTGACCGAGCGCCGTAACGAACTGCTGGCCACCATGGCCTGCCACGGTGCGGTGCGCGCCAACCGCCAGCTCACGCTGGCCGAGATGAACGCACTGCTGCGCGACATGGAAGCCACCGAACGCTCCGGCCAGTGCAACCACGGCCGGCCGACCTGGAGCCGGCTGTCGATGAAGGATCTCGACAACCTGTTCATGCGCGGGCGCTGACAGAGATACCCGACCGCTGGCGATTGGCCGAAGTGGTCCGTGGTGCGACAATGCCGCATTTTCCGACCGACTTCGCCATCCCATGTCCTCTCACACCTTCTTCTGGCACGACTACGAGACCTTCGGCGCCGTGCCGCGCCAGGACCGGCCGGCGCAGTTCGCCGGCATCCGCACCGACGCCGAGCTGAACGAGATCGGCGAGCCGGTCATGCTGTATTGCCGCCCCAGCCCGGACTACCTGCCCTCGCCCGAGGCCTGCCTGCTCACCGGCATTACCCCGCAGCTGTGCCAACACCATGGCGTGGCCGAGCATGAATTCGCCGGCGTGATCGAGCGCGAGCTGGCCACGCCGGGCACCATCGGCGTTGGCTACAACTCGCTGCGCTTCGACGACGAAGTCACCCGCTTCCTGTTCTGGCGCAACCTGATCGACCCCTACGCACGCGAGTGGCAGAACCAGTGCGGACGCTGGGACCTGCTCGACCTGGTGCGCGCCACCTACGCGCTGCGTCCCGAGGGCATCGAGTGGCCCAAGCACGACACCGGCCTGCCCAGCTTCAAGCTCGAGCACCTGTCCGCCGCCAACGGCCTGGCACACGAGGCCGCGCACGACGCACTGTCCGACGTGCGCGCCACCATCGCCCTGGCACGACTGATCCGCCAGCGCCAGCCCAAGCTGTTTGAGTTCTACCTCGGCCTGCGCAAGAAGGACGCCGTGCGCCACCAGCTCAGCCTGCACGCCCCGCGCCCGCTGCTGCACGTCTCCGGCATGTACGGCGCCGAGCGCGGCAACCTGGCGGTGGTCTGGCCGCTGGCCGAGCACCCGGGCAACAAGAACGAGGTCATCGTCTGGGACCTGGCGCACGACCCGGCCGAACTGCGTGGACTCGGCCCGGACGCGATCCGCCAGCGCCTGTTCAGCCGCAGCGACGAGCTGCCCGATGGCGTCAGCCGATTGCCGATCAAGACCATCCACATCAACAAGTCGCCGTTCGTCGTGAGCAATCTGCGCGTCCTGAGTGCCGAGCGCGCCGCACACTGGGGCGTCGACCTGGATGCAGTCAAACGCCACGCTGAAGCCGCACAAGCCCTGCCGAACCTGACCCCGGTCTGGCGCAAGGTCTATCAGCGCGAGAACGGCGCACCGGCCGACGTCGACGAGAACCTCTACGGCGGCTTCGTTTCCAACAACGACCGCCGCGAACTCGCCCGGCTGCGCACGCTGTCGGCGGCGCAACTGGCCGGCGAGCGCCCGGCCTTCGAGGATGCGCAACTGGCCGAGCAACTGTTCCGCTACCGCGCCCGCAACTTCCCCGCCTCGCTGTCGGCCGCCGAGCGGGAGCGCTGGCAGGCTTGGTGCCACAGCAAGCTGATCGACGGCGCGGTCCCCGGCCGCCACCGCGCCCGGTGCCTGGAAGAGATTGCCGCCCTGGAAGCGACAGCCGACGAGCGCGGTAGGGCGCTGCTGGCGGCGATCCGCCAGTTCGTCGACGAGACAGCCCCACTCTGATCAGCACGCCGCCCCTTTCGGCCGACCTCGTTTTCCGGATCAAAGGTTGGCCGAAACCACGCCCGGTGCGACAATGGCGCATCGCTGCACACTCCGTACCACCCCCATGACCGCAACTCCCAAAGCCATCCTGCTGATGGGTCCGACCGCCTCGGGCAAGACCGGACTGGCGCTCGAACTGGCTCGCCACTTCCCGGCGGAAATCATCAGCGTCGACTCCGCGCTGGTCTACCGTGACATGGACATCGGTACCGCCAAGCCCAGCCGCGAGGAGCTGGCACTTGTACCGCATCATCTGATCGACATCATCAGCCCGTTGGAATCCTACTCCGCCGCGCAGTTTCATGCCGATGCCAACCGCCTGATCGACGACATCGCTGCGCGCGGCAAGGTGCCGCTGCTGGTTGGCGGCACCATGCTCTACTTCAAGGCGCTGATCGACGGCCTCTCCGACATGCCGCCGGCCGATGCGGCCACCCGCGCCCAGCTCGACCTCGAAGCCGCCAAATACGGCTGGCCCGCGCTGCATGCGCAACTCGCCGAGGCCGACCCGGCCACCGCCGCGCGCCTGGAGCCGATGGACTCGCAGCGCATCCAGCGCGCGCTGGAGGTCTTCCGGCTGACCGGCAAGCCGCTCTCCGCCTGGCACGCCGAGGGACGCAGCCAGGCAGCCCGCTTCGAGATGCTCAAACTGGCGCTGATCCCGCACGACCGTGCCTGGCTGCACGAACGCATCGCCCTGCGCTTCCGGGTAATGCTGGAACAGTTCTTCCTCGACGAAGTCATCCGCCTGCGCCAGCGCTACCCCGAACTCACCCCCGACCTGCCCTCGATGCGCTGCGTCGGCTACCGCCAAGCCTGGGAGCACCTCGACGGCCACAGCAGTTATCCCGAATTCATCGATAGAGGCATAGCCGCCACCCGACAGTTGGCCAAGCGCCAGCTCACCTGGCTGCGCTCGATGGACGGCATCGCTGCACTCGACCCCGCCGAGGCGGGTGTCACCACCCAGGCCCTGTCCGCTTGCCACGATTTTCTGTCGGCGTCGACACCACATTCCGCTTAAAAATCAGGCAGGACAACAGCACATCCGCTCATAAAATCGAACTCTTTCGACTATCATGAGAAAGAACAAAGGGGTGCGAAAGAATTATGAAAAAGGCTTGGGCGGGATTCACCCTGATCGAACTCATGATCGCCATCGTCGTGGTGGCCATCCTGATGTCGATCGCCATTCCGGCGTATCAGGACTACGTGCGCCGCGGACGCATCAACGCCGCGCTGGCCGAGCTGTCGCAGAGCCGGGTGAGCCTGGAGCAGTATTACGCCGATAACCGCAGCTATGCCGCCTCCGGCACCACCTGCGGGACCACGCCGTCCACCGTCGACTACTTCACCCTGGCCTGCACTGCCAGCGGCAGCACCGGCTACACCCTCAGCGCCACCGGTACCACGGCGATGGTCGGTTATGACTACAGCCTGAACCAGAGCAACAGCAAGAGCACCACCCAGTACGAAGGCAGCACGGTCAGCAAATCGTGCTGGCTGATCAAGGGGGACGAATGCTGAGGTTCGCACGCCAGGTGGGGTTCACCCTGACCGAAATGCTGATCACGCTGGCGCTGATGGCCATCGTGCTGGCTTTGGCCGTGCCCAGTTTTTCGACGTGGCTGATGAATCACCAGATCCGCAACGCCGCCGACACCGCCATGGCCAGCCTGCAGCTGGCACGGGCCGAAGCCATCCGCACCAATACCTCGGTACGCCTGAGCTTCGATGCGAGCACCAAGAAGATCTGGCAGATCACGCGCGTGGACACCAGCGCCGTGCTGCAGCAGAAGAACTTTGCCGAAGACGCCCCCAAGGTCACCATCACGCCGACCCCATCTACCGTCACCACGATCACCTTCAACGGGCTCGGCAGGATCAGCGACGCCACGCCGCTGACGCAGCTGGACTTCGATTCGACCACCATCCCCGCAGCCGACAGCAAAGACATGCGCATCACTCTGCAGACCGGTGGGGCGATGAAGCTGTGCGATCCCAACGTCACCAGCTCGACCGACCCGAGGAAGTGCTGATCATGTCCGGCCCGAGCAGACACCTGTACCGCCAGCACGGCTCGACCCTGATCGAGGCGCTGATCGCCATGGCCATCTTCGCCATCAGCATTCTCGCCCTCATCGCCCTGCAAGGCTTCACCATCCGCGCCAACAGCGAGAACCAGTATCGTGGCCAGGCCACCTACCTGGCCAACAGCCTGATCGGCCAGATGTGGGCGGCTCGCGCCAGTGGCAGCTTCGCCACCAACTTTGCCTTCAACTCGGGCAGCACGTGCAACGGCACCTCCACCAGTTCCAGCCAGGCCGAAGTCAGCAGCTGGCTGAGCTCGATCAACTCGACACTGCCCAACGCCAACGCCGCCCGCCAATCGGTCACCATCACCTCGGCTCTCGGTGGCGCGGCCAACCAGGTGACCATCACGATCTGCTGGCAGAACACGAGCGACGGCGACGTGCGCCGCTTTACCACTACCACACTGATCCCGACCACCTGAGGCGATCATGATGCACCACCCGCCCCTTCACTCTCCGCGCCGCCAGGCGGGCATCAGCCTGATCGAGATCATGATCGGCCTGACGATCGCGCTGATCACCACGCTGATGCTGTCGCAGATCATGGGGCTGTGGTGGAACCAGCGCAAAACCACCGACTCCGCCTCGGAAGGCCAGAACCAGGGGCTAACGTCCATGGTGCTGATGGAACAGGCCATCCGCAGCGCCGGCTACGGCACGCAGATCGGCACCTTGGTCAACTGCACCAGTCGCTACGCCTACACCGGCACCAATGGCGCCAACGGAAGCGAAGACCCCAACTTTGCCGGTGCCGGCTTTGGCGCCGCTATTGCCCCGTTGATCATCGCCGACGGCGGCACCAACGGCGAGGCGGATCAGGTACTGATCCACAGCGGAGAAGGCAACATCAGCTTCGGTCTGACCACCATCGACAAGACCATGCCACCCGGCTCGTCCGAAATCGACGTCAACTCGGTCACGGGTTTCGAGGAAAATACCTTTTCCGTCCTGTACGATCCGGAGACCGGCAACTGCACCCGCTTCGACCTCACCAAGAAGCAGAACTCCGCGGTCAAGCTACAGCAGAACCCGGGCAACAACGACAACGGCACCACTTACAACCCGGCCACCAGCTACCAGAATGACCACAGCTACCCCGCCTATAGTAGTGGCGACTACATCATCAAGCTGGGTTCGGACGTTCTCACCAGCACCTACTCAGTAGACGAAACCAACCGCCAGCTGAAACTGGCCGACGCCTCGATGCGCGTGGCCACCGTCAACTACACGCTGGGCGAGAGCATCGTCAACATGCAGGCACAGTACGGCATCAAGGGGACCAGCAGCTACACCTGGACCGACGCCACCGGCACTTATTCCAAGTCCACACTGGAAGCCGACAGCGCCAGCCTGGACAAGATACTCACCCTGCAAGCGGTGAAGCTGGCCGTGGTCGCCCGCATCCCCAAGCGGGAAAGCGGCATCGTCACCACCGCTTGCGCCGGCTTCTCCAGCGGCATCTGCATCTGGGGCAGCACCAAGGTCAGGCTGGACGGTGGCGCCGGCGGCACCGAATGGCAGCACTACAAGTACCGCGTCTACGAAAGCGTCATCCCGCTGAGGAACACGATATGGGCCGCCGGCTAGACATGATGAGACCCGCCATGCGCCAAGCCCAGCGGGGGGTCTCGCTGGTCATCACCCTGATCGCCATGATCGCCATCCTGCTGATCGGCATCGCCATGGTGCGGGTGGTCGACTTCTCCGGCCTGATGACCCGCAACCTGGCCTTCCGCGAAAGCGGCATCCACCTGTCGGATGTCGGCCTGCAATACGGCCTGTCAGCACTGGGCAGCCTGACGACGACCACCCTGGACGGCGCCAACAAGGCTAACTGCACCGCCAACTCGACCACCTTCAGCAACTGCTATTACCCGGTCGACCTGGACACCAACTCCGACGGCGTGCCCGACAACCTCGACTGGTCCACCGTCGATGCCATCAGCGTCGGCAACAGCTCGGGCTATACCGTCAAGTTCGTCATCGAACGGCTGTGCACCGGCTCGCTGGGCACGACGGTGACGGACAAGGCCGGGAAATGCCAGTTCGCCATTCCCAGCAGTGGCGGCACCTCCACGCTGGGCGGCAGCAAGAAGATCGGCAGCACGGTGTTTTCCGGCCTGAGCACCAGCAACAGCATCTACTATCGCGTCACCAGCCGCGCCGAAGGTCCGGGCAGCAGCCTGAGCATGTCCCAGACCATCCTCACCCGATAGGAAGCACGATCATGTTCACGGCAAGATGGAATATGCGCCATGCGGCCCTGGCCACCACCCTGGCGGTGGCCCCGCTGCTGGCACAGGCCGACATCACGACGACCCTGCCGGACTATCCGCTGGAAGTCTGTACCACCAGCATCGACCTGACCCAGAGCGGCTCGGCGGCAGCGGTCACCAACTCCAACATCGTGCAGGGCGACAACACCCTGTTTGCCTCCTATTACAACTATTCCAACTTGTCCGGCGATCTGAAGGCGTTCAGCATCGACACCACAACCGGGGCGGTCAGCAGCACGGCCCTGTGGAGTGCCCAGAGCAATATCGGCACCTCTAGAACGCTTTATACCTACGACCCAGAGACACCAAGTACCCCCAAGCAACTTACCACTTCCATTTGCTCGACAGGTAGCGGTAGCCATACAACAGCAAGTACTTGGGTCGACTACCTCAACACAACCAGCATCGCCGACTGCGAAAACGTTATCACGGCCTTGCGAGGAAGCTCGACAGTCGCCACCGGCCTGCGTACCTATAAAATCGGTACGATCGTTCATAGCGAAGCGGTTTTTGTTCCTAATCTGGCCCGCGTTTTCCAGGCCGCGAACGATGGGATGCTGCATGCTTTCCATACGGTGACCGGTGGGAGCGGGTCGAATGCAACGACAGCAGGAGCCGAAGCGTGGGCTTATATACCCAGAGCCTTTCTGGCCGCCAGCGTCGGACAAAGCGAAGCTCCCAAGATCGATAGCTATGTGCGAAGTACTTATATCTTGCATAAGTATTGGCTGGATGCCTCGCCGGCCATTGAAACCTTCACCACCACCAGTGGCAATACCACGACTTATACGAATTACTTTGCCAGCGGCTATGGCAAGGGCGCCAAAGGGGCATACGCCCTGACCTTGGGTGCCAGTTCCCCCACACCCAAGTGGCAATTCAACACCAGCACCGACAGCAATGCCGGCTACTTGTATGGTCGCCCGATCATCACCCAAGTCATGATCGGAACAACGCTGACCAAAGTCGCCATTTTTGCCTCAGGCTTCAACAACACCGATCTATCCAGCCTGTCCAGCAACAGTTACCTGTATGTGGTCGATCTCAGCACAACCACTCCGACCCTTCTCAAAACCTTTAGCGTCGCCGGCAAAGGCTTGAACTATATCGCCGGCTTCGCAGACAGCTATTCTGCGCTGAACCAGGTCAAATACGTCTACGGTGGCGACCTGGACGGTAACGTCTGGCGCTTCAACCTGACCGCCACCGCGGCTAGCAGTTGGACAGTGAACAAACTGGCCAGCCTGAGTGCCCCGATCACCAGTGAACCGGAACTGTCCGAAATCACCATCAATGGCACTCCCAAACGCTTCGTCTATGTCGGCACCGGACGTTATCTGACCTCCTCCGACATCAGTTCCAGCGAAACCGGTAGCATGTACGGCCTGATCGACCGCATCGACACCGTGACCGGCTATGATGACGAAGATGATGCAACCACCCCCAGCCAGTTGAGCACCGTCACCCTGTCCTCGAGCAATTACGCTACTGACACGAATACAACTGCCCTGGAGACGTATGGCTGGAAAGCCCAGCTCCCCTCTGGCCAGCGCGTGATCAACTCCCCGGCCTTGGCAAACGGCAAGGTACTGTTCACCGCGAACAAGCCGGCCGATCCATGCGATGCCAACACCACCTCCCCGATGGAGAGCTGGCTGTACGTCATCGACTACAAGACCGGCCTGCAAACCGGCTATTTCAGCCTAAGCAGCCTCGCCAGCAGCGCCGGGCTCAGCGACACCCACTTCCTGGCCAGCCGTCCGACGGTCGTCAAACTGTCGAGCGGCAATTACAAAGCCATGATCCGGACCACCGATGGTGAGACGCTCGCCGTGGACGTCGGCACACTGCTGACCACCAGCGGCGGCAGTGGCGGCACGGTGAAGGGGATGTTCTGGCGCGAGGTCATTACCCAATAATCCTCCCCGCCACCGACAAAAAACCCGGCAGGCTGGGTGCCTGCCGGGTTTTTTTGTGGACTCCCCATCGGCCTCAGCCGCGACTGGCCACCAGCTTGATCTCGACCTTCCACGCCGGGTTGGCCAATTTGGCTTCCACCGTGGCGCGGGCCGGTACGTAGCCTTCGGGTACCCAGGCGTCCCAGGCTTCGTTCATGGCGTCGTAATCGGCCAGCGAAGCCAGGAAAATAGTGGCATCGACGATCTTGGTCTTGTCCGAACCCAGTTCAGCCAGCAGGGTGTCAATCTGGCCCAGCACGTTGGCGGTCTGCTCGCGGGCGTCGGCCTCGGTATTTTCCGGCACCTGTCCGGCCAGGAAAATCAGGCCGTTGACGACGGTGGCTTCGGCCAGCCGCTTACCAGGTTTGTGACGATAGATGGTCATGGCAGTCCCCCTTCAATAATCGATTTCGCACGCCGGCTCCCTTGGAGCCCGGCAATAAAAAACGGCGGGAGCGAATCCCACCGTCGAGCAGTGTATCAGGAGCCTGAACGATACGTCAGGCCACGGCAACCCGGCGCAGGCGCAGGGCGTAGGTTCTGAGCGCTTCGATGCCGCTGGCTTCCGCACGTGCGCACCAGTCCTGCAGTTCTTTGAGCAGTTGCTCGCGGGTCAGCGTGGAACGCTCCCACAGGCGGGACAGTTCCTGGCGCATGGTGTAGATGGTCTGCAGCACATGGCTCTTTTCCAGCAGCGCCGCCAGTTGCTCGCGCTCGTCCGCCGGGGTGTCCTTGGCTTCCTGCTTGAGCCAGGTCTTCATCTTACCGACCAGGTTGCCCTGCCCCAGTTTCTCGATCTCGCTGCGGTAGACGCCTTTCAGCTCGCGGGCATAGCGGGCGGCCAAGGCATAGCGGTTGGCCACCACCGCCTGCAAGTGCTCGAGGTCCAGATGCGGGCGCGACGGGTCTTCGGCCAGCTTGGGCGCCACCTTGCGCACCTTGGCCAGACCCAGGCTTTCCAGGATGCGGATGTACATCCAGCCGATATCGAACTCGTACCATTTGTACGAGAGCTTGGCCGAGGTGCCGAAGGTGTGGTGGTTGTTGTGCAGTTCTTCGCCACCGATCAGGATGCCCCACGGCAGGATGTTGGTGGAGGCGTCTTCGTTCTCGAAGTTGCGGTAGCCCCAGTAGTGGCCGATGCCGTTGATGATGCCGGCCGCGGTCAGCGGAATCCAGATCATCTGCACCGCCCAGATGGAGAGACCGATCGGGCCGAACAGCGCGAGGTCGATCGCCAGCATCAGGAGGATGCCCTTGGCACTGTGCGGGGTGTAGACATTGCGCTCGAGCCAGTCGTCCGGCGTGCCGTGGCCAAACTTCTCCATGATGGTGCGGTCTTTGCAGGCGGCGCGGTAGAGTTCGGCGCCTTCGAAGAATACTTTCTTGATGCCCAGCACTTGCGGGCTGTGCGGATCTTCGGCCGTTTCGCAGCGGGCGTGATGCTTGCGGTGGACCGAGGCCCACTCCTTGGTGACCATGCCGGTGGTCAGCCAGAGCCAGAAGCGGAAGAAGTGGCTCGGGATCGGATGCAGATCCAGGGCGCGGTGCGCCTGGTGGCGGTGCAGGAAGATGGTTACCGAGGCAATGGTAATGTGCGTCAGCACCAGCGTGACGACGACATATCCCCACCACGGCAAATCGATCAAACCATTAATCCATTCCATTAAATCGCGCACCTCATCGGTAATAAAGTCCCATTGTAATAAATAGTTAGCGCAATGTCAGACTCTTTCTTCGCAGGTGTGTTCCCCAAGTCCCCTGGTGTAACATATGATGTCTTTTTACACTTTCTGAAGCTGATGCTTGTGCCGCAAAAAAAACGTCTGATCATTGCAGGTGGAGTACTGGGTGGCCTGTTCGTCCTGTATGGCGGAGCCGCCTACTGGGCCGGCCTCAAGACCGAGGACACCCTGGCCGAACAGCACCGCATGCTGGCGGAATTTCCGCTGTTCAAGGTGAAATCCCATAGCTACGAGCGGGGCTGGTTCTCGTCCACCGAGACCACCGAACTCACCTTCAACCGCCGTCTGTCGGGGCCGTACGAGGCCATGCTGCCGGACAACCTGCGCCCCCTGCTCGGCTCGACCATCCGCTTTACCCATCACGTCAAGCACGGCCCGCTGCCGGGTATCGGCAGCTTCGACTTCCGCCCGGCACGCGCCCTGGTCTCCACCGAATTCGCCATGAGCGACGCCACCCGCAAGACGCTGTCGCGCTTCTTCGGCGACAAGGAGCCCATCACCGTCACCAACCGGCTGGGCTTCGGCGGCGGCGGCCTGCTGGAAGTCAACATCCCGTCGTTCGATTACGACGAGGCGCTGTCGGGGGTCAAGGTCAACTGGAAGGGCTTCGACCTGAAGGTCGACTATGCGTCCGGCTACAAGGAATACAAGGCCGAGGCGCTCTCGCCCGGCTTCCTGCTCGAGGCGTCGAGCAAGGGCTCGCTGGCCTTCGACGGGGTCAAGTACCTGTCCGACGTGCGTCCGGGCAGCAGCGGCATCAAGCTCGGCACCAGCGAGCTGACCGTCGGCGACGTGCAGCTCAACTGGAAGGAAAGCGTGCCGTACAACCTCAAGCTCAACGAGCTGGTGTACGTGCTGACGCGCATCCGGGTGGGTGAATTCATCAACCCGTCCGGCGAGTTCCATCCGTCGAACGTCGGCCTGAAGGGGCTGCGCTACCAGATGGTGACCAGCGAGCAGGACGAGTTCGTCAATACCCGCGGCAAGTTCGATTTCGCCAGCTTCAACCTCAACGACAAGCGCTACGGCCCAATGAAGCTGGACGTGTCGGCCAACCATCTGCACGGCCCGACCCTGCTCAAACTGGACGAGGAGATCGGCAAGATTCCGTTCGAAGGGGTCGACCCGGCCATCCTGCGCCAGCGTTACGTGAACACCATCAAGACCTATGGCGTTCCGCTGCTGGAGAACAGCCCACGCCTGGTCGTCAACGAGTTCTCGCTGCGCATGCCCAGCGGCGAAGCACGGCTCAAGGGCAACCTGACGCTGACCGGCTTCCAGAAGGCCGACCTGCAAGACCCGCTGACCTTCCTCAAGCGCTTCGAGGCCGAGGCCAGCGTCAAGCTGCCGCGCCAGACGCTGGAAGACCTGGTGGTGGCCCAGGCGCGCAACCTGTTCACCGTCGACGCCTCGGCGGAAGACCAGCCCAACCTCAGGGAAGTGGACGAGCTGGCGCGCAGCCTGCTCGACAGCCAGTTGGCACAGTGGACCGAGGAGGGCTACCTGAAGCAGCAGGACGGCCAGATTTCCACCGACCTGGAATACAAGCAGGGCGTGATGACCATCAACCACAAGAAGGTCGAGCTGCCCTGGGAAGAAAGCGACACGCCAGATCCGGCACAGTCCGGCGGCGGCGCCTGATCGCCGCAAAACGACCAAGGGGGCCAATGGCCCCCTTTTCTATTGCAGCGTCGGTTCGATTACCGCTGCTGTCATGATGGTGCGACGAGCGATCAGTCTTCCATCTGGCTTTGCAGGTAGTTCTGCAGGCCGACCTTCTCGATCAGGCCCAGCTGGGTTTCCAGCCAGTCCACATGCTCTTCCTCGCTCTCCAGGATGTCTTCCAGCAGATCGCGGGTCACGTAGTCGTTGACGCTCTCGCAATGGACGATGGCCTCGCGCAGCAACGGCAGACCCTCCATCTCCAGTTTGAGGTCGAGCTCGAGCATTTCCTGCGGCTTCTCACCGATGTATAGCTTGCCGAGATCCTGCAGATTGGGCAGCCCCTCGAGGAACAGGATGCGCTCGATCAGCTTGTCGGCGTGCTTCATCTCGTCGATGGATTCGTGGTATTCGCGCTCGTTGAGCTTTTTCAGACCCCAGTTCTTGAACATGCGCGCATGCAGAAAGTACTGATTGATGGCGGTCAGTTCGTTCTTGAGTATTTGATTGAGGAATTTTAGGACTTTTTTATCGCCTTGCATGACAAGCTCCTGTGCACATATCTTAGGATTATTGCACATGAGTTTGCGAGCGCAAGGCGGAGCGGTGCACCTTGCGGTGCAGCTTGCGCCGGAAGCAGCGGGGTTTAGGCGACGTCGCGAAAGGGCGAGTGGGCTTCGACGGTCAGATCCGCCAGCGTGTCCTTGATCAGTTGGTGGGCACAGCAGGCACAGCGGCCGCAGTCGGTCGCCACCCCCAGTTGCTGCGATACGTCGCGCAGACGGGTCGCGCCGTCCATGACGGCTTCACGGATCTGCGTATCGGTCACACCATGACAAAGACAAACGTACATGTTTCCACCTAGCACATATAAATGTGAATTATTATCATTATGTGGATAAACAAGAACCATTGTCAACTGGAATCGACGAGCTCATGAGAATCTGGAAACCGAATGTCACCGTAGCCGCCGTCATCGAGCGTGAGGGCCGCTTCCTGATGGTGGAAGAAGAGACTCCCGAAGGCTTGCGGCTGAACCAGCCGGCCGGGCACCTGGAGCATGGCGAGACGCTGTTCGAGGCGGTACGGCGCGAAGTGCTGGAGGAAACGGCCTGGCACTTCGAACCGGAAGCGCTGGTCGGCATCTACCTGGCGGACAAGCCCGGCAGCGACATCACCTACCTGCGCTTCACCTTCTGCGGCAAGGCCTTGGAGGAAGAAGCCGGGCGCCGGCTGGACGACGGCATCGTCGCCGCGTGCTGGCTCACCGCCGCGGAAATCCGCGCCCGCACCCGGCAACACCGCAGCCCGGCCGTGGCGCTGAGCCTGGACGACTGGCTGACCGGTCAGCGGCTGCCGCTGGACGTCATTCGCCATCTGAGCGGCGGAAACAAGCCATGAGGGGGTGGCGATGGCTCTGGTTCTGGCTGCTCGCCATCGGCAACAGCCATGCGGACACCCTGCCCGTCTGTTACTATTACGGCTGCAAACGCGAGGCCCGATTCGACGTGGGGGCCGACGACAAAGAGCGCCTGGCCCATTTGCTGGCTGGCGGCAGCACGGCAGAGGCAGAACGCGAGGCGGTCAAAACGGCGGTGCAGCAGTTGTTCTTGATAGCCGGCAAGAGCACCCCCATCTGGCAGGACAAGGGGCGAAACTTCCCCGACGGCGGCGCCGAGGGGCGCATGGACTGCGTCGACCACAGCAGCAATGTCACCACTTTCCTGCGCTATCTGCAGGATCAGGGCTGGCTACGCTTCCACACCGTGGCCAAACCGGCTTGGCGCGCGCCGTGGATCGTCGATCTGCATTACACCGCCGTGCTGCACGACAGCGGTAATGGCCAGGATTGGGCCGTGGACAGCTGGTTCAAGGATTTCGGGGCACCGCCGGAGGTAGTGCCCCTCGCTATTTGGAAAGAAGGATATTCCCCGTGACGGGTAAGAAACGCATCGTCGTCGGCATGTCCGGCGGCGTGGATTCGTCGGTCACCGCCTGGCTCTTGAAGCAGCAGGGCCACGAGGTGATCGGCGTGTTCATGCAGAACTGGGAAGACGACAACGACGACGAGTACTGCTCGATCAAGCAGGATGCACTCGACGCGCTGAGTGTGGCCGACATCGTCGGCATCGACATGGAGATTGTCAACTTCGCCAAGGAATACAAGGACCGCGTGTTCTCGTACTTCCTCAAGGAGTACTCGGCCGGCCGCACGCCGAACCCGGACGTGTTGTGCAATGCCGAGATCAAGTTCAAGGCCTTTCTCGACTACGCCATGGAGCTGGGCGCCGACTGCATCGCCACCGGCCACTACGCCCGCAAGGCGGAGCGCGACGGCAGGCACTACTTGCTGAAGGCGGTGGACCACACCAAGGACCAGAGCTATTTCCTGTACCGGCTCAACCAGGCGCAGCTGTCCAAGGCGATGTTTCCGCTGGGCGACATCCGCAAGACCGAGGTGCGCCAGTTGGCCGAACAGGCCGGCCTGCCGACCGCCGCCAAGAAGGACAGCACCGGCATCTGCTTCATCGGCGAGCGGCCATTCCGCGAGTTCCTGCAGCGCTACCTGCCGACCCAGCCGGGCGACATGGTGACGCCGGAGGGCAAGCGCGTGGGCCGGCACGAGGGACTGATGTACTACACGCTGGGGCAGCGCAAGGGGCTCAACATCGGCGGCGCCAAGGACGGCAGCGGCGAACCGTGGTTCGTCGCCGGCAAGGACATTCCCGCCAATCAGCTGATCGTGGTGCAGGGGCACGACCA
Source organism: Pseudogulbenkiania sp. MAI-1 (assembly GCF_000527175.1). Lineage (NCBI taxonomy): Bacteria > Pseudomonadati > Pseudomonadota > Betaproteobacteria > Neisseriales > Chromobacteriaceae > Pseudogulbenkiania > Pseudogulbenkiania sp. MAI-1. The sequence goes on along the minus strand of NZ_AZUR01000001.1, from coordinate 1,215,700 downwards.
CCCCTTGCTGCTGAAGAGCACGCTGGCGATGGGCGATCTGTCGTGGACGCTGGACGAGGCACCGGCGCCGGGCGATTACGCCGCCAAGAACCGCTACCGCATGGCCGACGCGGCCTGTTCGCTGTCGCCGGTGGTGGATGGCCAGGCTACCCTCACCTTCCGCGACAAGCAGTGGGCGGTGACGCCGGGGCAGTCGGCGGTGCTGTACGATGGGGATGTGTGTCTAGGCGGCGGTATCATCCGCTGAGAGCACCCCACCCTACCCTCCTTACCAATCAATCCGACGGCCGCTCTCGTAGCGGCCGTTTGCTTTTCGCGGCTCAGGACATGGCCTGCGCGGGTGTTTCGCCCGGCACCGGGCCGGGCTGCGGTTCGTCCGGCAACGGGTGGCGGGCGGCCAGCCAGTCGTGCAGCAGTTGCGCCGCCTCGGCGGTCCGGTTCGGCGCCGGCAGGGCCAGCAGGTAGCCGTTGCCGGTGAACAGGGTCTGGGCGAACGGCGTAATGACCGTGCCGCGCTTGAGCTCTTCTTCCAATAGCACCACATCCGCCATCGACACCCCGAAGCCTTGCTGAGCGGCGTTCATCGCCAGGTCCAGAGTGTCGAACAACTGGCCGCTGGCTGGGTTGGCGCCCTTGGCCCCCACCGATTTCAGCCATAGCGTCCAGTCGCGCCGGTCTCGCGAGGCATGCAGCAGCGGGAAACGAACCAGATCTTCCGGTTCGTTCAGAGGATGGCCGAACGATTCCAGCAGCGCCGGCGTGCAGACCGGCGTGAGCTGTTCGCGAAACAGCGCGGTCTGCCGCGGCTGGCGTGCCGGCACCGGCCCGAACACGATGGCGAGGTCGAACGGTTCCTTGGCGAAGTCGACGTCGTGCGCGTGCACGCTGGTGACTTCGACTTCGATCTCGGGATGTTCCTTGCGGAACTGCATGATCTCGCGCAGCAGCCAGCGCGAGATGCATGACGGCGCCTTCAGGCGCAGGTGATTGCGCGCTTGGCGCGCCGCCTCTACGCCCTTGCCCAGCGTGGCCAGCGCACGCGTCACGTAGGGCAGCAGCGCCTCGCCCTCGCTGGTCAGCACCAGCCGGCGCACTTGGCGATGGAACAAGGGATAGCCCAGCTGCTGTTCGAGCTGGGCCACTTGCTTGCTTACCGCGCCCTGGGTCAGGCACAGCTCGTCGGCCGCCAGCGTGAAGCTCATGTGGCGGGCGGCGACCTCGAAAACCTGCAGGCCGTACAAGGGAAGTTGACGTAGCGTCACGGCGTGTCATGCCTGAAAAAAACTCATGCATAACATGCCGATAAATCGTTTGTCGCACAAGCCCCGGCGCCCGTTTAATGGGCTCGAACGCCACCCGCTGGCAAAGACACAACAACCGGGGATGACATGACCGACTCCATCACGCCGCGCTCGAAACTGCCGAACGTGGGCACCACCATCTTCACCGTGATCGGCCAGCTCGCTGCCGAACATCGGGCGATCAACCTGTCGCAGGGTGCGCCCAACTTCCCGTGCGCGCCGGAACTGATCGAGCACACCCATCAGGCCATGCTCGACGGCCACAACCAGTATTCGCCGATGGCCGGCCTCGCCGCCCTGCGCGAGGCGGTCGCCGACAAGGTGGCCGCGCTGTATGGCCAGCGCTACGACCCGGCGCGGGAGGTCACCATCACCGCCAGTGCCAGCGAGGGGCTGTTCGCCAGTATCACGGCACTGGTCCATCCCGGCGACGAGGTGATCGTGTTCGAGCCCTGCTTCGACAGCTACGCGCCGATGATCGAGCTGCAGGGCGCCACCGTGGTGTCGATCAAGCTCGCCCCGCCTGGGTTCGCCATTCCCTGGGACGAGGTCGCCGCGCGCATCACTCCGCGCACGCGGATGATCCTGCTCAACAGCCCGCACAATCCGAGCGGCGCGGTACTGGGCGACGAGGACATCGCCGAGCTCAAGCGACTCACCGCCGGCACCGACATCGTGCTGCTGTCGGACGAGGTCTACGAGCACGTGGTGTTCGACGGCGCCCTGCACCACAGCATGAGCCGTCACCCGGAGCTGGCCGAGCGCGCAGTGGTGGTGGCCTCGTTCGGCAAAACCTTCCATATCACCGGTTGGCGCGTCGGCTATTGCCTGGCGCCGGCGGCCCTGATGGAAGAAATCCGCAAGGTGCACCAGTTCGCCATGTTCGCCGCCGACACACCGATGCAGCACGGCCTGGCGCGCCTCATGCAGACCCCGTCGCATTACCTCGGGCTGGCAGATTTCTACCAGAAGAAGCGCGATCTGTTGATCGACTGCCTGGCCAGTTCGCGCCTGACGCTGCTGCCGTCGGCCGGCAGTTTCTTCATGCTGGCGAGCTACGAGAACATCAGCCGGCAGTCCGATAGCGACTTCGTGCAGACGCTGATCAAGGAGCATCAGGTGGCGACCATCCCGGTGTCGGCGTTCTATCGCGACGGCACCGACCATCACCTGATCCGCCTGTCGTTCGCCAAGGACGAGGCCACCTTGCGCGCCGGGGCCGAGCGCCTCTGCCGCCTCTAGGAGAGCCCGCATGTCCACTGTACAGCGACTCACCGCCGCCGCCATCCAGATGGTGTCCGGCGATGACCTGTCGGCCAACCTCGAACGCGCCCGCGTCCTGGTCGGCGAAGCGGCCGCCGCCGGCGCCGAGCTGGTGGTGCTGCCGGAATACTTCTACCTGATGCCGGAAGACGAGCGCGAGCGGGTGGCGCTGGCCCGCCCCTTCGGCGATGGCCCGATCTACCACTACCTGGCCGAGTTGGCCGAGCGGCACCGGCTGTGGCTGGTGGGCGGGACCCTGCCATTGGCAAGCCCGGAGCCGGGCAAGATGTTCAATTCCAGCCTGCTGTTCGGGCCGGACGGCCGCTGCCGGGTGCGTTACGACAAGATCCACCTGTTCGGCTTCGACAACGGCCGCGAACGCTACGACGAATCGGCCACCATGAGTGCCGGTGAGCAGGTCGCCAGCGGCGACACGCCGTGGGGGCCGCTGCGATTGTCGGTCTGCTACGATCTGCGCTTTCCCGAACTCTACCGCCAGCGCCCGGCGCCGACGCTGATCGCCGCGCCGGCAGCATTTACCCATACCACCGGCCAAGCGCACTGGGAGCTGCTGCTGCGCGCCCGCGCCGTCGACAACCTGGCCTTCGTCATCGGTGCCGGCCAGGGCGGCATGCACCCCGGCGGCAAACGCACCTTCGGCCACAGCCTGATCGTGGACCCGTGGGGCACGGTGCTGGCCTGCCACGAAGACGGCGAAGGCATCGCGCTCGCCACCCTCGATCTGAACCGGCAGGCCGAGCTGCGCCAGCGCCTGCCCACCTTACAACACCGGCGTCTGGACTAGCGTCGGAATCCATACAACAAGACGGTCCGCATCCCCTCTACAAAGGAAGGAAACACCATGAAGAAGCACATCACGCTGGCCCTGTTGTCGCTGACCGCCCCGCTGGCGGCACATTCGGCCGAAACGCTGCGCATCGCCACCGATGCCACCTACCCGCCGTTCGAGTACGTCGACGCCAACGGTAAGGTGGCCGGTTTCGAAGTGGACTTCGCCTACGCCTTGTGCAAGGAAATGAAGGTGCAGTGCGAGGTCATCAACCAGCCGTGGGACGGCCTGATTCCCGGCCTGCAGGTGAAGAAGTACGACGCGATCATGTCGTCGATGAACATCACCGACGAGCGGCGCAAGGCGGTGGATTTCAGCAAGGTCTACTACCTGATGCAGAACCGCTTCGTCACCGCCAAGAGCAACAAGACCGAGATCCAGCCGGCGGCCCTCAGCGGCAAGACCATCGCGGTGCAGACCGGCACCCCGCAGGACCGCTTCGTCACCCAGCAGTTCGGCAAGTCGGCCACCATCAAGCGTTACGTCAACGCGCAGGACCCGATGATGGAGCTGACCTCGGGCCGTGCCGACTACACTTTCGGCAACACCGTGCAGTTGCAGAAAGGCTTCCTGGAAACCGCGCCGGGCAAGGGCTTCCAGTTCGTCGGCCCGGTGTTCGATGGGCGCCAGGACAAGGTGCTCGGCGAAGGCGTGGCGGTGGCGCTGCGCAAGCAGGATACCGCGCTGAAAGCCCGCTTCAACGCCGCCATCGACGCGGTCAAGAAGAAGGGGGTGTACCACGAACTGCTGGTGAAGCATAAGCTCGACGGCCTGCTGGCCGATTGAGGCCGGTTCCGCGCTGCCGGCCGCCAAAGCCGGTGAGCAACAAAAAACCCGCTTGACAGCGGGTTTTTTGTTGCATTTCGGCCAACTTTTTCACTGGCCGTTGTGGACATGGCCGTTATGGCCATTAATGGTGTTGTGACCGTTATGGCCATTGTGGGCGGTACGGCCAGGCAGTTTCAGCTTGCCGCTCAGCCAGGTGTGGTCGTAGCTGACCACTTCGAAGGCGTTGCCGAACGGATCGACGAACGCCAGTGAACAGAAGAAGTGGTGATCGTAGACCGAATCGCGGGCGATGGTTTGACCCTCCCGATTGGTGACACGCTCGCCGGCGAGCTGGTCGATCCACTCCATGAACTCCTGGCCGCTCACCACGAAGGCCACGGCACTGACCGCTGCGCTGAAATCGGCATCCTCGCACAATGCCAGACGAACGCTGGCGCTGGGGTTGGCGATCATGGTCACGCCATGCGGTTCATCCTGCATGTGGCGGTAGCGAGGGTCTGGCGTCAGACCCAGCACCCGCTGATACCACTCAAGCGCAGTGGGAGTGTCCGTGACACGGACATGAATATGGTCGATTTTTCCAAGATTAAGCATGTAATCCTCTTCATCGGGTCACTTTGTGTGACTCAGCCTCCCTGAATCCCTTCACTGAAGTATATCGGAAACCACCACATTGTCAGCCTATTGCCGGTGAAATCTTGCCGCATTCCAGCAATGTCGCCAAATAGCGTCCGGTGTGGCTCACCGGATTGGCCGCCACTTGCTCCGGTGTGCCGCTGGCGATGATCTGGCCGCCGCCGGCGCCGCCCTCCGGCCCAAGGTCGATCAGCCAGTCGGCGGTTTTGATGACGTCGAGGTTGTGCTCGATCACCACCACGGTGTTGCCGTTGCCACGCAGGCGGTGCAGCACTTTCAGCAGCAGGTCGATGTCGTGGAAATGCAGGCCGGTGGTCGGCTCGTCGAGGATGTACAGGGTGCGGCCGGTGTCGCGCTTGGAGAGTTCCAGTGCCAGCTTGACGCGCTGCGCCTCGCCGCCGGACAGCGTGGTGGCGGACTGCCCGAGGCGGATGTAGCCCAGGCCGACGTCCATCAGGGTCTGTAGCTTGCGCGCCACGGTCGGCACCGCGCCGAAGAATTCCAGCGCATGCTCCACCGTCATCTCCAGCACTTCGTGAATGGTCTGACCCTTGTATTTCACCTCCAGCGTCTCGCGGTTGTAGCGCTTGCCGTGGCAGACGTCGCAGGGAACGTAGATGTCGGGCAGGAAGTGCATCTCGACCTTGATCACGCCGTCGCCCTGGCAGGCTTCGCAGCGCCCGCCCTTGACGTTGAAGCTGAAGCGCCCCGGGCCGTAGCCGCGCTCGCGCGCCAGCGGAACGCCGGAGAACAGTTCGCGGATCGGCGTGAACAGTCCGGTGTAGGTGGCGGGGTTGGAACGCGGGGTGCGGCCGATCGGGCCCTGGTCGACGCTGATCACCTTGTCGAGGTGCTCCAGGCCGGTGATCTCGCGGTACGGCGCCGGCTCCTCGCTGGCGCCGTTCAGTTCGCGCGCGGCGATCTTGTACAGGGTGTCGTTGATCAGCGTGGACTTGCCCGAGCCGGACACGCCGGTGATGCACACCAGCATGCCCAGCGGCAGCTCCAGCGTGGTGTCCTTGAGGTTGTTGCCGCTGGCGCCGGAGAGCACCAGCAGGCGCTCGCGGTCGACTGGGCGGCGCTCGCTTTCCACTTCGATGCGGCGACGGCCGGACAGGAAGGCGCCGGTGACCGAGTGTTCGCTCGCTTCGATTTCCTTCGGCGTGCCGGCGATCAGCACCTCGCCGCCATGCTCGCCGGCCCCCGGCCCCATGTCGACCACGAAGTCGGCGGCGCGGATGGCGTCCTCGTCGTGCTCGACCACGATCACGCTGTTGCCCAGGTCGCGCAGCCTCACCAGCGTCGCCAGCAGGCGGTCGTTGTCGCGCTGGTGCAGGCCGATGCTGGGCTCGTCCAGCACGTACATCACGCCGGTCAGGCCGGAGCCGATCTGGCTCGCCAGGCGGATGCGCTGCGCCTCGCCGCCGGACAGGGTGTCGGCCGAGCGCGCCAGGCACAGGTAATCGAGGCCGACGTTGTTGAGGAAGGAGACGCGGTCGCGGATTTCCTTGATGATCTTGTCCGCCACCGCCTGCTTCTGGCCGCTGAATTCCACCTGCTCGAAGAAGCGCGCGGCATCCTTCAGCGCCATCTGGTTGATGCCGTACAGGGTCTGCCCCGCCACGTAGACGTAGCGCGCCTCACGGCGCAGGCGCGAGCCTTCGCAGTGCGGGCAAGGCTGGTTGTTCTGGTACTTGGCCAGCTCCTCGCGTACCGCGAGCGAGTCGGTCTCGCGGTAGCGGCGCTCGAGGTTGGGGAGGATGCCCTCGAACGGGTGGCTGCGGGTGAACTTGGCGCCGCGCTCGGAGAGGTAAGTGAATTCGATGTTGTCACGCCCGGAGCCATGCAGAATGACGTGGCGCACCCGTTCCGGCAGCAGCTCGAACGGCAGCTCGAGGTCGAAGCCGAAGTGCTCGCCCAAGGCCTGCAGCATCTGGTAGTAGAACTGGTTGCGCTTGTCCCAGCCCTTGATCGCGCCGGCGGCCAGGCTCAGTTCCGGATGGGCCACCACCCGTTTCGGGTCGAAGAAGGTGATCTCGCCCAGCCCGTCGCACTTGGGGCAGGCGCCCATCGGGTTGTTGAACGAGAACAGCCGCGGCTCCAGCTCGGGCAGGCTGTACGAGCACACAGGGCAGGCGAACTTGGCGGAGAACCAGTGCTCCTTGCCGGAATCCATCTCGACCGCGATGGCGCGGCCCTCGGCGTGGCGCAGCGCGGTCTCGAAGCTTTCGGCGAGCCGTTGCTGCAGGTCGGCGCGCACCTTGAGGCGGTCGATCACCACCTCGATGGTGTGCTTCTTGTTCTTGTCGAGCTTGGGCACGGCGTCGAGCTCGGCCACCTCGCCGTCGACCCGCACCCGCACGAAGCCCTGCGCGCGCAGTTCCTCGAACAGGTCGGCGTTTTCCCCCTTGCGCGCCATCACCACCGGCGCCAGGATCATCACCCGCGTCTCTTCCGGCAGCGCCAGCACGTTGTCGACCATCTGCGACACGGTCTGCGAGGCCAGCGGCACGCCGTGCTCGGGGCAGTGAGGCTCGCCGACGCGGGCGAACAATAGGCGCAGGTAGTCGTGAATTTCGGTCACCGTGCCGACCGTGGAGCGCGGGTTGTGGCTGGTGGCCTTCTGCTCGATGGAAATGGCCGGCGACAAGCCCTCGATCAGATCGACGTCCGGCTTTTCCATCAGCTGCAGGAACTGGCGCGCGTAGGCCGACAGCGACTCGACGTAGCGCCGCTGCCCTTCGGCGTACAGCGTATCGAACGCCAGCGAGGACTTGCCGGAACCGGACAGGCCGGTGATCACCACCAACTGGTGGCGCGGCAGATCGAGGTTGATGTTTTTCAGGTTGTGGGTACGTGCGCCACGGATGCGGATGGAGTCCATGCCTCACTCACGATCAGTCGGGGAACCTGTTAATATACCCGACTTGGCGCGCGACGCTCCAGCCGCAGTACGGCCCGGGACGCTGCCGGGCCATCGGCGGCCCGTGCTTTCCATCCTCGCAACCACATAACAACACTGAATGAATCCGCTTGAACTTCGTGCCAGCCTCGGTCTGGCTGGCGTGTACGCCCTGCGCATGCTGGGCATGTTCCTGATCTTGCCGGTATTCGCCCTCTACGCCAAGACACTGCCCGGCACCCACAGCGCCACCTGGATCGGCATCGCGCTGGGCGCCTACGGCCTGACCCAGGCGCTGCTGCAGTTGCCGCTGGGCATGCTGTCCGACCGGATCGGCCGCAAGAAGGTGATCTACGGCGGGCTCCTGGTGTTCGCGCTGGGCAGTTTCATCGCCGCCGAGGCGCACGACATCGTCTGGCTCACCATCGGCCGCATCATCCAGGGCTCCGGCGCCATCTCCGCCGCCATCACCGCGCTCTTGGCCGATCTGACGCGCGAAGAGAACCGCACCAAGGCGATGGCGATGATCGGCATGAGCATCGGCACCACCTTCGCCGTCAGCCTGGTGCTGGGCCCGCTGCTCGCCCACTACATCGGCGTCAACGGCATCTTCGCGCTGACCGGCGTGCTGACCCTGATGGCGCTGGCGGGAGTCAAGTACCTGATTCCCGACCCGGTGGTGTCGCGTTTCCACTCCGACGCCGAAGCCAATACCAGCCGGCTGGGCAGCGTGATGAGGAACGGCGATCTGCTGCGCCTCAACTACGGCATCTTCTCGCTGCACGCGGCGCAGATGGCGATGTTCGTGGTGATTCCGTTCGCGCTGACCACTACCGGCGGGCTCGACAAGGCGCATCACTGGCAGGTCTACCTGCCGGTGGTGCTGATCGGCTTCATTCTCATGGTGCCGGCGATCATCTACGGCGAGAAACGCCACAAGCTGAAAACCGTGTTCGTCGGCGCCATCGCGCTGATGACCTTGGCCCAGCTCGGCATGGCGCTGGCGCTGGACAGCTTCTGGCAGATCGTCACCTGGCTCACCGGCTACTTCATCGCCTTCAACATCCTCGAGGCCAGCCTGCCCTCGCTGATTTCCAAGATCGCACCGGCCGACGCCAAAGGAACCGCGATCGGGGTGTATAATACCGCCCAGTCTTTCGGCCTCTTTCTCGGCGCGGCCGCCGGCGGCGTGCTGTACACCCACTTCGGCTCGGGCGGCGTGTTCGGCTTCACCAGCTTCCTGATGCTGTCCTGGCTGGTGCTGGCCGTCACCATGCGCCCGCCGCAGGCGGTGAAGTCGGTCATGTTCCACATCGGCGAGAGCTGGCGGGGCAGCGCCCCCCTGCTGTCGCAGCGCCTGGCCTCCCAGCGCGGCGTCAAGGAAGCGGTGGTGGTGATCGACGAGCGCGTCGCCTATCTCAAGGTATCGCAAGAGGACTGGGACGAGGCCGCCGTCCAGCAATTGATTTTGGAAACCAACTGATGGCGGGTGCCGGCCCGGCGCCCCGAGGCAAGACCATCGGCTGGCCGCTCGCTACTTTAGTGAATTTGAATTGAATCGGAGATCTACATGAACAGCATCACCTTCGACGGCCGCCTGGCGGCAGATGCCGAACTGCGCTACACCCCGAGCGGCGAACCGGTGCTGAGCTTCCGCGTGGCCAGCGATATCGGTTTCGGCGAGCGCCGCACCACCAACTGGTTCAGCTGCCAGGTATGGGGCAAGCGCGGCGAATCGCTGAAGAACTACCTGAGCAAGGGCCAGCAGGTGACCGTTTACGGCCAGCTCACCCTGCGCGAATGGGAAGACCGCGACGGCAACAAGAAGCTGTCGCCGGACGTGCGCGTGAACGAGATCAGCCTGCAGGGCAGCAAGCGCGACGCGGCGATGGACGACGACAGCGGCTACGGCGCCCCGGCGCCGCGCCAGAGCGCCCCGTCCGCTCCGCCGGCCGCCCCGCGCCGCATGGAGCCGAAGCCGGCCAGCAAGGCGGACGACTTCATGGATGATGACATCCCGTTCTAATCAAGCACTTCCTTTACTTTAGTAAGTAAAAAGCCTGCGCTCCTGATGGTTGCAGGCTTTTTTCTTGTTTGCCGCGAACGCAACTAGCGGTCAGCCCATTACCTGCTTGCGCTTCGCTCTTTCAGAGGAGCGGCATGACCAGCAGGGCCACGATCAGCGCCCACACCAGCGCCCCCACCGAAAAGACCGTATACGCCAACGCTTCCGTCCGGACCGAGTCGTCATGTTCAAACAGGGCATCAAGGCCGTGATAAATCAGCCCGCCGGACGCCATCAAGCCGAGGATGGCCGCCAACGCGTTGAATAGCGGAATGGGGACGAACAGCGACAAGGCGGACAGCCAGATCGGTACCGGGGCGATGGCCGCCAGACGGTAGCTGTCGGCATAGGAGGGCCTGGAGTCGGTATGCACCGCCTGGCGGATAAACCAGGCCATGACATGGACACAGCCCCAACTGGTCAGCAGGAAAATTACTGCGACGCCAGCCCAATAGCCGAACGTGACCTCGGGGGCATACACGTCGCCATGGAACCAGGCGGCATACAGGATCATGCCGGCAGCCACCGAAGAGGGAAACAGCACGATTTTCAGGAACGCCCCCCAGGGCGAAGGATGGGTCCGCGCTATATCGTTCCATCCTTCCTTGGAGGATACGACCATACGAAAAAGCGAGAGGGGTTTCATGGCAACACTCCTCGATGAAACGGGCAGGACAATCGGTGGGGGCTTCTTTGACTATATGTCGGCATGATGCGTTTGCAAGAGCACCATCGGTAGTGATGCTGCCAGCGCGACAGGCCCGATGTCTTCAATGGCGCCGGTCCGGAATCAGATCCATGCCGTCCATCTCGGCATTGGCCGCCAGCCTCTCCAGATACTGGCGGAGCGCACGGCTCAGGCTTTGTTCGGCAAGATCGGATGCCACACGATCACGAATCATCGCCAGCGGCAGGAGCCGTCCCGGTTCGCGCCGCTCCACCTTGACGATATGAAAGCCGTAACGGGTGCGCACGACGCGCGGCAACACCCCGACCGAGCCATCGGCAAACAGTGCCGCCTCGAATTCCGGCACGGTATCTCCCCTTTGCAGTTGGCCGAGGCTGCCGCCCACCTGCGCCGACGGGCAGTTGGACATGTCCTGGGCCAATTCGGCGAAACGCGAGGCATCGGCCTGGACCTGATGCAATATCGCTTCCGCTCGCGCCAGTAGCGGCTGGATGGGCGTGCGTTCCGTCACTTGCAGCAGAATATGCGAGGCGAACACCAGCTCGCCCGCCGTGTAACGCCCGGGATTCGCCAGATAATGCCGCTCGATCTCTTCGTCGCCGGCCTGCGGCACTGGCACTTCGCGCTCGAGCAGTTGTTCCAGCGCCGCCGCGGTGGCGGCCTCGTCGGCGTCCGCCGCCAGCAAGCCCAGCGTCACGGCGCGCTGGCGGAGCAGTTCCTGCACCGCTGCATGCCGTAAATCGGCCGGCGTGGCCGCCACGATCTCGACATCGTTGATGCGTGCGGTCAGTGCCTGGGGGAGGGATTCGGTGGTCATGAGTCGGGCTCTTCAGGGAATTCGACGGGGCGCCAGCTTCCTGTGGGTGCGCATCAGCTGATAGGGGCGGAAAAGATAGAAGACTGCCGCAAAGCCGCTCCAGATATGGACCAGGCGGGTAAACGGAAAAATCAGGAACACGGTGAGCCCGAGGAAGATATGCGCCTTGTAGACCCAGGGCACGGCAAGGATCAGGGCGGCATTGTCTGCCCGGAAAATCACGATGCCTTGTACATAGGCAATCAACGCACCGAAGTCGTAACCGGGTACATGGCTCGATGAGTAAACCACGGTCAGCAGGCCGAGGGCGAGCTGGAGCCAGATGATCACCAGCACCACCATGTCCGCGGTACGGCTATTGCTCAGGATGCGCGGATCGCTGACCCGGCGGTAAATCAGGATGCTGAGCCCGATGATGGAGAACACGCCGGCCACCCCGCCCCCTACCATCGCCAGCAGTTCGTGCGCCCTCTCGCTCATCAGTGCCAGCACGATGGGCTCCGGCATCAGGAAACCGATCAGGTGGCCGAAGAAGACCACCAGGACACCGAGGTGGAATAGCATTGAACCCAGGCGCAGCTGACTCTTGCGCAGAATCTGCGACGAATCGCTTTTCCACGAATACTGCTCGCGGTCGAAGCGGATCAGGCTGCCGATGAAAAAGACCGACAGCGCAATATAGGGGTAGAGGCCGAATAGAAAATCGTGCAGCGATTTCATGGTGGTTCTCCTCTCGATGCTGTCATGCCTGGCGTGGCGGGCGCGGCATGAAACGGACCGTGGCGGTCGCGGGTTTGTGCACGCAGCCGGCATCGTCACCAAAGGCCGGGGGCGACTCCCAGTCGGCGTCCCAATTCTCTTCTTCCGGCACCGGCAGGCAGGACCAGTCCAGTCCCGGCTGGCGGATGCCCAACAACAGGGCGTCCGGTACGGCCGCGTACAGGCTGCCCTTTTCGATCAGGGACTGTCCCAGTTTGCGCAGGACCTCGGCGCAATCGGCCAGCGTCGCATCGGCCTCGTCGCGGGGACGCCGGCTCAGGAATTCGAGCACGGCGGGCAGGTAGTCCGGCAGCTCGCCTTCGACCAGTGCCAAGCCCGCCCGGGCATAAGCCAGGTGCAGATCGACCATCGCCGGCCCGCGATCGCGCGACTCGCCATGCACGTGCTCGAACAGGTACAAGGAGGTGCGGCGGCCCCGGTCGAACAGGGCGACGTATTCTTCTTCCAGCGCTAACGGCTCTCCCGTCTGCAGCGCCTCGATCAGCCGCCACAGCCGCTCTCCCGCCTCGGCGGGCAGGCTCCGGGCCAGGGGGGTCAGCAGTTCGCCGATTTCAGGCAGCGCCGCCAGCAGAGCCGGTCCGGGATAGGTCAGTAACGCGCCCAGCGCGTGCAGTTCACGGGGGGTGTCAGTAGTCAACGCTGTTCTCCGGATTGTGGCCCGCGATGGTTTTGAGCGGGATGACTTTCTTGCCGCCCATCTTGCCGCCGAACAGGCTCAGCTCGCTGCTGCCGTCGGAGCAGCCGTTGCCAAAGGTAAAGCCGCACTCGCCGCGCAACTGATAGGCGTTTTCGGCGTATTCGCGGTGGGAGGTCGGAATGACGTAGCGGTCTTCGTAGTTGGCGATGGACAGGTAGCGGTGCATGTCCTCCGCCTGGGCGACCGACAGTCCGGCCTGGGCCAGGATGTCCGGACTGTCGCGGCGCTCGAGCTGACGCACCCGGTAGAAAGCGCGCATCGCCAGCATCTTTTCCAGCGCGGCCGCCACCGGCGCTTCCTTGCCGGCGGTGAGCAGATTGGCCAGGTAGCGCAGCGGAATGCGCAGGCTGGAGACATCGGGGATATGGCCCTTGGCGCCGATCTCGCCGGCGTTGGCACGCGCCTGGATCGGGGAGAGCGGCGGCACGTACCAGACCATCGGCAAGGTGCGGTACTCGGGATGCAGCGGAAAGGCGATCTTCCACTCCACCGCCATCTTGTACGCCGGCGACTCGCGGGCGGCGTCGAGCCACGCCTGCGGGATGCCCTGCCTCAGGGCTTCCTCGCGCACCGAGGCGGAATGCGGATCGAGGAAGATGGCCAGTTGCTCTTCGTACAGGTCCTGCGGGTTTTCAGCCGAGGCGGCGCTTTCGATCCGGTCGGCGTCGTAGAGCAGCACCCCGAGATAGCGGATGCGGCCGACACAGGTTTCCGAACAGACGGTCGGCTGGCCGGACTCGATGCGGGGGTAGCAGAAGATGCATTTCTCGGCCTTGCCGCTCGACCAGTTGTAATAGATCTTCTTGTACGGGCAGCCCGAGACGCACATGCGCCAGCCCCGGCATTTGTCCTGATCGATCAGGACGATGCCGTCTTCCTCGCGTTTGTAGATCGAACCGGACGGGCAACTGGCGACGCAGGACGGATTCAGACAGTGTTCGCACAGGCGGGGCAGATACATCATGAAGGTGTTTTCGAATTCGCCGTAGATTTCCTTCTGCACCGCCTCGAAGTTGTAGTCCTGGCTGCGCTTGGCGAACTCGCCGCCGAGGATTTCCTCCCAGTTCGGCCCCCATTCGATTTTTTCCATCCGTTGTCCGGTCACGACGGAAATCGGCCGGGCGACCGGCGGGGTCGGCATCTCCGGCGCGGTTTGCAGGAATTCGTAGTCGAAGGTGAAGGGCTCGTAGTAGTCGTCGATCTCCGGCAGGTTGGGATTGCCGAACAGGTTGAGCAGCAACTGCAAGCGCCCGCCCTGCTTCAGCTTGAGCTTGCCGTTGGGCTTGCGCTCCCAGCCGCCGCGCCAGTGCTCCTGGTTCTCCCAGTCTTTCGGATAGCCGATGCCGGGTTTGGTCTCGACGTTGTTGAACCAGACGTACTCCATGCCCAGGCGGCTGGTCCAGACGTTCTTGCAGGTGACCGAACAGGTGTGGCAGCCGATGCATTTGTCCAGGTTCAGCACCATGGCGATCTGGGCGCGTATCTTCATGATCTTTCTCCCCGTGCCGCAAGCGAGGTATCCATCCAGTCCACCTTGTCCATCTTGCGCACGATGACGAACTCGTCCCGGTTCGAGCCGACCGTGCCGTAGTAGTTGAAGCCGTAGGCCAGGTGGGCGTAGCCGCCGATCATGTGCGTGGGCTTGAGCACGGCGCGGGTCACCGAGTTATGGATGCCTCCACGATGGCCGGTGATCTCCGAGCCGGGGACGTTCACGATCTTTTCCTGGGCGTGGTACATCATGCACATGCCCTCCTTCACCCGCTGGCTGACCACGGCCCGGGCGGCGATGGCCCCGTTCAGGTTGTAAAGCTCGATCCAGTCGTTGTCGACGATGCCGCCTTTCTGCGCGTCAACCTCGGACAGCCAGACGATCGGCCCGCCGCGCGAGAGCGTGAGCATGATCAGGTTGTCGGTATAGGTGCTGTGGATGCCCCACTTCTGGTGCGGGGTGATGAAATTGAGCACGACCTCGGGATGGCCATTCGGTTTTTTACCGACCAGCGGCGCGACGCTTCGGGTATCGATCGGCGGCCGGTAGCTGGCAAAGCCTTCGCCGAAATCCCGCATCCAGGGATGGTCCTGATAGAACTGCTGGCGCCCGGTCAGGGTTCGCCACGGGATCAGTTCGTGCACATTGGTGTAGCCGGCGGTGTAGCTGACATGCTCGCTCTCGATACCGGACCAGGTCGGCGAGGAAATGATCTTGCGCGGCTGCGCCTGGATGTCGCGATAACGGATCTTCTCGTCCTCCCGCACATCGGCAAGATGCGCATGCTCGCGCCCGGTGAACTTCTCCAGCGCCTGCCATGCCTTGACCGCCACTTCGCCGTTGGTCTCCGGCGCCAGCGACATGATCACCTCGGCGGCATCGATGTCGGTCTCGATGCGCGGCAAGCCTTGGGTCGGCCCTTCCTCGGACACGATGCGGTTGAGCCGGCCCAGCCCTTCGACCTCGGTCCCGGTGTCCCAGCCAATACCCTTGCCGCCGTTGCCGAGCTTGTGCATCAGTGGCCCGAGGGCGGTAAAGCGTTTGTAGGTGTTGGGATAGTCTCGCTCGACCACGATGATGTTGGGCGCGGTCTTGCCGGGCAGCAGATCGCACTCGCCCTTTTTCCAGTCTCTCACTCCGTAGGGTTGGGCGATTTCCGCCGGGGTATCGTGCTGCAGCGGTTGCAGCACGACGTCCTGCTCGACGCCGAGGTGTCCCGGCACCAGTTCGGAAAATTTCCTGGCGATGGCCTTGTAGATCTCCCAATCGCTCCGTGTTTGCCAGATAGGATCGACCGCCGCCGACAGCGGATGAATGAAGGGATGCATGTCCGAGGTATTGAGGTCGTTCTTCTCGTACCAGGTGGCGGTCGGCAGCACGACGTCGGCGTACAGGCAGGTCGTGGACATGCGGAAGTCGAGCACGGTGATCAGGTCAAGCTTTCCTTCCGGCGCTTTCTCGTGCCAGACCACCTCTTCCGGCTTGGCGCCGCCGGTTTCGCCCAGGTCGGCACCCTGCATGCCATGTTGCGCCCCGGCAAAGTGACGGAGAAAGTACTCGTGCCCCTTGCCGGAGGAGCCGAACAGGTTCGAGCGCCAGACGAACAGGTTGCGCGGGAAGTTCTTGGGATTGTCCGGATCTTCGCAGGCAAAATGCACCGCGCCCGACTTGAGTTCGCGGACCAGGTAGTCCTTGGCATCCAGCCCGGCCGCGCGCGCCGCGCCGGCAATGGACAGGGGGTTGCGATCGATCTGGGGCGACGAAGGCAGCCAGCCCATGCGCTCGGCACGGACGTTGAAGTCGATCAGGCTGCCGCCATAGCGGGCCGGATCGGCCAGCGGCGAGAGCAGCTCGCCGATATGGAGCTGCTCGTACCGCCACTGATCGGTATGCGCGTAGAAGAACGAGGTGCCGTTCATGTGCCGCGGCGGCCGCACCCAGTCGAGGGCGAAGGCCAGCGCCGTCCAGCCGGTCTGCGGGCGTAGCTTCTCCTGGCCGACGTAGTGCGCCCAGCCGCCGCCGGACACGCCGACACAGCCGCACAGCATCAGCATGTTGATGGCGGCCCGGTAGTTCATGTCCTGGTGGTACCAGTGGTTCATCGCGGCGCCGATGATGATCATGGACCGGCCCTGGGTACGCTCGGCGGTCTCGGCAAACTGGCGCGCGACGGCGACCACCTGTTCTGCCGGTACGCCGGTAATGGATTCCTGCCATTTCGGCGTATACGGCACGTCGTCGTCGTAATCGCGGGCGGCCGCTCCTCCCAGCCCACGGTCCAGCCCGTACTGGGCACAGAGCAGATCGAAAACGGTTGCGACATGAACGGTCTCTCCGTTCTGCTCCAAGCGCTTCACAGGGACATGACGCCGCAACACGTTGCCGCCCTGCTCGTTGTGCTGGAACCGCGGGTGTTCGACCGCGCCGAAATAGGGAAAGGCCACCGTTGCCACCTCGTCTCGGCGGTCGATCAGCGTCAGGGCGAGATCGAGGTCGCGGCCATCGGAGCCGTCTTTTTGTTCGAGATTCCACTTGCCGAGATCCCCGCCCAGCTGCTGGCCCCAGCGGAAACCGATCGCCCCCTGCGGCACGGCATAGTGGCCGCTGTTCCGGTCGATGCCGACGGTTTTCCATTCCGGGTTGTTGCCCTGGCCGAGCTGGTCGGGAAAATCGCTGGCCCGAAGATAGCGGTCGGGCACGAAGTGGTCGCCGCGCCGCTCCAGCGTCACCAGCAGCGGCAGATCGGTCAGCCGGCGGCAGTAATCGTCGAAATAGGGAACCTGCCGTTCGAGATGGAACTCGCGGAGGATGACGTGGCCCATCGCCATGCCGAGCGCCGCATCGGTGCCCTGTTTGGGGTGCAGCCAGAGATCGGAGAGTTTGGCGACCTCGGAGTAGTCCGGCGTGATCGCCACCACCTTGGTGCCGTTGTAACGGGCCTCGACAAAGAAATGCGCGTCGGGGGTGCGCGTCTGCGGGACGTTGGAACCCCAGGCGATGATGTACGCCGAGTTGTACCAGTCGGCCGATTCCGGCACATCGGTCTGCTCGCCCCAGGTCTGCGGGCTGGCCGGCGGCAGATCGCAATACCAGTCGTAGAATGACAGCAGCGTGCCGCCGATCAGGCTCAGGTAGCGGGAGCCGGCGGCGTAGCTGACCATGGACATGGCCGGAATCGGCGAGAAGCCGACCACGCGGTCCGGGCCGTGGTGCTTGATGGTGT
Source organism: Pseudogulbenkiania sp. MAI-1 (assembly GCF_000527175.1). NCBI lineage: Bacteria > Pseudomonadati > Pseudomonadota > Betaproteobacteria > Neisseriales > Chromobacteriaceae > Pseudogulbenkiania > Pseudogulbenkiania sp. MAI-1. The sequence goes on along the minus strand of NZ_AZUR01000001.1, from coordinate 1,198,197 downwards.
ACACGTTGGCCGCGGCGACGAGCTCGGTTGCCTCGTCCCAGCTCACCCGGACGAAACCGCCGCGACCGCGGATGGACTTGTAGTCGTTCACGCGTTGCGGGTCTTCAACGATCGTGGCCCATGCCGCCACCGGATCCAGCGTCTTGCGCGCCTCGCGCCACAATCGCACCAGACGTCCTCGGATCATCGGGTACTTGAGCCGGTTGGCGCTGTACAGATACCAGCTGTACGACGCCCCGCGCGAGCAGCCACGCGGCTCATGGTTGGGCATACCGGGGCGGGTGCGCGGATAATCGGTCTGCTGCGTCTCCCAGGTAACGATGCCGCCCTTGACGTAGATCTTCCAGCTGCAGGAGCCGGTACAGTTCACGCCGTGCGTGGAGCGTACGAACTTGTCGTGCTGCCAGCGCTGCCGGTAGGCCGCCTCCCAGTCGCGGTCCTCTTCCCGCACCTCGCCGTGACCGTCGGCATACGGCTCGCGGGGACGGGTGAAAAAGCTCAGACGATCCAGAAAGTGGCTCATGAGGGGTCCTCCTCCTTGGTGCCGGCCGCCGTTCAACAGGGCAGGCTGGCGTGCTTTCTCGCGTAAAACGCCCAGCAGATCACTGCGCAGCTCAGGTAGAACAGCATGAAGACGTACAGTGCCTGTTCCGCGCTGCCGGTGAGGTTCATCGAGGCGCCGAATCCGTTTGGAATGACAAAACCGCCGTAGGCACCGATGGCGCCGGCGAAGCCGGTTGCCGCCGCGGACTCGGTCACGCCATGGAGCCGGGCCTCACGCTGCGCTGCCTCGCCGTCGCCCTTGGCTTCGCGCAGGCTCAGCGCGGCGAACACCACGGGGATCATGCGGAACACCGAACCATTGCCGATTCCCGAGAGCAGGAACAGCAGCTGGAATGTCAGGAAAAACCCCCAGAAATTGCCCCCGGCCGGTGTGCCGTCGGACAGTCTCCCTGGCAGGAATCCCAGCACGCCGAAGGTCGCCAGCACCATGGCGCCGAACACGACCAGCGACACCCGCGCGCCGCCGATACGGTCGGCCAGCCAGCCGCCGACAGGACGCACCAGCGCGCCGATCAAGGGGCCGATGAAGGCGTAGTCGGTCACCCTTATCTGCGGGAACTGGGTATTGGCCAACAAGGCAAACCCTGCGGCAAAACCGATATAACTACCGAAGGTGCCCAGATAGAGCCAGCACAGCAGCCACATGTGGGGGCGACGGAAAATGGCGGCTTGTTCACGAAACGATGCCCGTGCGGAGGCGATGTCGTTCATACCGAACCATGCGACCAGCATGGCCACGGCGATGGGAAGAACCCAGATAAACCCCGCGTTCTGCAGCCATACGGCGTGTTCGCTGCCCTCCTGCGCATAACGCAGCGGCTCACCGCCCCACGGGCCGAACAGGTCGATGCCGATAACGATCGGCACGAGAAACTGCGTCAGCGAGACCCCCAGATTGCCGAGCCCGGCGTTCAGGCCATTGGCGTAGCCTTTTTGCGCCTGCGGGTAGAAAAAACCGATGTTGGCCATCGAGCTGGAAAAATTTCCGCCCCCGAAGCCGCACAACAGCGCGATGGCCAACATGACCCCATAGGGCGTGCTCGTGTCCTGGACCGCGAATCCCAGCCAGACGGACGGAATCAGCAACAAGCCGGTCGAAATGGCCGTCCATTTCCTGCCGCCGATCATGGCGGGCAGGAAGCTGTAGAAAATGCGCAGCGTCGCACCGGACAGCGACGGCAAGGCGGTCAGCATGAAAAGCTGGGCCTTGCTGTAGGGAAAACCGAGTGCGGGCATCTTGAGCACCACGATGCTCCAGATCACCCAGGTCGAGAATGCCAGGATCAGGCACAGGATCGATATCCACAGATTACGGCGTGCGATATGCGAGCCTTGTCGGTCCCAGAATCGTGCGTCTTCAGGTTCCCAGTGTGTAATCAGTGCTCCGCTCACGGCAGGCCCTTTGTTGGTGCAACCAGTTACCACACTAGAATATGATTGAGGGGTTTCCTAGGCCGAGGCCCAAAGGTGCCATGGCGCATCGTTGGCCGCTCGGCGGGAGAATACGCTATCGTCCTTCCTTATCCCCTGCTGTGGCGGCCAATCGCTCGCCCCGAGAAAACACATGGCCATGAACACTGACTATGCCTGGAGCGAGCCGCCGCGCGCCGAGATCGACGCGTTGGCGGGCCCGGTGCTGCTCGAATTCGGCGCGCCGTGGTGCGGCCACTGCCAGGCCGCCCAGCCGCTGCTCGCCACCGCTCTCGCCGCCCATCCGGGGGTACGTCACATCAAGATCGAGGATGGCCGGGGCCGGCGCCTGGGGCGTTCGTTCGGGGTGAAGCTGTGGCCGACGCTGGTCTTCCTGCGCGACGGCCAGGAAGTGGCGCGGCTGGTGCGACCGGACGATGCCGAGTCGATAGGGCGGGCGCTGGCCCGGATCGATGCGGCGCCGTGATGGTCACAGACCGATTAAGGCCGCCCCCTTCAGGAAGCGGTACAACGACTTAGCTCAAGATAACTTTTTGTGACAACGGCGGGGCGATGACGCCCCGCCGTTCGTTTGGGCGAGATGAGCTGCTGTCTCGGCCGTCAAGCGGCCATCCTGGCCTTACGGGAAAGCCGGAATCGTCGGCTCCACGCCTTCCAGGTGGGCCTCCGGATGGATTTTCCGCAGCAGGGCCTCGATGTCTTCGACCTCGCTGGCCGGCACGTCCACCATCAGCAGGATCTGGCCCTTGTCGATGGCCTCGCGGAACGGCTTGAGCCGGCTGTTGGGCACCGAGCAGCCGATCATGCTCGCCGCCCAGGGCCCGAACACGGCGCCGATCAGAAAGGTCACCAGCACCACCCCGCCCCACGGCAAGCCGCTGTCGGCCAGGATAAACAAGGCGGCCACCAGTCCCGAGATCAAGCCGGTAGCGCCGCCGATGATCAGCCCCATTTCGGCGCTGTGGACGATATCGGACTCCTGGAACAGGTTGGCGCGGTGCAGACTGGACAGGTCGACGCCTTCCTTGGCGAGAAAATGAATGTGTTTTTCCTCGATCCGGGCCAGCAGCAGATCGTTCATCAGCCGCTGGGCATTGGCGAGATCGGGGATAAGGTAGTAAATCCGTCTGCGCATGGCGCCACCTCCCGGATTACGATTGAAAATCAATACCTTGAGAATTTTTTATAGACCCAAATCGGTCCGGTAACAATCCCGGCCCAGGTCACACGGCGCGCTCCCTCGCAACCGACATCGGCCAGCGCCCCGGTGCCCGCCCTGGCACGAACCCGGCAGGCTGCGGGCCAAACCCCTATCGTGACCGTGCCCTTTGCCCACAATGTGCTAAGTTGAAACCATTGGAATAGCGGGCCGACCGGCCTTTACGCGCTGTGCAGCAATAATCCGCCAGCCACGGACAAATCCGGCAGACCGCTGATCGACTACCGCGTCAGACAGGGACGCGTTGCTCGCCCGGAAGGGCTGCCTGTCACGAAGAAGCCGGCCGGCCGCTCGCCTGCCCTCCATCACGGGAGTCCACGGTCTGTTGAATGCCGTCTCCCCTGCCGGACCGGCATGTTTCCGCGAGGAGAACAACGCAGGACCGATACCCCTATGGCACTCGCAATCGTCTTGATGGCGCTGATCGCCGCCGCCGTCCTGTTTCATTTCCTGAGCCCGTGGTGGCTCACGCCGCTGGCCTCCAACTGGAAGCTGATCGACGACACGCTGCTGATCACCCTGGTGATCACCGGCGGGGTGTTCATCGCCATCAACCTGTTCGTCGCCTATTGCCTGCTGCGCTTCCGCCAGCGCGAGGGACACCGCGCCGCCCACGACCCTGAAAACAAGAAGCTGGAATGGTGGCTGACCGGACTGACCTCGCTGGGTATCGTGGCCATGCTGGCTCCCGGCTTGTTCGTTTACGCGGACCTGATCTCCCCGCCCCCGCAGGCGCAGGTGGTCGAGGCCGTCGGCCAGCAATGGCAGTGGCGCTTCCGCTTCCCCGGCAAGGATGGCGTGCTGGGCATCACGGACAACCGCTACATCAGCCCGGACAACCCGTTCGGCCTCGCCCCCAACGACCCCCGCGGCCGGGACGACGTCCTGATCCAGTCTTCCGAAGTGCACCTGCCCGTCGACAAGCCGGTCAAGGTGCTGCTGCGCTCGCAGGACGTGCTGCACGACTTCTACGTGCCGCAGTTCCGGGCCCGGATGGATCTGGTGCCGGGCATGGTCACCTATTTCTGGTTCACCCCCACCAGGACCGGGCGCTTCGAGATCCTCTGCGCCGAGTTGTGCGGCGTCGGCCACTTCAACATGCGCGGCCACATCGTGGTGGAGGACGAGGCGGCGTTCCAGGCGTGGCTGGCCGCACAACCGACCTTTACCCGCGCGGCGGTCAAGACGGCGGCTCCGGCCGGCGCCGATCTGGCCGCCCAGGGCAAGCTGCTGGCCCAGAGCCGCGGTTGCGTCGCCTGCCACAGCGCCGACGGCAGCCCCGGCGTCGGCCCCACCTGGAAAGACCTGTACGGCAAGACGGAAACGCTGGCCGACGGCAGCAAGGTCACGGTCGACCCGGCCTACCTCGCCGAGTCGATCCGCACCCCCAACGCCAAGGTGGTGCAGGGCTACCAGCCCATCATGCCCCCGGCCAGCCTGAACGAGGCGGAAATGGCCGCCATGCTGGCCTATATGAAAACCCTGTCGGGCAAGAACGTGGCGGCGGCCGGACAACCCTGATCCGGTCACGCAACAGCACTTTAAGGAGGGTACGATGGCATACCCCGAAGCGGAACAGCATCACGAGCCGCACAGTTTCTGGACCAAGTATGTCTGGAGCCAGGATCACAAGGTCATCGCGGTGCAGTACACCATCACCGCGATCGCCGTCGGGCTGGTGGCGCTGGTGCTGTCGAACCTGATGCGGCTGCAGCTGGGATTCCCCGGGTATTTCGACTTCATCGACGCCAACCGTTACTACCAGTACGTCACCATGCACGGCATGATCATGGTGATCTACCTGCTCACCGCGCTGTTCCTCGGCGGCTTCGGCAACTACCTGATCCCGCTGATGGTGGGGGCGCGCGACATGGTGTTCCCCTTCCTCAACATGCTGAGCTACTGGGTCTACCTGCTGGCGGTGCTGGTGCTGATGGCGAGCTTCTTCGTGCCCGGCGGCCCGACCGGCGCCGGCTGGACGCTGTACCCGCCGCAGGCGATCCTGCCCGGCACACCGGGCTTCGACTGGGGCATCATCCTGATGCTGACCTCGCTGGTGATCTTCATCGTGGCTGCCACCATGGGCGGCCTGAACTACGTGATCACGGTGCTGCAGGCGCGCACCCGCGGCATGACACTGATGCGCCTGCCGCTGACGGTGTGGGGGATTTTCGTCGCCACCATCATGGCCTTGCTGGCCTTTCCTGCCCTGTTCGTCAGCGGGGTGATGCTGCTGTTCGACCGGGTGCTGGGCACCAGCTTCTTCATGCCGGCCATCGTCTCGATGGGGCAAGCGCTCAGCTACAAGGGTGGCAGCCCGATCCTGTTCCAGCACCTGTTCTGGTTCTTCGGCCACCCCGAGGTGTACATCGTCGCCCTGCCCGCCTTCGGCATCGTCTCCGACCTGATCAGCACCCATTCGCGCAAGAAGATCTTCGGCTACCACATGATGGTGTGGGCGATCGTCGCGATCGGCGCGCTGAGCTTCGTGGTATGGGCACACCATATGTACGTGAGCGGGATGAACCCCTATTTCGGCTTCTTCTTCGCCACCACCACGCTGATCATCGCGGTGCCGACCGCGATCAAGGTCTACAACTGGGTGCTGACGCTGTGGAAGGGCAACATCCACCTGTCGGTACCGATGCTGTTCGCCATCGGCTTCATCAGCACCTTCCTGATCGGCGGCCTGACCGGGCTGTTCCTCGGTAACGTCAGCGTGGACATCCCGCTCTCCGACACTTATTTCGTGGTCGCCCACTTCCACATGGTGATGGGGGTCTCGCCCATCCTGGTGATCTTCGGCGGCATCTACCACTGGTATCCGAAGGTGACCGGGCGGATGCTGAACGATGCCCTGGGCAAGTTCCACTTCTGGGTGACCTTCGTCGGCACCTACGCCATCTACTTCCCGATGCACTACCTCGGGATACTCGGCATGCCGCGGCGCTACTACGCCTACGAGAACTACGCCTTCATCCCCGCCTCGGCGCAGCAGCTCAACGCCTTCATCACGGTGGCGGCGCTGATCGTGGGGGTGTCGCAGCTGGCGTTCCTCTACAACCTGGTGCACAGCGCCTTCCGCGGCAAGCCGGCCGGCGGCAACCCGTGGCGGGCCACCACGCTGGAATGGCAGACGCCCGAGACGCCGCCGGGGCACGGCAACTGGGGGCCGGAGCAGCCCGTGGTCTACCGCTGGGCCTACGACTACAGCGTGCCGGGCATGGCGCAGGACTTCGTGCCGCAGAACAGCGCCGTGGCGGGCGGCGGGGACGATGATGTGTTCGCGTCTGCGAGGCCCGCTCCGTCGCGGGGGAGGCGGAAATGAGCATGACGGTAGCCCGGGACGATGCCCGGCACGCCGGGGAGCGGGACAGCCGGCCGGCGGCCGCCAAGGTGGCGCTGTGGGTGTTCATGGCGGTGGTGACGGTGCTGTTCGCGCAGTTCCTGCATGCCTACATCGCGCGCATGGATTACGCCGATTGGCAGCGCCTGCCCACGCTGCCGACGGTGTGGCTGAACACGGCGCTGCTGGCGGCAAGCAGCGCGGCCCTGCAGTGGGCCCGGCAGGCCGGCCGGCGCGGGCAGCTTGGCGGGATGAAGACCGGCCTGTTATTGGGCGGCGTGCTGGCGCTCGGTTTCCTCGGCGGGCAGCTGTGGCTGTGGCGGCAGTTGACCGCGCTGGACTACGCGCTCACCAGCGGCCCGGCCAGCAGTTTCTTCTACCTGTTGAGCGGGCTGCACGGCCTGCACCTGATCGGCGGGCTGGTGGCCTGGGGTCTGACCGCACGGCGGGTCTGGCGCGATGGGCTGAGCGAGGATGCCGCCCTGGCCGTGCAGTTGTGCGCCCGTTACTGGCACTTCCTGCTGGCGCTGTGGCTGGTGCTGTTCGGCTTGCTGTTCCTGATTCCGCCAGCCACCATACAAGAGATATGCCGCCGTTTCTGAAGCGGCTTGGCGGGCGCCGCCAGCGAGCGGCCGCCCGCATGATGTGACCTGCTACAAGGGGGTGTTGCAACACCGGCCCTGCGCCGGCCGACGGATGCGTGCCCGTCCTGAACGAGGCGACGCCGCTGGCTGCAGATTCGATGGCCCCTTTACGCGAGGCACGCCCATGGCAAAGCACACGCTGTCTCCTCCCAACGACCCGCTCCCGGCAGCCGGCGGCTGGCAGGGCATCGTCAGCGACTGGTCCGCCGACCGCGAGGCTTTCAAGGTTTCCTGGGGCAAGGCGATGATGTGGGTGTTCCTGCTCAGCGACACCTTCATCTTCGGCTGCTTTTTGACCGGCTACATGACGGTGCGGATGTCCACCACCGTGCCCTGGCCCAATCCCAGCGAGGTGTTCGCGCTCAGCATCGGCGGCACGCCGATCCCGCTGATCCTGATCGCCATCATGACCTTCATCCTGATCAGCAGCAGCGGCACCATGGCGATGGCGGTCAACTTCGGCTACCGCCGCGACCGGGTGAAGAGCGCGGCGCTGATGCTGGCCACGGCAGCACTGGGCGCCACCTTCGTCGGCATGCAGGCCTTCGAATGGACCAAGCTGATCGTCGAGGAAGGCGTGCGGCCGTGGGGCAATCCGATGGGCGCGGCGCAGTTCGGCTCGACCTTCTTCATGATCACCGGCTTTCACGGGCTTCACGTCAGCGCCGGGGTGATCTATCTGATCATCGTCGCACTCAGGATGCTGGCCGGACGCTACGAAAAGAGCGGCAACTACCAGATCGTGGAAATCGCCGGCCTGTACTGGCACTTCGTCGATCTGGTGTGGGTCTTCATCTTCGCGTTCTTCTACCTGTGGTGAGGTGACGCCATGGAACACGCCTCCGGCCAGCAACACCCGATCGGCCTCTATCTCAAGGTATGGGGCCTGCTGTTCGTGCTCAGCACCCTGTCCTATCTGGTCGATTACTTCCACATCCAGGGCTTTCTGCGCTGGTTTCTGATCGTGGCCTTCATGCTGCTCAAGGCGGGGCTGATCGTCAGCGTCTTCATGCACATGCGCTGGGAGCGGCTGGCACTGGTCTACGCCATCCTGATCCCGCCCTTGTGCCTGCTGGTGCTGGTGGGACTGATGCAGGCGGAGGCGAACTACACCTACTCGACGCGCGGCGTGTTCTTCGGCCAGGAAGCCTCGGTGGCGGAGCACGTCAAGCCGAAGTAAACGGGCGACGGCCTTTCGAGTCCCGAACAGACGAAACCCCCGCGGGAAATGCATTCCAGCGGGGGTTTCGGGTTATTGGAGGATGCCGCTCCCGCGCTAACCGTCGACCCGCTGGCCGGTCGAGCCGCGCACCAGCAGCCGTCCGGCGAGCACCACGCTGCGGATGCTGAGCGTGGGGTCTTCCAAGCGGCTCAGCAGCATGTCCATCGCGGTGCGGCCGATCTCGTAGACCGGCTGTTCGATCACGGTCAGGCCACCGTTGCCGACCAGGCTGGTCCAGACATCGTTGTCGAAGCCCGCCAGCGCGATGTCGGCCGGGGCGGACAGTCCGGCGCCCTGCAGGGCGCGCAGGGTGCCCAAGAGCAGCAGGCCGTTGCTGGCGATCAGCGCGTCCGGACGCCGCTCCTCGGCCAGCCAGCGCGCCACCGTGGCTTCGGCCGCCTCGGCGGTGGGGGCGACAAAGCGCCCTTCCCCTTCCAGTCCGTGCGCCTTGAGCGCCGCCTCGAAACCGGCATGGCGCTCGGCGCCGGTGCTGCTGGTATTGCCGAACAGGCCGCCGATATGGCGGTAACCCCGTGCCAGCAGGTGCTCGACCAGTTGCCCCGCCGCCAGCCGGTTGTCCAGCACCACGGCATCGGCCTGCCCGGCCGGGCCGGCACGGTCGATCATCACCACCGGGAAATTGTAGGCGTCGGGACGCAGGCGGCGCGCGGTGTCGCGTGTGGGCGAGAAGATCACGCCGCTGACGCGCTCTTCCTCCATCAGCCGCAGGTACATCGCTTCCTTGTCCGGGTTTTCGTCGGTGTTGCACAGGATCACCCGCATGCCGGCCTGGTAGGCGGCGTCCTCGACGGCGCGGCTGACCGCGGTGAAGAAGGGGTTGCGGATGTCCGACACGATCAGGCCGACGGTCTGGGTGTGCTGCGAACGCAGCCGGCGCGCCGACAGGTTGGGCCGGTAGCCCAGTTGCTTGGCAGCCTCTTCGACGCGCAGGCGCAAGGCCTCACTGACCGGCCCGCTGCCCAGCGCCCGTGAGACGGTAGCGACGGAGACCCCGGCGGCGGCGGCGACATCCTTGATCTTGGCGTTCATGGTGTCCTGATAACGATTTCCTGTATTGCGCGTGATCGTCGCTGAAATCGCGTCACTACGCAAGCCCCTTATTGGCGCATGGGTGTATCAAAATTGGCCACTGCCAAGGATTTCCTCGCACTTTGTTGATACGGAGCGATTGACAGCCGGAATGTAATCGATTTCAATTGCCTCACATCAATGAAGAGTCGGTCACGCCGCCATGCACCAAGCCGGTGCCACAAGACAGCCAAGACCAAGACCGATTCCGCCAAAGAACTGAGGAGACACCATGGCACTTCCGCTGATCCCGGCCGAACTGGTCCGGCTCGGGGCGAGCCCCGCCGACAAGAACGGCGCCATCGCCGAGGCAGGGCACCTGCTGGCTTCGGCCGGCTACATCGACCCGGCCTACATCGATAGCCTGTTGCGCCGTGAGACCGTCGCCAACACCTTCCTCGGCCATGGCGTCGCCATTCCGCACGGCATGATCGAAGACCGCTACCTGATCCGCCACACCGGCGTGGCGGTGCTGCAGATTCCGGGCGGTCTGGAGTGGAACCCGGGCCAGCGCGTGCATCTGGTGGTCGCCATCGCCGCCCAGTCCGACGAGCACATCACGGTGCTGCGCCGCCTCACCCGCCTGCTGCAGGACGAGCAACAGCTGCAAACGCTGTTCGGCACCAACGACCCGGCCCCGCTGCTGGCGGCACTGGCCGAGGACGCCGTCGTGGCCGAAGTGGCCGTGGCGACGGCAACGGTCGCCGACTACGAGCACCATTTCAGCTGGACCATGGAATACCCCAACGGCCTGCACGCCCGCCCCGCCACACTGTGGGTGGAGACGGCGCGCCGCTTCGACGCCGACGTGCTGGTGCGCAATCACCAGGAAAGCGCCGACTGCAAGAACCTGATCGGCCTGCTGCAACTGGGCCTGCAGCACGGCCACGAGCTGCACGTCTCGGCCACCGGTCCGGAAGCCGAGCAGGCGCTGGCCACGCTGCGCGACGTGATGACCCGCATCACCGCGCAGGAGCAGGCCGATGCCGCCGCCGCGGCGCTGAAGCAGAAGAACGCCAACCGCCAGGGCTGGGCGCCGGCAGGCGTACTGCCCTCGATCGGCGGCATCAGCGCGAGCCCCGGTCTCGCCATCGGCACCACGCGCCAACTGCGCGCCCATGCCGTCAACGTCGCCGACCGCCCCGGCCCGCTGGCTGACGGCGGCGTGGCGCTGGAAGCGGCGCTGGTCGCCACCCGCGAGGAACTGGAAGGGCTGGCAGTCGATACTGCGCGCCGTCTCGGCACCGCCGAAGCCGGCATCTTCCGCGCCCAGGCCGAACTGCTGAACGATAGCGAACTGATTACGCTGACCTGCCGCATCATGGTGCAGGGCCACGGCGTGGCCTGGGCCTGGCAGCAGGCCATCGAGCAGCAGGCCGGCCGTCTGGCGGCGCTGGGCAGCCCGCTGTTGGCGGCGCGCGCCGCCGACCTGCGCGACGTCGGTCGCCGCGTGCTGGCCAAGCTCGACCCGAGCGCCGATACCGGCAGCAGCGGCGTCAACGGCAACGGCGAGACCATCCTGATCGCCCCCGACCTGGCCCCATCCGACACCGCTACGCTGGACGTGACGCGCACCCTCGGCCTGTGCACCGCCCAGGGTGGCCCGACCTCGCATACCGCGATCCTGGCGCGCACTCTGGGCCTGCCGGCGCTGGTGGCCGGCGGTGCCGCGCTGCTCGACGTGCCGGACGGCACCACGGTGATCCTGGACGGCCATGGCGGCCGGCTCTATCTCGACCCGTCCGAACAAGACCTCGCCTCCGCCCGCCGCTGGCTGGCCGAGCAGCAGGAGCGCGACGCGCGTCAGGCTGCCGACCGCGCGCTGCCGGCGCAGACCCGCGACGGCCACCGCGTGGAGATCGCCGCCAACGTCAACCGCCCGGAAAAAGTCGCCGAGGCGTTGTCCGCCGGCGCCGAGGGCGTCGGCCTGATGCGCACCGAATTCCTGTTCCTCGAGCGCGACACCGCGCCGGATGAGGAGGAGCAATACGCCACCTACCGCGCCATGATCGAGGCGCTGCAAGGCCGCACGCTGATCATCCGCGCCCTCGACATCGGCGGCGACAAGCAGGTGCCCTACCTCGACCTGCCGCACGAGGAGAACCCCTTCCTCGGCGTGCGCGGCGCGCGTCTGCAACTCCGCCGCCCGGATCTGCTGGAACCGCAGCTGCGCGCACTGTACCGTGCCGCGGCGCACGGCCCGATGTCGATCATGTTCCCGATGATCACGTCGCTGGACGAAGTGCGCACGCTGCGCGCCCACTGCGAGCGTATCCGCCAGGAGCTGAACGCGCCGCAGGTGCCGCTGGGCATCATGGTGGAAGTGCCGGCGGTGGCGGCGATGGCCGACCGCCTGGCCGAACACGTCGATTTCTTCTCGATCGGCACCAACGACCTCACCCAATACGTGCTGGCGATCGACCGTCAGCACCCGGAACTGGCGCGCGAGGCCGACAGCCTGCACCCGGCGGTGCTGCGTCTGATCCAGCAGACCGTGGAAGGCGCGCGCCGCCACCAGGTGTGGGTGGGCGTGTGCGGCGGCTTGGCCGGTGATCCGCTCGGCGCGGCCATCCTCACCGGGCTGGGTGTGAGCGAGCTGTCGATGAGCCCGCGCGACATCCCGGCGGTGAAGGCGCGGCTGCGCGCCGCCACCCACAGCACGCTGCTGGAGCTCGCCCGCCAGGCGCTCGATTGCGACAGCGCCGCCGACGTGCGCGCGCTGGAAGGAGACGCGGAATGACCCGCCCCATCGTCACCGTCACGCTCAACCCGGCGATCGACCAGACCGTCATGCTCGACCGCCTGAACCCGGGCGCGGTCAACGTGGCGCGTTCGTCGCAGATCAACGCCGGCGGCAAGGGGGTGAACGTCGCCAGTTGCCTGGCCGACTGGGAGATTCCGGTGATCGCCACCGGCATCCTCGGCCGCGACAACGCCACGCCGTTCGAGCAGCTCTTTGCCGACAAGGGCATCAACGACCGCTTCGTGCGTCACGACGGTGCCACGCGCGTCAACATCAAGCTGGTGGATGGCTCGGACAACAGCACCACCGATGTCAACCTGCCCGGTCATCCGGTCGACGCTGCCACCTTCGAGGCGCTGCTGCAGCAGCTCGACGACCTGGCCGAACCGGGACGCTGCTTCGTGCTGGCGGGCAGCCTGCCCGCCGGGCTGGCGGAGGACAGCTATGCGGTGCTGATCGGCCGGCTGCGCCAGCACGGCGCGCACGTGGTACTCGACAGCAGCGGCGCGGCGCTCGCCACCGCCCTGGCCGACGGCGTGGCTACCCTGCCCGCCTGCATCAAGCCCAACCGGCACGAGCTGGAACAACTGGTCGGCCGCGAGCTGGCCACGCTGGACGCGGTCGGCGACGAGGTGGCGCGGCTGCGCGCACGCGGCATCGCCGAGGTGGTGGTGTCGCTGGGCGAGGAAGGCGCGCTATTCGCCGGTGCCGAGGGCATCTGGCTGGCGCGTCCGCCCAAGGTGGCGCTGACCAGCACCGTGGGTGCCGGGGACGCACTGGTGGCGGGCCTGATCGCCGCCCGCTACGGCGGACGCAGCGCCCCCGACACGGCGCGGCTGGCGGTGGCCTTTGCCGCCGGTAAGCTGGCGCAGGTCGGCCCGCACCTGCCAGCGGTGGACGAAGTGGAAGCGCTGGCCGCGCGCGTGGACCTGGCGCAACTGGGCGCCTGAGCGCCGCAACGCATCAAACAGAGCAGCACAACGAAAAGCGGGGCAAACCCGTATCACCGTGATAGAGGAGACACAGATGGCACACCTACTGGCAGTGGTATCCTGCCCGGAACGCACCACCCACACCCTGCTCGCCGGCGAGGCTCTGCGCCATGGCGCCGAGCGCCTCGGCCACCGCATCGACATCGAAACGCGCAGCACGCATGGGGTGCAGGCGCGCCTGGCCGATGAGTTGATCCACCGCGCCGACGCCATCGTGCTGGTCGGCGAGGGCGAGGCCGAGTCGGAGCGCTTCGCGCTGCGCGGCTGCCACGTCGCCACGCTGGAAGCGGTGCTGGCCGATGCCGATGCCGTGATCGCCAGCGCGCTGCAGGACTCGGCCAAGCCGGCGGCCCCCGCCCAGGCCGCAAGCGCCGCGCTCGAGATCGTCGCCATCACCTCTTGCCCTACCGGCATCGCCCATACCTTCATGGCGGCCGAGGGCCTGACCCAGGGCGCCAAGCAGTTGGGCCACCACGTCAAGGTCGAGACCCAGGGTTCGGTCGGGGCGCAGAACACCCTGAGCGACGATGAGATCCGTCGTGCCGATCTGGTGATCATCGCCGCCGACACCCAGGTGGACACCAGCCGCTTCGTCGGCAAGCGCCTCTTCAAGACCAGCACCAAGGCCGCCATCCATGACGGTGCCGCACTGGTAAAACGCGCCATCGCCGAGGCCAGCGAGCACGCTCCGGCCAAGGCAGCGAGCGCCTCGACCCAGGCCGCACCGGGCGAGGCCGCCAAGGCCCAGCGCACCGGCCCCTACAAGCACCTGATGACCGGTGTGTCGTTCATGCTGCCCTTCGTGGTGGCGGGCGGCATCCTGATCGCCATCGCCTTCGCTCTCGGCGGCATCTACGCCTTCGACGACGCGCACAAGGGCACGCTGGCCTGGGCGCTGTTCCAGATCGGCGCCAAGTCGGCCTTCGCGCTGATGGTGCCGGCACTGGCGGGCTACATCTCCTACTCCATCGCCGACCGCCCCGGCATCACCCCGGGCATGGTGGGCGGCATGCTGGCCGCGAGCCTGGGCTCGGGCTTCCTGGGCGGCATCATCGCCGGCTTCATCGCCGGCTACGGCACCGACTGGCTCAACCGCCACATCAAGCTGCACCGCAACCTCGACGGCCTGAAACCCGTCTTGATCCTGCCGGTGCTGGGCTCGCTGCTGGTCGGCCTCTTGATGATCTACGTGGTCGGCACCCCGGTCGCCTCCGTGCTGGCCGCGCTGACCGAATGGCTCAAGGGCATGCAGGGCAGCAGCGCGCTGCTCTTGGGTGCGCTGCTGGGCGCGATGATGGCCTTCGACATGGGCGGCCCGCTCAACAAGGCGGCCTACGCTTTCAGCACCGGCCTGATCGCGAGCCAAGTGTACACCCCGATGGCTGCGACCATGGCCGCCGGCATGACCCCGCCGCTGGGCATCGCGCTCGCCACCCTGCTGTTCCGTGACCGCTTCACCGCCGACGAGCACGAAGCCGGCAAGGCCGCGGGCGTGCTGGGTATCTCCTTCATCACCGAAGGCGCCATCCCGTTCGCCGCGCGCGACCCGCTGCGTGTGATCCCGGCGCTGATCGCCGGCTCCGCTCTGACCGGTGCGATCTCGATGGCGGCCGGCGCCGAGCTGAAGGTTCCGCACGGCGGCATCTTCGTGCTGCCGATCCCCAACGCCGTCAGCCACCTGGGCATGTACCTGGTGGCGCTGGTAGCCGGCACCGTCACCACCGCCGTGCTGCTGCGCCTCTTGAAGAAGCCCCTGCAGGCCTGACCTGACGCAGCCGCCCCGCCCTGCCCGGTTCCGACCGGCGGGCGGGGGACACGGCGGTTTTTTTTTGGGCCCGGCATGTAATTTATCTACAACCGCATGGCATCAAAATGGCGTCCAGCACGACGCCAGGGGGAGCCCTACGCCGTTAAAACCCATTAACTACGCGCCGACACTTGGCGCCGACCCTGCATCACCATGTAGCAAAAGTACGTTCAGTCGCATCAACACACACAACGCATCGACCAGGAGAGACACCATGAACATTCGCTACACCGTACTGACCGCCGCCGTACTGGCCAGCCTCGCCGCCCCCTCCTTCGCCGCCCGTCCGCTGAAATCGGTCGGCGTCGCCGTCGGCGACCTCGCCAACCCCTTCTTCGTCGCCATCGGCAAGGGCGCCGAGGATGCCGCCAAGAAAATCGGCGGCCCCGGCGTCAAGGTGACCACGGTCTCCAGCAAGTACGACCTCAACACTCAGGTCGGCCAGATCGAGAACTTCATCGCCAACAAGGTGGACGTGATCCTGGTCAACGCCGCCGATCCCATGGGCATCGAGCCGGTGCTGAAGAAGGCGCGCGCCGCCGGCATCGCCGTGGTGGCAGTGGACGTGGGTGCGGTCGGCGCCGACGCCACGGTGATGTCCGACAACGCCATGGCCGGTACGGAATCCTGCAAGTTCATGGCGCAGCAGCTAGGCGGCAAGGGCAACGTGGTGATCGTCAACGGCCCGCCGGTCACCGCCGTCACCGCCCGTGTGGCGGGCTGCAAGCAGGCGCTGGGCCGCTTCCCCGGCATCAAGGTGCTGTCGGACAACCAGGACGCCCGCGGCAGCCGCGATGGCGGCATGGAAACCATGGCCAACCTGCTGACCGCGCACAAGAAGATCGACGCCGTGTTCGCCATCAACGACCCCTCCGCCATCGGCGCCGAGTTGGCGGTGAAGCAGGCCGGCCGTAGCGACGTGAAGCTGATCGCCGCTGTGGACGGCGCCCCGGACGCCGAGAAGGCGCTCAAGGACAAGAAGAGCCTGTTCGCCGTCTCCACCGCGCAGAACCCGTACACCATGGCGACGATGGCGGTACAGATCGGCTACGACATCCTCAACGGCAAGCGCCCGGCCAAGGCGGAGACCCTGCTGCCGACCCCGGCCGTGACCAAGGCCAACGTCGCCAGCTACGCCGGCTGGACCAAGCACTGAGCCCCGGCTCGTGCGGCGGCCTGCCTGCCGCCGTGCGAACCGGTTCCGAGCAACGCGGGGGGCGCGTCGTCAGCGCCCTCCGCCGTCACCCCCGGGGTGAACCAGGAGTCGCAATGAGCTCAATCGCATTGGAAATGACCGGCATCAGCAAGCGCTTCGGCGCCAACAAGGCGCTGGACCAGGTCCAGCTCACCGCCCACCGCCACGAGGTGCTGGCGCTGATGGGCGAGAACGGCGCCGGCAAGAGCACGCTGATGAAGATCCTGTCCGGCGTCTATCAGCCGGACGTGGGCGAGATCCGGCTGGACGGCAAACCGGTGCGCATCGCCTCACCGGCTGACGCGCGCGCCGCCGGCATCAACCTGATCTATCAGGAACTGGCGGTCGCCCCCAACCTGACCGTGGCCGAGAACATCTTCCTGGGTGCCGAGCCGCGCGCCCGCTTCGGCCGCGTCGATCACGACACGATGAACCGCCGTGCCGAGGAGGTGCTGGCCCGGCTCGGTGCGCGCTTCTCGGCCACCACGCCGGCGCACCGCCTGGGTATCGCCGACCAGCAGCAGGTGGAGATCGCCCGCGCCCTGATCCACGACAGCCGCGTGCTGATCCTGGACGAACCGACCGCCGCGCTGTCCGACCGCGAGAGCGAGCGGCTGTTCGAGGTGATCCGCCAGCTGCGCGACGACGGCATCGCGCTGATCTACATCAGCCACCGCATGGAGGAGGTCAACCGTCTGGCCGACCGCATCGCGGTGCTGCGCGACGGAGCCTACGTCGGCAGCATGACGCGCGCCGAGAGCACGCCGCAGAAGGTGGTGCAGATGATGGTGGGGCGTCCGCTCGACGACTTCTACCAGCACAAGGACGCGGCCAGCGTCGGCGCGGTCAAGCTCGAGGTGCAGGGCCTGTGCGGCCATAAAGTGCGCCCGGCCTCGTTCGCAGTGCACGCCGGCGAGGTGCTGGGTCTGGCCGGGCTGGTCGGTGCCGGGCGCACCGAGCTCGCGCGCCTGATCTTCGGCGCCGATGCCAAGACCGCTGGGCGCATCCTGCTCGACGGGAACGAAGTCAACATCCGCGAGCCGCTCGACGCGATCCGCCTCGGCATCGGCTACCTGCCCGAGGACCGCAAGGGCCAGGGCCTGTTCCTGCAGCTCTCCGCCACCGCCAACACCACGATGAACGTGCTGGGCCAGCATGCCCGCGCCGGTGTGCTCGACCACCCGGCGCTGAAGAAGCTGACGCAGCAGGCCATCGACCGGCTGGCGGTCAAGGTGTCCGGCACCGAGGGCATCGTCGGCGGGCTGTCCGGCGGCAACCAGCAGAAGCTGCTGCTGGCGCGCTGGCTGGCGATCAAGCCCAAGGTGCTGATCCTCGACGAGCCGACGCGCGGCGTGGACATCGGCGCCAAGGTGGAGATCTACCGCATCATCCACGAGCTTGCGGCACAGGGGGTGGCGGTGATCTGCATCTCCAGCGAACTGCCCGAGGTGATCGGCGTCTGCCACCGCGTGCTGGTGATGCGTGAAGGCAGCCTCGCCGGCGAACTCGCGGGCGACGCCGTGAGCCAGGAAGCGATCATGACGCTCGCCACCCACCACCAGGCGGCGTGACGCACCACACAGAATACGAAGGAGAGACACGATGAATTCCTCAAGCCCGAACACCCCGGCGGGTACGCTCCCTCAAGCCCGGCCATCCGGCTTCAGCCTGGGCCAGCTCTACGGCAAGGTCGGCATGCTGCCGGTGCTGATCGTGCTGTACGCCGCGTTTTACCTACTGACGCTGCACTTCAGCGAGGACGGCAGCACCAACTTCATGACGCTGGACAACACCCTCAACATCCTGCGCCAGACCTCGATCAACCTGGTGCTGGCCTCGGGCATGACCTTCGTCATCCTGACCGCCGGCATCGACCTCTCTGTGGGCTCGATGCTGGCGGTGGCGGCGGTGCTGGGCATGCTGACCTCGCTGCCCGGCCACGCGCCGATGCTGGCCCTGCCCGCCTTCATCGTCACCGGCCTGGCGATGGGCGTGCTGAACGGCTCGATGGTGGCGCAGCTCGGCATCAACCCCTTCGTCGTCACGCTGGGCACCATGACCGCGCTGCGCGGCGCGGCCTATCTGTTCGCCGACGGCACCACGGTGCTCAACAGCGACATCCCGAGCTTCGAGTGGATCGGCAACGGCGACCTGTTCGCGCTGCCCTGGCTGGTCTGGATCGCCGCCGCCGTGGTGGTGGCCTCCTGGTTCATCCTCAAGCGCACCGTGCTCGGCCTGCACATCTACGCGGTGGGCGGCAACCCGCAGGCGGCGCGCCTTACCGGCATCAAGGTCAACCGCGTGCTCCTGTTCGTGTATTCGATCAGCGGGCTGTTCGCCGGTCTCGCCGGCGCCATGTCGGCCAGCCGCCTGTACGGCGCCAACGGCAACTGGGGCACCGGCTACGAACTCGACGCCATCGCCGCCGTGGTGCTGGGCGGCACCAGCCTGATGGGCGGGGTCGGCTCGATCTGGGGCACGGTGGTTGGCGCGCTGATCATCGGCGTGATGAACAACGGCCTGACCATCCTCGGCGTGTCGTCGTTCTGGCAGTACGTGGCCAAAGGCGCGGTGATCGTGCTGGCGGTGATGCTGGACAAGTGGCGCCAGAAGCAAAGCGGTATCAACTGATTCGATGTGGAGTAAGGATATGACGAAGCCACTGCCCCGCGTGGTCGTGTTCGGTGAGGCACTCACCGATTTTCTGCAAACCGCCCCCGGCGTCTGGCACAGCCGCGTCGGCGGCGCCTGCTGGAACGTGGCGCGCGCCGTCGCCAGCCTCGGCGTACCGGCGGCCTTCGCCGGCGCGGTGAGCGAGGACGATCTGGGCGAGGAACTGGCCGAAGCGACGCTGGCCATCGGGCTCGACCCGCGCTTTTTGCAGCGCGCCGCCAAGCCGCCGTTCCTGGCGCTGGTACCGTCGCAGCACCCGCCGCGCTACTTCTTCGCCGGCGGCGATTCGGCCGATCTGGCGTTCGACCCCGGGCATCTGCCGGCGGGCTGGCTGGAGGCGGCCGAGGTAATCCACTTCGGCTCCATCAGCCTGGTGCGCGAGCCGCTGGCCGGCCGCCTGCTGGCCATCGCCCGCGCCGCCCGCGCGGCGGGTAAGCGCATCACCTTCGACCCCAACTGGCGCAACCTGATGGACGCCGGCTACCGCACCACCTTCGAGGAAATGGTCCGGCTGGCGAGCGACATCAAGGTGTCCGACGAGGACTTGGCGCAGCTGCTGCCCGACTGCACCACCGAGGCGGCGCTCGCCACCCTGCTCGAGTGGAACCCGACGCTGCGCATCCTCTACACCGAGGGCGCCAAGGGCCTGCGCCTGCTCACCGCGCAGCAGGCCACCCGGCAGGCGGCCTTCTCGGTCACGGTGGCGGACACCGTCGGCGCCGGCGACGCCAGCCTGGCGGGCTGGATCGTGGCCACGCTGGATGCCCCCGCCACGGCGGAAGCCCTGCCCTTCGCCGCCGCTACCGCCGCGGCCGCCTGCATGCATGCCGGCGCGCATCCGCCGAGCCGCGCCGAAGTGGAAGCCCTGCTGGCCACCGTGACACCCGGGGCGGCGCTGGCCTAGCCCCACCCCTTTCGCCATGAGAACCGCCATGTACGCTGCAATCGCCTCCGACCTCGACGGCACCCTGCTGGATGCCGGCGAGACCATCACCCCGTTCACCACCGCCGTGCTGCGCGCCGCCGCTGAACGCGGCGTCCACCTGATCATCGCCACCGGCCGCCATGTGCTCGACGTGCGGCGCCTGATCGCCGGACTGGAGCTGCCGGTCAGCCTGATCACCTCGAACGGCGCCCGCGTGCACGGCAGCGACGGAGCGCTGCTCTACGCCGACGACGTGCCGGCTGCGCACGTGCGCGAGCTGGTGCAGCCGGAACTGGCGCGCGGCACGCGCCTGAGCCTCTATCTCGACGACGGCGGACTGTGCTGCCTGCACTCCGGCTACGTCCACCGCGATGCCGAGACCGGCTTTTCCGAGCTGTGCGACGACCTGTCGCAGCATCCGGGCCACGGCGTGGCCAAGCTGATGTACACCGCGCCGCCGGCGCGGCTGGCCGAGATCGAGGCGGTGGTCCGCCAGCGCTTCGGCGCCGAGCTGGCGCTGACCTACTCCCGTCCCGACTACCTCGAGGTGATGGCCCCCGGCGTCAACAAGGGCAGCGCGCTGACCCGCCTGCTGGCGCGGCTCAGCGTGGAGCCGGAACGGTGCGCCGCGTTCGGCGACGGCCTCAACGACGTGGAGATGCTGCAAAGCGTCGGCCACCCGTTCCGCATGGCCAACGCCAGTCCGCGCCTCACCGCCCTGCTGCCCGAGGTGGCCCAAGCCGGCCATCACGACGAGGCCGGGGTGGCGCACCAGATTCACCGGGCCTTGGGCCTGGACGTGCCGGAGGAGTAACACCCGCCCCCATTACCGAGTCATGGCCGAAAAGAGCCTGTTCGAAAGTCTTGCAAAGAAGAAATGATGGGTGAGTGCCCATCTTGTGTAGTGCCTTTTTACATAAGAGAACGGAGGAGAAATATGAAAACCAAAACCATGAACGTGAAAAACGTCGTGCTGGCTACTGCCGTACTGTCGCTGTTTTCCGGTGCCGCTCTGGCGGACGTCCGCATCATCGGCAAGATGGAAGCCGGTGTACAGCGCAAGAGCAATGTCGACGGCACCCATGTGAACGGCGTCAAGGACTTCGGTTCCGAAATCGACTTTGTCGGCAGCGAGGATCTCGGCGACGGGCTAAAGGCCATCTGGCAGATGAACAACAACGTGCATCTGGACGGCAGCCAGTCCGGTGACACCTTCGCCTCCGGCGACACCTTCGTCGGCCTGTCGGGCGCCTTCGGCGCGGTCAAGCTGGGGCACGGCATCAACGCCTACGGCGACGGCTACTGGAAGGCCAACTTCTTCGATCTCGGCGACCATGGTCCGGACCGCGGCATCGGTGGCGTGATCGGCCTGGGTGATGCCGGCGGGCAGAAGGGCGCGATCAAGTACGAAACGCCCAAGTTCGGCCAGTTCAACGCCGCCGCCAGCTGGGCGGCCGGCGAGAAGGGGAGCGGGAACACCGCCGGCAACGCCTGGGCACTGGGCGCCAACTTCGAAGGCGCCAGTTACGGTCTGCACGCCGGCTACAGCCGCCAGGACCTAGTCACTGGCGATGGTTCGGTCACCCCCTACGCCAACGCCGGCCACGCCACCGACTGGGTCGCCGCCGGCAAGCTGACGCCGCTGCAAGGGCTGACGCTGGCGGCGGAATACAACCAGTCCAAGCTGTCGACCACCGCCACGTCGATCGGCAGCCTGACCTCTGTGCCGGCCGACCCGGCGACCCAGAAGAGCCTGATGCTGCTGGCCGAGTACAAGCCGGACCGCCTCGCCCTGCGCGCCTCGGTGATGCGTACCAACAATTACAAGTACGACAGCGACAAGCGTCGAAACGAGTTCGTGCTGGGCACCAGCTACGACCTCTCCAAGCGCACCGCACTGCTGGCGGAATACCTGCGCAGCAAGGTGAACACCGATGACCGCGCCAGCAGCGAGCTGGTGATCGGCATGCACCACAGCTTCTAAAGCCGCGAAAACCCGGGGCGGTCCAAGAGCCGGCCCGGGTTCTCATGTCATGTTTATCCGACTTGTGTCGAGACTTCCGAATCAAGGAGAGACTGTGAGCAAGCTCAC
Source organism: Pseudogulbenkiania sp. MAI-1 (assembly GCF_000527175.1). Lineage (NCBI taxonomy): Bacteria > Pseudomonadati > Pseudomonadota > Betaproteobacteria > Neisseriales > Chromobacteriaceae > Pseudogulbenkiania > Pseudogulbenkiania sp. MAI-1. The sequence continues at coordinate 1,176,255 of NZ_AZUR01000001.1, read as the reverse complement.
CCAACTGCCGGCCTGGCGCACACTGTGGAACCACTTTTCTCGCGCACGCGACTGGCACATGCGCGAGCTGTTCGCAGCCGACCCCGAGCGCGCCGAGCGCTACTGGCTGCAGGCCGAGGGCCTGACCCTCGACTACTCCAAGAACCGCATCAGCGACCAGACCCTGACCCTGCTGTTGCAACTGGCCGAAGAAGCCGGCCTGCCCGAACAGATCGAGGCGATGTTCCGCGGCGACAAGATCAACGGCACCGAGGGCCGCGCCGTGCTGCACGTGGCGCTGAGAAACCGGGCCAATACGCCGATGCTGGTCGACGGCGAGGACGTCATGCCCAAGGTCAACTCGGTGCTAGAGCGCATGGGGCGCTTCGCCCATGCGGTGCGTTCCGGCGAGTGGCTGGGCTACACCCGCCAGCCGATCACCGACATCGTCAACATCGGCATCGGCGGCTCGGACCTGGGCCCGCTGATGGTGTGCCAGGCGCTGCGCCCCTACGCCCACCCGCGCATGAACATGCACTTCGTCTCCAACGTCGACAGCTCGCAGCTCAAGGAAACGCTCAAGCGCGTGCATCCGGAGACCACGCTGTTCGTGATCGAATCGAAGACCTTCACCACCCAGGAAACCCTGACCAACGCCCTGACCGCGCGCGAGTGGTTCCTGCGCCAGGCGCGCGATGAGGCGGCGGTGGCCAAGCATTTCGTCGCGGTGTCGACCAACAAGCAGGCGGTGGCCGAGTTCGGCATCGACCCGGCCAATATGTTCGAGTTCTGGGACTGGGTGGGAGGCCGTTTCAGCCTGTGGTCGGCCATCGGCCTGCCGATCATGCTCTACCTGGGCGAGGAGAGCTTCCTCGACCTGCTGGACGGTGCGCACGGCATGGACCAGCACTTCCGCAACGCCCCGCTGGAAGCCAACATGCCGGTGATCCTGGCGCTGATCGGCATCTGGTACATCAACTTCTACGGCGGCGGCAGCCATGTGATCGCACCCTACGACCAGTACCTGCACCGCCTGCCGGCCTTCATCCAGCAGTTGGACATGGAATCGAATGGCAAGCAGACCTTGCGCGACGGCCAGCCGGTGGATTTCGAGACCGCGCCGATCATCTGGGGCGAGACCGGCATCAACGGCCAGCATGCCTTCTTCCAGCTGCTGCACCAGGGCACCCACACCTCGCCGATCGACCTGATCGCCTCGCTGGAGAACCGCAGCTCGCTGCCCGGCCACCACGAGATTTTGCTCGCCAACCTGTTCGCCCAGGCCGAGGCCTTCATGCGCGGCAAGACCGCGGACGAAGTGCGCGCCGAGCTGGCGGCACAGGGGCTGAAGGGCGAAGCGCTGGAAAAGCTGGTGCCGCACAAGGTGTTCGGCGGCAACCGCCCCTCCAACACCCTGCTGATGACCCGCCTCGACCCGCGCCACCTGGGCGCGCTGATCGCGCTCTACGAGCACAAGATCTTCGTGCAGGGCGCGATCTGGGGCATCAACAGCTTCGACCAGTGGGGAGTCGAGTTGGGCAAGCAGCTCGCCAAGACCATCCACGCCGAACTCTCCGGCAAACGCGGCCCGGCCGAGCACGACAGCTCGACCGCCAGGCTGATCGCGTTCTACCGTCAGGTGAACGGCGCCGAGCCGGAGCCCACCCCGGCACCGGCGAAACCGAGCCAGGCACAGCCGCAGGAAGCCTAAGCCACCGCTGGCCCGCAAAAAAGCCCGTCGCGAAGACGGGCTTTTTGCTGCGGCCGCAGTGGGCGGGCTTGAGGGTTCAATCCAGCGCCAGCTCGGCCAGCGGCAGGCCGAGGCAGTCCGCCAGCACCGAGATGATCAGCGCGTGATCCTCGCGCTGCGGCAGGCCGGAAACGGTGATGGTGCCGATGCAGCCACAGCCAGCCAGGCGCAGCGGAAAGCTGCCGCCGTGCGCGGCATAGTCGCGCGTGGCGAGCCCGAGCTTGGTTTCCAGCGTCTGGCCGTCGCGCTGCAAAGCCAAGCCGATGGCGTAGGAGCTCTTGTGCTGCAGCTCGACCAGGTTGCGCTTGCGCCGCGCCCAGTCGGCATTGAGCGGGGTGGTGCCGGCCATCGCGTGGAAGAACACCGTCTGGCCGGCGAGCCGGATCTCGAGCGCCAGCGCGGCACTCCGCGCCTCGGCAGCAGTCTTGAGCCGGCATCCCAGCTCCCAGGCGGTGGCGCCGTCGAAATGGCTGAACTGCAACCGCGCCTCCTGCAGGGTGATGCGGGCGAGGTCGGCTTCGATGTCAAACTGGCTCATGCGACAGCCCCCTCGGTGGCGAACGGCACCTCCCTCCCCTCGGCGGCGCTCAAGCAGCCGGCCTCGATCACGCGCATCACGGCGATGGCGTCGGCGGCCGGCACCGGGTTGGCCGCACCGTACCGGATGGCGTCGCGCAGCGCCGCGTAGTAGGCAGGGTAGTCGCCGCGCCGCGTCGGCACGGTTTTGTGACGAGGCTGGCCGTCGCACCAGATGGTGAGCGTGCCGTCGCGCGGGTCCGTGCCCCAGTCGGCCGACGGCGGAAACAGCCCGGCCTTGAGCGTGGCTTCCTGCTCGTCGAGCCCATGCTTGAGGTAGCTCGCGGCGGTGCCGTGCACGGCGAAGCGCGCCCCCGGCTCGGCGGTCAGCGTGCTGGCGTGCAGGATCACCTGCAGCCGGTCGTAGCGCAGCAGCGCGTGGAAGTAGTCGTCCACCTCGGCGCCGTCGCGCAGCGTGGCACGGGTCAGAGTGACGCCCAAGGGGTGGCCGAACAAGCACAGCGCCTGGTCGATCAGGTGCGGCCCCAGGTCGTACCACAGCCCGGACCCGGCGCTCGCCGCGCTCTCGCGCCAACGCTGCGGCACCTCCGGGCGGTAACGGTCGAAGTGCGACTCGAACTGCACCACACGGCCGAGCCGGCCCTCATCGAGCAGCGCCTTCAGCGTCAGGAAGTCGGCGTCCCAGCGCCGGTTGTGGAACACCGACAACACGCGATCGGCCTCTCGCGCCAGCGCCTCCAGCTCACGGGCTTCGGCCACGGTGACGGTAAACGGCTTGTCCACCACCACGTGCTTGCCCGCCATCAACGCGGCACGCGCCAGCGGGTAGTGGGTCTCGTTCGGGGTCGGGATGACGACGAGGTCGATGTCGGCGCGCGCGAACAGCGCCTCGGGCGTCGCTTCGACCTCGAGCGACGGGCGCTCGGCGCGCACCTCGGTCGGCCGGCGGCTGCTGACGGCGACCAGCTCGAGACCAGGGGTGGCGACGATCAGCGGGGCGTGGAAGGTCTTGGCGGCGCTGCCGTAACCGACCAGTCCGACGCGTAGGGGATGGGGCATGGGCTAGTCCTTGCAAAAACAGAAACCCTGCCGAGTCGACAGGGTTGCGGAAAAAGGCCCTCCAGGCGGGCATCGGCCAGGCTGGAGGGCTGTCTCATGCAGCTTACAGAATGAAGCGCGTATTGATGAAGTTCGACTCATTCGACAACACAATCGCATCCAAGAGCTTTTTGCTCGCCTCGGTCTCTTTCGCCGCCACCATCGAGCGGATCGAGAAGGCGCGCAGTGCGTCGTGCACCGACAGCGTCCCCTCCGCCGAATCCTTGCGCCCGGCGAACGGGAACACGTCCGGACCGCGCTGGCACTGGCAGTTGATGTTCACGCGGCAGACCTGGTTCACCAGCGGATCGACCAGCGCGGCGATCTGGTGCGGGTCGGTGCCGAACAGGCTCACCTGTTGGCCGTAGTCCGAGCTGATCACGTAGTCCAGCGCGTCCTCGATGTCCTCGAACGGCGCCACCGGGATCACTGGGCCGAACTGTTCCTCACGGTACAGCTTCATGCCTTCCTTGACCGGGAACACCACCGCCGGGTGGAACAGCGTCTCGGCCACCTTGCCGCCGCCCTCGTTGATCACTTTGGCCCCCTTGGCCTTGGCGTCCTCGACGCACTCGGTCAGGTAGCGGCACTTTTCCTGGTCCGGCAGCGGCGTCACCATCACGCCCTTTTCCCACGGCATGCCGACCTTGAGCGCGTTGACCGCCTCGCTGAAGCGGCGCAGGAAGGATTCGGCGACGGATTGGTGTACCAGGATCATCTTGATGGCGGTGCAGCGCTGGCCGTTGAACGACAGCGAGCCGGCGATGCATTCCTTCACCGCGAGGTCCAGGTCGGCGTCGGGCAGGATGATGGCGGCGTTCTTGGCATCAAGCCCGAGCACCGCGCGCAGGCGGTTGGACTTGGGGTGCGCCTTCTTGAGCTGGTCGGCCACGCGGCTGGAGCCGATCAGCGCCAGCACGTTGATCTTGCCGCTGCTCATCAGGTGCGGCACCAGTTCCGAGCCCTTGCCGTACACGGTGTTGATCACCCCGGCCGGGAAGGCGCTGCGGAACGCTTCGAGCATCGGGTAGTACAGCAGCGTGCCGAACTTGGGCGGCTTCAGCAGTACCACGTTGCCCATGATCAGCGCCGGGATCAGCGTGGTAAAGGTTTCGTTCATTGGGTAGTTGTACGGCCCCAGGCACAGCGTGATGCCGAGCGGGGAGCGGCGGATCTGGCCGATGGTGCCGTCGACGATCTGGAAGCGCGAGTTGTCGTTGTCGAGCTTCTTCAGCGCATCGATGGTGTCCTTGATGTAAACGATGGTGCGGTCGAATTCCTTCTCGGAGTCGGGCAGGCTCTTGCCGATCTCCCACATGATCAGGTTCACGATCTCGCGGCGCTTGGCCAGGATCTGGCGGGTGAATTCCTCGACGCAGCCGATGCGTTCGGCCACCGACATGGTGGGCCAGGCGCCGCGGCCGTTGTCGTAGGCGGCCACCGCGGCGGCCAGCGCTTCGTCGGCTTCTTCCTTGCCGGTGACCGGGATGCTGCCGATCTCGACGCGGGCCAGTTCGCCGTTGGGCTGGCGGGTGTAGACCGGCGACAGCACGGCGCGCGTCTCGCCGTGCCACATCTTGAGCTGGCCGTTCACCAGCAGGGTGCGCTGGTGCAGCGGGGCGAGGATCTGGCAGTCGGCCGGTACGGCGCTTTCGTCGGGAAACAGGGCTTGCAGTCGTTCGATGGTGTTCACTCTCAATGTCCTTTGTGTGCAGTGTGTGTGAGCGGTGGGGGCTTACTCCGGCCAGACCACGCGTAGCAGGTTGGTCGAGCCCGGGGTGCCGAACGGGATGCCGGCCACCACGATCAGCGGCTTGCCGACCTGGTAGTAGCCGGTGCTCTTGGCGGCGGCGCAGGCCTTCTCCACCATGTCCTCGACGTTCTTGGCGTCTTCGGTGGCGTAGGAGGTCACGCCCCACAGCAGCGCGAGCTGGCGCGCCACGGTGCGGTTCGGGGTCAGGCTCAGGATCGGCGAGGCCGGGCGCTCGTGGGCGACGCGGAAGGCGGTGGCGCCGGAGGTGGTGTAGGTGATGGTGGCGCCCACCGGCAGCACCCCGGCCACGGTCTGGATCGCCGCGCCGATGGCGTCGGTGGAGTTGGCGAGGTGGCGCGTGGTGACCGCCTGCATCAGCTGGCGCTGCAGCGGGTCGCTCTCGGTGTGGCGGATGATGCGCTCCATCATTGATACCGCCTCGGCCGGGTAGTGGCCGGCGGCGGATTCGGCCGACAGCATCACGGCGTCGACGCCGTCGTACACCGCCGTGGCGACGTCGGAGGCTTCGGCGCGGGTCGGCGCCGGCGCCTTGATCATCGATTCGAGCATCTGGGTGGCGACCACCACCGGCTTGCCGGCTTCGCGGCACAGCCGCACGATGCGCTTCTGGATCGACGGCACTTCTTCCGGCGGCATTTCCACGCCCAGGTCGCCGCGCGCCACCATGATGGCGTCGGCCACCTCGATGATCGCCTCGATGTTCTGCACCGCCAGCGGCTTCTCGATCTTGGCCATCAGCTTGGCGCGCCCGCCGATCAGCTCGCGCACTTCGAGCACGTCTTCCGGGCGCTGCACGAAGGACAGCGCCACCCAGTCCACCCCCAGCTCCAGGCCGAATTCGAGGTCGCGGCGGTCCTTGGCCGACAGCGCCGACACGGCCAGCGCGGCGTCGGGCACGTTGACGCCCTTGCGGTCGGAGATGATGCCGCCCACCAAGGCCGTGGTGTCGATACGGTCGGCGTGCACGGCGGTGACTTGAAAGCGCAGCTGGCCATCGTTCACCAGCAGGATGTCGCCCACCTTGGTCGCGGCGAAGATTTCGGGATGCGGCAGACAGACGCGCTGGTTGTTGCCCGGCTCGGGGTTGCGGTCGAAGCTGAAGCTCTGCCCGGCTTCCAGTTCAGCCTGGCCGTCGGCGAAGCTCCACACGCGCAGCTTGGGGCCCTGCAGGTCGAGCAGCACGCCGATCGGGCGGCCGGAGGCCTGTTCGACCTGGCGCACCGCGGTGAAGCGGGCGGCGTGGTCCTCGTGCGCGCCGTGGCTGAAGTTGAGGCGGAACACGTCGGCGCCGGCGTCGTGCAGCGCGGCGATGGTCTCGACCGTGCTGCTCGCCGGCCCCAGCGTGGCGATGATCTTGGTGCCACGGTTATGGCGTTCGCTGCATGTACCCATGCTCACTCCTCCTTGTTTTGATGTAGTTGAACTACATTGAAATCGATTCCATAACAACTGTCAACAGACATCACCCGGCCCTGTTCCACACGGCTGACATCCGTACCAAAAACTCAAGTAAATTCTTCAATATCAACCAATTAAAACAAAACAATCTGCCGTGACAGCACCTCCTCACCGCCATAAAGCCGCACTGCCGGCGCATTTCGCCACAGGAGGGAATGCGCACGATTCCGATCGAGTATATTTGTAGTAAAACTACTACGCAACCGTTAATGGCATGGCTCCGGCAAGGCGGGACAAGGCACGCAACAAGCGTGTCGCAGCAACAAGGGAAGAACGTCCGCGACAGGGGGCGCGGCGAGCCTTGGCGGCCCGGCAGAATAAGGGGAAAGCACACGGCGCGCCCGGCGCGAATGCATGGCCGCCTGCTGAAATGGGCTCTAAGATGGAATCATGGTCAGCACCACGGAGACACCATGACCAAACCGACCATCAGCGTCCAGGGCGAACCGGGCGAGGACCAACCCGAGCCCCCGGTGTTCCAGGGACTGACACGCTACGAAATACGCTCGCAGCTGAGCGAAATTTCCTTCTACCTGTGCGGCGAAATCCAGGCCTCGCACTTTTACACCAATCTGTTCTACACGCTGCGCAGCGCCAGCGAGACCGACATCATCTACCTGCACCTCAACACCATCGGCGGCGACTTCGACACCGGCATGCAGATCATCAACAACATGCAGTCTTCCTGCGCCCACGTCATCACCGTGCTCGAGGCACGCGCCTATTCCATGGGAGCGCTGATTTTCCTGGCCGGAGACGAACTGGAGGTGCAGGACAACTGCCAGCTGATGTTCCACATCTACTCGGGAACCTTCGCCGGCCGGGGAACCGAGCAGCAGGCACAGATCCAGGCGGTGAGCAGCTGGTTCGAGAAGGTGATGCAGCGCATCTGCCAGCCCTTCCTCAGCACGGCGGAGGTCGACAAGGTGCTCAAAGGGGCGGATGTCTGGATGGACTCGGACGAGATCCGGCGTCGCCTGAGCCGCCTGCAGCGCGCACCGGCCAAGCCGACTGCGCTGCGCCGCAGCCGCAAGAACAACGCGCCCGACGCCGAACCCGGCAACTAACTGCCCTCAATCCAGCTGCTGCGTCATGCCGTGCTCCGGTACCGAACAGGGCCAACGCAGCTCGGTGGCGATGCGGCGCCGCAGCGTGTCCGAGGCCACCGGTTCGCCGTGTACGACGAAGGTCTGGCGTGGCGGGCGTTCGAAACCGCCAAGCCAGGCCAGGATCTCGCCGGCATCGGCGTGCGCCGACAGGTTCTCCAGCGCCACCACCTCGGCGCGGATCGGCACCTCCTCGCCGTGGATGCGTACCGACTCCGCCCCGCCGACGATCGCCGCTCCGCGTGTTCCGCCGGCCTGGAAACCCGAGAACAGGATGGTGTTGCGCGCGTAGGGGGCGAAGGCCTTGAGGTGGTGCAGCACCCGCCCGCCGGTGGCCATGCCGCTGGCCGAGATGATGATGGCCGGCTCGGTCCGCTCGTTGAGCTGCTTGGATTCCTCGACCGTCTGCACGATATGGGCCACCCGGCACATGCCTTCGCACTCCGTGGGCGAGAGCCGGTGCTCGCTGCGGAAGCGGTGGTAGAGCCCGGTGGCGTCGGTCGCCATCGGACTGTTGAGAAACACCGGCAGCCCGGCCGGGATCGCACCGGACTGCTTCAGCCGGTACAGGTAATACATCAGCGCCTGGGCGCGTCCCACGGCGAAGGACGGAATCAAGGTGATGCCGTGGCGTGCCGTGGTGCGCCGGATGATCTCGGCCAGCACCTGGGCGGCATCCTCCGGCGGATGGCGGCGATCGCCATAGGTCGACTCCACCAGCAGGTAATCGGCATGGGCGACACATTCCGGCGCCACCATGATCGGGTCGTTGGGGCGCCCCAGATCGCCGGAACACAGCAGCGTCACGCCGCCGGCGGCGATTTCCACCATGGCGGCGCCGAGGATGTGCCCGGCCGGGCGCAGCGTGACGCTGATCCCGCGGGCCACCTCGCAGGGCCGATGCCAGGGGATCGCCTGCAAGGCCTGCAGCGAACGTTCGGCATCGGCCACGGTATAGAGCGGCAGCGCCGGGCTGTGCTTGGAAAAGCCGTGACGGTTGGCGTACTCGGCCTCCTCCTCCTGCAAGTGCCCGCTGTCCGGCAACAGAATCTCGGACAGGGCGCACGTGCCCTCGCTGGCATAGACCGGGCCGGCAAAGCCGTCGCGTACCAGCACGGGCAAATAGCCGCTATGATCGAGGTGGGCGTGGGTCAGCACCACGGCATCGAGGCGGGCGGGCTCGAACGGCAGCCGGGCCCAGTTGCGCAGCCGCAGCTGCTTGAAGCCCTGGAACAGCCCGCAATCCACCAGCACGCGCGCGCCGCCGTGCTCCACCAGGAACTTGCTGCCGGTCACGGTGCCCACCGCGCCGAGAAAGGTGATGCGCATCATTCGCTCCCACGATCGGCCGGGACAGGCGCCGTCACGCCCGCCCCGCGCCGGTAGATCAGGTAATACACCAGCGCCACCAGCACGCTGCCGCCCAGCAGGTTGCCGGCGATGACCGGCAGCAGGTTGCGCAGCAAGCCGCCCCAGCCGATGGCGTCGGCAAACGGGATCGCCGTGCCGACGCCGTCCTTGAGCAGCATCGCCAGCGGGATCAGGTACATGTTGGCGATGCTGTGCTCGAAGCCAGCGGCGACGAAGGCCGAGATCGGAAACACCACGGCCACCATCTTGTCGGTGACGCTGCGCCCGGCCATGGCCATCCACACCGCGAGGCAGACCAGCACGTTGCACAGCGCCCCGCGCCAGAACAGCGTGGCGAGCGGCGCGGAACACTTGGCGGCGGCCAGCCGCACCACCTGCTCGGCCACCAGACCCTGGTTCAGGGCGGGGTGCCCGGCCAGCCACACCATCACCGCGAGACCGGCCGCCCCGACGAAGTTGGCCAGACACACCACCAGCCAGTTCTTCAGCAACAGCCCGGTGCCGATGCGGCCGTCGGCCCAGGCCATGGCGAGCAGGTTGTTGCCGGTAAACAGCTCGGCGCCCGCCACCACCACCAGCAGCAACCCGAGCGAGAACACCAGTCCGCCCAGCACCCGGCTGGCGGCGAAGCCGAGCGTGGGGTCGCTCATCACCAGCACGAAATAGAGCGCGCCCAGGCCGATGAAGGCGCCGGCCAGCACGCCCAGCGGCACCATCTGCCGCAACGGCAGCCGCGCCTTGGCGACGCCGACCTTCTCCACCCGCTCGGCGATCTCGGCCGGCGAAAAGGCGTCGAAACCGTAAATCTCCATGCGCCCTCCCCTCGTCGCCCGCCTTCAGGCGGACACCCGCTCCACCCGCACCGCGGTGACCTTGTACTCCGGCGTCTGCACCTTGCTGTCGCGCACCGACGAGGTCAGCCGGTTCACCATCAGGTCGGCGCGGTGGAAGGTGGCGAACAACTGCCCCGGCGGCACCCTGTCGGTGATGCGCAGCGGCAGCACCACCGCCCCGTAGCGGCTGCGCACCCGTACCGGTTCGCCGTCGATGAGGCCGAGGCGGGTGGCGTCGGCCGGTGCCATGTCCAGCGTGTCGCTCGGGCGCAACGCCGCGTTGGGGGTGCGGGAGCTCAGGGTGCCGGCGTTGAAGTGGTAGAGCGAACGGCCGGTGCTGAGCAGCAGCGGGTAGTTCTCGTCGGTCTGTTCCGGTGTCGGCAGGTAGGGAATGGTCGCCAGCATGGCGCGCTTGCCGATGGCGAAACGCGACTGGTGCAGCACCGGCGTGCCGGGATGCCGCTCGTCCGGGCAGGGCCAGTGCAGGCTCTCCCGTTCCAGCCGCCGGTAGCTGAGCCCGGTGCCGTCCGGCCACAGCGCGCGCACCTCGTCCCAGATCGCTTCCGGGCCGTCGAAGGCGAACCCCTCCGCCCGCCCGAGCCGCGCCGCCAGCTGCTGGATGATCCACCAGTCGGGCCGGGCCTCGGCCGGCGGCGGCACCACCTGGCGGATGCGCTGCACGCGCCGGTCCGAATTCATGAAGGTGCCGTCGCGTTCGAGGAACGACGCCGCCGGCAGGAACACACTGCCGAAGGCCTTGGCGGTCTCGTTGAGGAACAGATCCTGAATGATCACCAGTTCGAGACGGGACAAGGCCTCGCTGGTCTCGTCGGCATGCGCCAGCGACTGGTAGATGTCGTAGCCGAATGCCCACAACGCCTTGAGCCCGCCCTCCGCCGCCGCGTCGATCATCTGCAGCAGGTTGAGACCGCGACGGGCCGGCAGGGGCACGCCCCAGACCGCTTCGAAACGCGGCCCGGCTTCCTTGAACGACTGTGCCCCGGTCAGCGTCGCCGGGTCGCAGCCCATCTGCGCCGCCCCCTGCACGTTGTTCTGGCCGCGCAAGGGGTTGATGCCGGCCCCGGCCCGCCCCAGGTTGCCGGTCAAGAGCGCCAGGTTGATCAGCGCCATCACCCCATCGGTGCCCTGCAGGTGCTCGGTCACGCCGAGGCCGTGGAAGCACATCGCCGGCCGGCCGGCGGCATAGAGGCGCGCCGCGGCGCGGATGTCAGCGGCGGCCACGCCGCATTCGATGGCGACCCGTTCCGGTGCGTAACCGGTGATGAACTCGGCGAACTCCTCCAGCCCGCTGACGCGCTCGTCGATGAAGCGCGCATCGAACAGGTCTTCCTCGATCAGCGTCGCCGCCATGGCGTTGAACAGCAGCACGTTGCAGCCCGGCCTCGGCGCCAGGTGCACGTCGGCCAGTTCGGCCAGCTCGGTGCGGCGCGGGTCGATCACCACCAGCCCGGCGCCTTTCAGCACCGCCTGCCTGATGCGCGCGCCGACCACCGGATGGTTCTCGGTCGGGTTGGCGCCGCAGACCAGGAAGGCGCCGGCCTGTTCGATGTCGTCGAAGTTGTTGCTCGCCGCACCGGTGCCGAGCATGGTCTTGAGCGCCTTGGCGCTCGGCGTGTGGCAGACGCGCGCGCAGCAATCGACGTTGTTGGTGCCGAGCACCACGCGGGCGAACTTCTGCGCCAGGTAGTTCTCCTCGTTGGTGGCGCGCGCCGACCCCAGCACGCCGATGGCGTCCGGTCCGTGCCGGGCGACGATGGCCTTGAGCCTCCCGGCGGTGAAGTCGAGCGCCTCGTCCCAGCTCACCGTGCGCCAACCGCCGGCGTCGCGGAGCATCGGATGGGTGATGCGATCGGGGGCGTGGTTGAACTCGAAGGCGTAGCGCCCCTTGACACACAGGTGGCCCCGGTTGACCGGGCTCGCCGCCGGGCGCACTGCCACCACGCGCCCATCGCGCCTGCCCACCTCCATCTGGCAGCCCACCGCGCAGTAGACGCAGGTGGTGCGCGTCCAGGCCTCCGGCTCCGCCGTCACCCGCTTGTCGTAGAGCGCCCCGCTCGGACAGCTGTCGACGCAGGCGCCGCAGCTGACGCAGCCGCCCTCCAGCAAGGAGGGACCGTGCGCCGGCGCCATGCGCATCGCCGTGCCGCGCTGCCACGCCTCCCACACGAACTGTCCCTGGACCTGTTCGCAGATGCGCAGGCAGCGCTGGCAATCGATGCAGCGCGTCATGTCGACGCCGATGTAGGGATGGCTGTCGTCGACGAACAACCCGTCGCGCAGCCGGTTGCCCGGCTCCACGTCGTGGCGGGCGAGCAGGCGGTGGAACGGGTGCCCCGGTTCGGCCTCGAGCGCCGCCGCCGGGTAGTTCTCGGCCAACAGCTGCAAGTGGGTACGGCGCAAGGCACGCAGCGCCGGGGTGTCGGTGCGGACCACCATGCCGGCCTCGGCTTGGCAGGTACAGCTCGCCACCGGCCGCGGCTGGCCGTCGATCTCGACCAGGCACAGCCGGCAGCCGCCGTGCGGCGCCAGCCGCGGGTCATGGCACAGATGCGGCACCTCCACCCCGGCCTGCAACAGCACCTCGAGCAACAGTCCCGGCTCGCAGGTATGGGCCACGCCGTCGATGGTCAACTGAAGCATGCCTGCCACTCCTCCGGAAAATGGGTCGCCACGGCTTGGGCGAACTCGGCCAGGCCGCGACCGTGGCCGCACAGGCTGGCGGCACCGAGCGCCTCGAGCAAATCCTGGCAGCGCGCCCTGTCGATGCGCCCGCCGGCCAGCGCCGACGCGAACATCCGCGCCAGCTCCGGCGTGCCGCGCTGGCACGGCGTGCACTTGCCGCACGACTCCCACGCCCCGAAGCGGAATACCTCGGCCACGATGGCGATGAGCGGGGTGTCGTCGGTGAAGGCGATCACGCCACCGTGACCCACGGCGCAGCCGATGGCCTGCATCTCCTCGTAGCCCAGCGGCGTGGCCAACAGCGGGGGCGGCACGATGCCGGCCAGCGGCCCACCCACCATCACCCCCTTGAGCCGGCCGCAGCGCAGGCCGCCGCCCAGCGTATCGACCACCTCGGAGAGCGGCAGGCCGAACTCGACCTCGTACAGCCCCGGCCACCGGAACAGCGAGTTGAGCGACAACAGCTTGGTGCCGCGACTCTGCGAAAAGCCGAGCGCGGCGTAGGCGGCGGCGCCGTGCTCGACGATCCACGGCAGCGCGCACAGGGTCTCGACGTTGTGCAGCAGCGTCGGCGCGCCGAACAGGCCCTGCGCGGTGATCTGCGGCGGACGCAGGCGAACCTCGGGGCGGCGTCCTTCCAGCGCGTTGAGCAGCGCGGTTTCCTCGCCGCACAGATAGCTGCCGGCACCGATCGCCAGCTCGGCGTCGAAGCCTTCCCCGAGCCAGCCGGCCCGGCGCGCCTCATCGAGGGCCTGGGCCAGCCGGGCGGCCGCCAGCGGATACTCCTTGCGCAAATAAATGTAGCCGCGCCCCGCGCCGACGGCATGGGCGGCGATGATCATCGCCTCGATGAGGCGGAACGGGTCGTCCTCGATCAGCAGGCGGTCGGAGAACGCGCCGGGATCCCCCTCGTCGGCGTTGACCACCAGGTACTTGTGTGGGGCCGTCGCCGCGGCCACCGCCTGCCATTTGCGCCCGGCCGGAAAGCCGGCCCCGCCCCGGCCGCGCAGGCGGCTCTCCTCCACCATCCGCACCAGGGTCCTCGGCGCCATGGCCAACGCATGCATGCGCGCCCTCCCCCCGCCGCGCGCCTCGTAGCCCGCCAGATCGTGCACGCCGCCGGCCAGCAGGTTGTCGAGCAGCACGGTCTGCCGGCTGTGCGCCGCGACATGGGGGCGGGGGTCGTGATCGCTGTCGCTGGGCCCGGCATAGCACTTGCCGAGGCAGTACACCGACGGTTCGGCCGCGGCGGCGGCCCACTTGGCCGGGGCATCGGCGCGGGCCGCGAAACAGGCCAGTCCGCGGCAGCAGCGTCCGGCCAGCGGCGTTTCGGCAAGATGATAGAAAGTGTGGGCGGCCAGATGCCGGGGTGGCGCTCTCATGGTGAATTTCCCTGCCGGGCGAGGCTTTACCAATTCAGTCTAGTCAAGGACCACCCCCTCGCCCGGCATCAGATCAAACTTTCTTCCATTTTTCGCCGGCACGGGCGGCAGCAACCCGGCCCGGAACACCTGCCGGCGTTTGTTATAGTGAGGAGAAGGGCGAGACAGCCGCCCCTCAGACAGGGATGGCCGGCTGCAGGGCAGGGCATGCCGATCTCCCCTGGCCGGCTTCGTGCGCTTGCCGCGGGAGGGGCGGCTTGCCGAACGAAGCAAGCCACATCGGGAGGGCGGGGATGTCAGCATCGCGTGTGCTGTATCTGCAATCGGGCGGGCCGACGGTGGTGGTCAATGCCTCGGCGCAAGGAGTGATCGAGGCGGCGCGTCAGGCCGGCGTGTCGCTGTGCGCGGCCCGCCACGGCCTGACCGGCCTGCGCCGGGGCGAGCTGCTCGACCTGGACGCCGTACCGCGCCGGCAATGGCAGCGCCTGTCCACCCTACCCGGCACCTGTTTTGGCTCCAGCCGCGAGATGCTGCCGCCGTTCGACGAAGCGCCGGACAGCTGGCGGCAACTGCGCCGCGTGCTGGCCGGGGCCGGCATCGGCACGATCCTGCTCAACGGCGGCAACGGCTCCATGGAAACAGCCCGGCGGCTCACCCAGCTGGGCCAGGAACTGGACTATCCGCTGCAAGTCATCGGCATCCCCAAGACCATCGACAACGACCTGCTCGGCACCCACTTCAGCCCCGGCTACCCATCCGCGGCCAAGTACCTGGCCGCCTCGGTGCGAGAACTGGCGCTCGACCTGGCCAGCCTCGGCCCGGGGCGGGTGCAGTTGCTGGAAACCATGGGCCGCAACGCCGGCTGGCTGGCCGCCAGTTGTGCCGCCGCGGCGCTCCATCCTGGCGAGGCGCCGCATCTCTTGTTGCTGCCCGAGGTCCCCTACCAGCCGGCACGCCTGCTCGATGCGCTCGACGACTGCATGCGGCGCCACGGCCATGCCTTGCTGATAGTGGCCGAGGGACTGCGCCATGCCGACGGCACCCTGCTGGCCGAACAACCCTATGCGCCTGGCTCGTCCTTCCAGCAATTGGGAGGAGCAGCACAACGCGTGGCCGACTACCTGATACGGCAACGCGGATTGCACGCCCACGTGGCGGTGGCTGACTGCATGCAGCGCGCGGCGCGTCATCTCGCCTCGGCGCTTGATCTCAGGCTGGCGCAGCAAGCGGGGCGCACGGCGCTGCAATGGGCGCAGCAAGGGCAAAGCGGGATCATGGTAGGACTGCGGCAAGCCGCGACCGGCGCCGGCTGGGAAACCGTCGCGGTGCCGCTTGCCGAGGTGGGCGGCGCCGAGCGTCTGCTTCCCCCCGCCTTCATCGGGGCGGACGGCTTCTCGGTCAGCCCGGCGTTTCTCGACTATCTGCGACCGCTGCTGCAAGGCGAAGTATGGCCGCCCTTTGCCGCCGGCCTGCCGGTCTATCCGCCGCTCGACTGGCCCCCTTTGCGCTGGCAATAGGGCGCTGACCTTCCCTTTCAAGGCGGCGGCCCATAGAAAAGCGCCCCTCCAGTCTCGAAGCCAACCCAGCCGCCAACACCGCTGTAGTCAGCCCGACCAACCTTGGGGCGCACTTTTACTATAGTCGAGACGTGGCGGGATGCCGAGGTAACGACGCCTTGGCGATCAACCCTGTCGCCCACAAGAAAATCGCTTGGGCTTGATCCCGGTCAAGCGCTATATCACGCTGAATATAGCGAGCTTGCACACCTAGCGTTATACTCACCGCACTATAACGCTTGGCGGGACACGGTCATGAGCGAGACGGCACTGAAACTCAACGCCAGGGTGTGGTTCGAACAGGACGACCACAACCTGGCCGGCCACGCCGAAGTGGCGCTGCTGCAGGCGATCGCCGCCAGCGGCTCGATCAGCGCCGCGGCCAAACAGCTCGGGCGCAGCTACAAGTGGGCGTGGGACACGCTGGAGACGATGAACCGGCTGTCCGACAGCCCACTGGTGACGCGCGAGACCGGCGGCAAGAACGGCGGCGGCACCCGCCTCACCGCCCGCGGCGAACAACTGGTGGCGGCCTATCAGGCCATCGAACGCGCCCACGCCGCCTTCGTCGCCGCGCTGTCGCAAGAGGCCGGCACCCTCGAACACAGCCTGCCGCTGTTGCAGCGGCTGGCGCTCAAGACCTCGGCGCGCAACCAGCTGTTCGGTCGCGTGAGCCAGCTCACCAGCGGCCCGGTCAACGACCGCGTCACGCTCACGCTCTCCGGCGGGGACGCGCTCGACGTGGTGGTCACCCACCTGAGCAGCGAGCAGCTCGCCATCCGCCCCGGCGCCGAGCTGGTGGCGCTGATCAAGGCGCAATGGGTCGGCATCCATCCGGCCGATGCCACCGGCCTGCCGCCCGGCAACTGTCTCGCCGGCACGGTAGAGAGCATCGTCACCGGCCCGGAACAGGCCGAAGTCGGCCTGCGGCTCGCCGGCGGCGACAGGGTGTTCGGCATCGTCCCGCCCGAAGAGGCTCACCGCCTGCCGCCCGGCAGCGCCGCGCTGGCGGTGTTCGACGCGCGCAGCGTGATCCTGGGCGCCCCGTTCTGATTCTCCCTACAGGAAAACTCGCATGAAACTCCATCCCCTGCTGCTGGCCCTGAGCCTCGCCCTGCCCTCCGGTCTCGCCCTGGCCGAAACCGTCAGCGTAGCGGTCGCCGCCAACGTGCAGTACGCCTTCGACGACCTGGCGCGCGCCTTCAAGCAGCAGACCGGCATCGACGCCAAGGGCAGCTTCGGCTCGTCCGGCAAGCTCGCCACGCAGATCGCCAACGGCGCGCCGTTCGAGGTGTTCCTGTCGGCCGACATGGACTTCCCGCAGGAACTGGCAAGCAAGGGCCTCACCAGCGCCCCGCCCAAGCCCTATGCGCTGGGCACGCTGGTGGTATGGAGCACGCGCGGGGCCGATCTCAACCGCTGGCAGCAGGCGCTGGCCACGGACGGCGTGCGCAAGATCGCGCTGGCCAATCCCAAGACCGCACCGTATGGCCGCGAGGCCCTGAACGCCCTCAACTACTACAAGCTGACCGAAACGGTGACGCCCAAGCTGGTCTACGGCGACAGCATCGCCCAGGCCAGCCAGTACATCCAGAGCGGCGTGGCCGAGATCGGCTTCACCGCCAAGTCGGTGGTGCTGGCACCCGAGCTGAAGGGCCAGGGACAGTGGCGCGAGGTGCCGAAGCAGGCCTACCAGCCGATCGCCCAGGGCGCGGTGCTGATCCACCAGCCCCAGGCGGCGCCGACGGCAGCGGCGAAGCGCTTCTACGACTTCCTGTTCAGCGCCCCGGCGCGCCGCATCCTCGAACAGAGCGGCTACAGCCTGCCATGAACCGCCTGCCCGCCACCGTCAGCGCCGTCGCCGCCGGCGACGGCCTCGCCCTGATCGACGTCGTCACCGAAGGCGTGGCCTGCACCGCGATGCTGGTCGGCGAGCCGGAGCCCGCCCGGCGCCACCCGCCCGGCAGCGCCGTCACGCTGCTGTTCAAGGAACAGGAAGTGGCGCTGGCCAAGGAGCTCGGCGGCGCCCTCAGCGTGCGCAACCGCCTGCCCTGCCGCGTAGTCGCACTGCACCAGGGCGCGCTGCTGACCCGCGTCGAGCTGCGTTTCGGCCCGCATGCGCTGGCCGCGCTGATCACCACGCGCTCGGCGCAACGGCTCGAACTCACCCCGGGCGACGCGGTCGAGGCGCTGATCAAATCCAACGAAATGACCCTGCTCAACGATTAAGCTCTATGCCCGACTCCCTCGACCTCGCCCCGCTGTGGCTCACCGCCCGGCTCGCTGCCGTCACCACGCTGCTGTTGCTGTTTCTCGGCGTGCCGCTGGCGGCGTGGATCGCCCACTCGCGCTCGCGCCTCAAGCCGCTGGTGCAAACCCTGGTCAGCATGCCGCTGGTGCTGCCGCCGTCGGTGCTGGGCTTCTACCTGCTGCTGACGCTGAGCCCGCAGAACGCGCTCGGGCGCTGGCTGGAACAGGCCTTCGACCTGCGCTTGGTGTTCACCTTCGAGGGGCTGGTGGTGGGCTCGGTGCTCTACAGCCTGCCGTTCATGGTGCAGCCGGTGCAGGCGGCGCTCGCCAACCTGCCGGCGAGCCTGCGCGAGGCCGCCTGGACGCTCGGCAAATCGCGCTGGCAGACCCTCTGGCAAGTGGAACTGCCGACCATCCGCCCGGCGCTGCTGGCCGGCACGGTGATGGCCTTCGCCCACACCGTCGGCGAATTCGGCCTGGTGCTGATGATCGGCGGCAACATCCCGGACGAGACGCGCGTCGCGTCGATCGCCATCTACAACGAGGTGGAAGTGCACGATTACCCGGTGGCGCACGCCTACTCGCTGATCCTGTTCGTCTTCAGCTTCGCCGTGGTGTTCCTGCTGCACTGGCTCAACCGCCGCGACGGAAAGGACGCCGCATGATCGAGTTCGACCTGCAGTTCCAGCGCAGCACTGGATCGGACCGCTTCGCGCTGGCCATGGCCGGCACGCTGCAGCGCGGCCGCCTGCTGACGCTGTTCGGTCCCTCCGGCAGCGGCAAGAGCACGCTGCTCCGGCTGCTGGCCGGGCTGGAACGGCCGGCCGCCGGGCGGCTGGTGGTCAACGGCGAGGTGTGGTTCGACGCGGCGCGGGGCATCTGCCTGCCTCCGCAGCGGCGCCGCGTCGGCATGGTGTTCCAGGATTACGCGCTGTTCCCGCGCATGAGCGTGCGCCAGAACGTGGCGTTCGGCGTCGGACGCGACGCCGGCAGCTGGGTGGACGAGCTGCTGGCGCTGACCGGCCTCGACGCCCTGGCCGAGCGGCGCCCGCACGAGCTCTCCGGCGGCCAGCGTCAGCGCGTGGCGCTGGCGCGCGCCCTGGCGCCCAAGCCGGCGCTGCTGCTCTTGGACGAGCCGCTGTCGGCGCTCGACCCGGCGCTGCGCCGCGGCCTGCAGGACGAGCTGCTGGCGCTGCAGCGCCGCCTCGGCCTGACCACGCTGCTGGTCAGCCACGACATCGGGGAAGTGTTCCGGCTGGCGGACGAGGTCTGGCAATGCCAGGCCGGCACGCTGACCATGCGCGGCACGCCGCATGAGGTGTTCATCGGCCAGGCGCGGGCGCATGACCGGCTATCGCTCGACGCCGAGGTGCTGGCCAAGCGCCGGAGCGACGTGGTGTGGCTGCTGACGCTGCGCGTCGGCCACGACATCATCGAGGTGATCGCCAGCGACGAGGAGGCGCAGGGGCTGGATTGCGGCGACCGCCTCTGCCTGTCCACCCGCGCCTTCAGCCCGCTGCTGCTGCCGGCGCGGACCGGTTAGAACAGCGGCGCCTCGGCCAGACTCACCCCCTGCCTGTCCTTGTCCGACAGCACCGGCTCCCCCGTCAGCGGCCACGCTATCGCCAGCGCCGGGTCGTCCCAGCGGATGCAGTACTCGTCGCCGGCATGCCAGTAATCGCTGACCTTGTAACAGAACTCGGCCCCGTCCTGCAGCGCCAGGAAGCCGTGCGCGAAGCCCTCCGGAATCCATAGCTGGCGCCGGTTCTCCGCCGACAGCGTCACCCCGTACCACTGCCCGAAGCTCGGCGAGGAGCGCCGCAGGTCCACCGCCACGTCCCACACCGCTCCTTGCGTCACCTGCACCAGCTTGCCCTGCGGATGAGCGTGCTGGTAATGCAGCCCGCGCAGCACGCCCGGCAGCGAGAACGAACGGTTATCCTGCACGAAGTTCACCTCGCGCCCGATCAGCGCGGCGAAGCGGCGTGCGTTGAAGGTCTCGCAGAACTCGCCGCGCGCATCCTTGAACACCGTCGGCTCCAGCAGCACGAGTCCGTTCAGCGCCGTCTCGATGACTTTCATACCGACCTCAGAAGATGCGTTCGTTCAACAGCGACAGCAGGTACTGGCCGTAACCGTTCTTCTTCATCGGCTCGGCCAGCCGCGCGAGCTCTGCGTCGTCGATGAAGCCGCTGCGCCAGGCCACCTCCTCCGGGCTGCCGATCTTCAGCCCCTGCCGTTTCTCCAGCGTCGCGATGAACTGGCTGGCCTCCAGCAGCGACTCGTGGGTGCCGGTATCGAGCCAGGCGTAACCGCGCCCCATCACCTGCACGTCGAGCTGGCCGGCGGCCAGATAGCGGCTGTTGATGTCGGTGATCTCCAACTCGCCACGCGCCGATGGGCGCAGTTCGCGGGCGAAATCGACCACCTGCCCGTCGTAGAAGTACAGCCCGGTCACGGCGTAGCGCGATTTCGGCTGCGCCGGCTTCTCCTCCAGGCTGACGGCGTGGCCGGCGGCATCGAACTCCACCACCCCGTAGCGCTCCGGATCGTGCACCGGGTAGGCGAACACCGTGGCGCCCTGCCCGCCCGCCGCCGCCTGCCTCATCTTGCCGGCCAGATCATGGCCGAAGAACAGGTTGTCGCCCAACACCAGCGCCGAGGGCTGGTCAGCGAGGAAAGGCTCGCCGATCAGGAAAGCCTGGGCGATGCCGTCCGGACTGGGCTGCACCGCGTAGCCGAGGCTCATGCCCCACTGGCTGCCGTCGCCCAGCAACTGCTGGAAGCGCGGCGTGTCCTGCGGCGTGGAAATGATCAGCACGTCGCGGATGCCGGCCAGCATCAGGGTGCTGAGCGGGTAGTAGATCATCGGCTTGTCGTACACCGGCAAGAGCTGCTTGGACACCCCCAAGGTGACCGGATAGAGCCGGGTGCCGGAGCCGCCGGCGAGGATGATGCCTTTGCGTTGAGCCATGGGATTAGCCTTGTCGGACGGAAAGCTGTTGCAGCACCAGCTGCAAGTGATGGCGCCAGTCCGGCAGCACGATGCCGAGCGCGGCGCGCAGTTTGTGGGTGTCGAGCCGCGAGTTGGCCGGGCGCGTCGCCGCCGTCGGGTAGTCGGCTGCCGGGATCGCCCGGATCGCGCCGGGCTGCAGCAGCAGCCCCTGTCCGGCGCGCTGCGCGGCGTCGACGATGGCGCTGGCGAAACCATACCATGAGGTCTCGCCCGCCGCCGCCAGATGGTAGAGGCCGTACGGCGGCACCCGCCCTTCCCGCAGGCGCGCGACGAGCAATGCGGTGACGTCGGCGATCAGCATCGCCGCGGTCGGCGCGCCGACCTGGTCGTGCACCACGTTCAGCGTATCGCGTTGCGCGGCCAGGCGCAGGATGGTCTTGACGAAGTTGCCGCCGACGCTGCCGTAGACCCAACTGGTGCGCAGCACGTAATGGCGCGAGCACTCGCTCATCACCGCCAGCTCGCCGTCGCGCTTGGTGCGGCCGTACACGCTCAAGGGACGGGTCGGGTCGCTCTCCCGATAGGGTTCTGTCCCAGTTCCATCGAAGACGTAATCGGTGGAAAAATGCAGCAGGGTCGCGCCCAGGTGTTCGGCCAGGTTGGCCAGTTCGGACGGCGCCTCGGCGTTCACCCGCTCCGCCAGCTCCGGCTCGGCCTCGGCGCGGTCGACCGCGGTATAGGCGGCGGCGTTGACGATCAGGTCGGGCGCGAAGCCGAGCACCGGCCCCGCCAGCCGGTCCGGGTGCGCCAGATCGAGCTCGTCCCGCCCCGGCGCCCACAGCTTGCCGTAGAGCGCCAGGCTGCGGCGCAGCTCGAAGCCGAGCTGTCCGCTGCCGCCAGTCAACAGGATGCGCATCAGTTGGCCCCATAGTGCTGGACGAGCCAGTCGCGATAGGTGCCGCTCTTCACCGCTGCCACCCATTCCGGATAGCCCAGGTACCAGGCCACGGTGCGCTCGATCCCGCTGGCGAAGGTCTCCTGCGGCGTCCAGCCCAGCTCGCGGCGCATCTTGCCGGCGTCGATGGCATAGCGCCGATCGTGGCCGGGGCGGTCGGCGACGAAGGCGATCTGCTCCCGGTAGGACACCCCGTCGGCACGCGGGCGGCAGGCGTCGAGCGTGGCGCACAAGGTCTCAACCACCTCGAGATTGGTTTTCTCGCACGAGCCGCCGATGGCGTACACCTCGCCGACCCGGCCGCGCTCCAGCACCGCCATCAGCGCGCGGCAGTGGTCCTCGACGTAGAGCCAGTCGCGGATCTGGCGGCCGTCGCCGTACACCGGCAAGGGCTGGCCGTCGAGTGCACGGTCGATCATCAGCGGAATCAGCTTTTCCGGGAACTGGTACGGCCCGTAGTTGTTGGAGCAGTTGCTGGTCAGCACCGGCAAGCCGTAGGTATGGTGCCAGGCACGCACCAGATGGTCGGAGGCCGCCTTGGACGCGGCGTAGGGACTGTTGGGCGCATACGGCGTGGTCTCGCAGAACGGCGCGTCATGCTCGCCCAGCGAACCGAACACCTCGTCGGTGGACACGTGCAGGAAGCGGAACGCCGCCTTGTCTTCGGCCGGCAGCGCCGACCAGTAGGCCGTGGCCGCCTGCAGCAGGCGGAAGGTGCCGTCGATATTGGTCTCGATGAACACCGCCGGACCGTGGATCGAACGATCGACGTGGCTCTCGGCGGCGAAGTTGAGGATGGCGCGCGGACGGTGCTCGGCCAGCAGCTTCTCCAGCAGGGCCGTATCGCCGATGTCGCCGCGCACCAGCGTCACCCGGCCCTCATCGAGATAAGGCTGCAGGTTGTCGGCGTTGCCGGAGTAGGTCAGCTTGTCGAGCACCAGCACCGGCTCGTCGCCCCGCTCCAGCCACAGCCTGACAAAATTGGCCCCGATGAAGCCCGCCCCGCCCGTCACCAGAATCATCGTCTGCTTTCCCCTTGTGCTGCCCGCCGCACGGACGCGGCAATCTGTCATTCCAGCGGGGTATTCTAGCGGTTCTGGCGGCCGGACATGAAAAAACCGGTGGGATCGCCACCGGTTCTATCTGCCGCCGAGCAGGGTTCACTCGCTCATCAGCTTGCGGACCACATCCACATACCCCTGCATCGCCTCTTCGGCGCTCATGCCCTTGATCTTGTCCCAGGCGTCGTACTTGGCGCGGTTGATGAAGTCCATCATGCCCGGCCGCTCGCCCTGCACGTCGCCGTCGGTCGCCTGCTTGTAGAGGGCATAGAGCTGCAGCAGGGTCTGGTTGTCCGGCCGCTCGGCCAGGGTCTTCACGTCGGCCTGGGCCTGGGCGAACAGCGTTTGCAGATCAGACATGTTCATTCCTCTGAGTGGTTGGGAGACGCTCCTCCCGTTGCATAAGGGTGCCGGTTGCCCGGCTCGACGGAAGGTACTCTAGCACAAATAAAACAAACGTTTTAATTTTGCATGCGCACCTCGATGCGCTTGTAGCTCTTCACTGCCAGTCCATGCCGCTGCGCCGGCGCAAAGCGGATTGGCAGGAAAACGCGGAGCGCCTCGCGCTCGAGCACTCCGGAGGGATCGGGCTGCTCGGGCTCGACCGCGTCGACCCCACCCTGTTCATTAATGTAGACCCTCACCATCAGCCGTGCCTCGCCGGCCGGGGCATCCGGCGGCAGCGTGAAGACGATAGGCTGCAAGGGCTGGGCCGGCACATCCAGCGCCGTCGCCGGGAAATACCCGCCCGCCTCCGTCCCGGGCAGTGCGGAGGCGGGCTGCATCGTCAGGGGGGCGGAGGCATCCGCCGTGGCGGCCAGCGGTTCGCTCGCCACCACGGCCGCGGGCACCCGGCGCGGCTCATCACCCGTGCCGTACTCATGGGAATGAGCTTGGACCGACAGACCCGACAGCGATGGGAGCGGCACCTCAGAGGAGCTGAAACGACCCTCGGGGAAGAGCCGCCCGGAAGAAGGAGAAGGGGACAGCAGCACGCTGAGCATGCCGGGCACGCTCGCCGCGCGCGGCGGCGGGCCCGGCAGCAGCAGAGCGGCGGCGTGCAGGGCCAGCGACAGGCTCAGCGCCAGCATCAGCCGCTCACGAGCCGTCAGCGCTCGATACCAGGCGGTCAGCGGCCCGTCTACACCTGGATCGGCACTCCGCTCCGGCTGCATGCGCGGGTTTACTGGGCGTTGAGGTGCTTCTCGAATTCGGCGGCGGGAATGGCGCCGGACACCATGCGGCCGTTACCGAAGATCATCGTCGGCGTGCCGTTGATGCCCAGCTTCGCCCCCAGTGTCTGGTTCTTGTCCAGCGCGCTGGTATCGCAATTGTCGGGACCGCTCAGCTCGGCTCCCTGACGCATGTGCGCGGTCCAGCTACCGACACGGTCCTTGCTGCACCAGATCTGGCGCGACTTGCGCATGGCGTCGGGGTGCAACTGGGTCAGCGGATAGAGGAAGGTGTAAATGGTGACGTTGTTCACGTCTTTCAGCGTGTCACGCTCCAGACGCTTGCAGAACGGGCAGTCCGGATCGGAGAAGATGGCCACCTTGCGCGCGCCGCTGCCGCGCACCTCTTTCAGGGCCGCGTCCAGCGGCAGATCCTTCCACGCCACCTTGGACAACTCGGCCACGCGTTTCTCGGTCAGGCTCTCGCGCTTCTCGGCGTCGATCAGGTCGCCGACGAAGAGGTGCTTGACGCTGGCGTCGACATAGATGATCTGCCGTCCGGACAGCACCACCTCATAGATGCCGCTCACCGGCGTCGGGTTGACGCTCTCCACCTTGCGGTCGGGGAAGCGGGCAGCGAAGGCCTTCTTCACCTCGGCCACGTCCGGGTCCGACGCCTTGGCGGCGCAGGCTACCGACGACAGCAGCAGCGTGGCCAGCGCCAGTTTTTTCAGGGTTGCATTCATGCGTTTTTTCCTTGTTCAGAAACCGATGGCATGGCGGGCGAATTGCCGCTTGAGCGGAGCCAGGCGGTTGGTCAGGCTCAGACCGGCGTTGCGCAGCCATGGCAGCCCCGGCAATTCGCGTTGGTGGAACAGCGCGAACAGCGCATCGCAGGTGGTCTGCATGGTGACCACCGCCTCCTTGCGCTGGCGCGCATAGCGGCGCAATAGCAGCCAGTCGCCGGGGTCGCGCTGATCCTGCACCAGCCCGGCCAGCGTCGCCGCATCCTGGAAGCCGAGGTTGACCCCCTGCCCCGCCAGCGGATGGACGGTATGCGCCGCGTCGCCGACCAGCGCCACCCGCTCTTTCACAGTACTTTGTGGACGGATCAAGCGCAACGGAAAGGCCGCCGCCGGCGTGATCACCTTCAATCCGCCGAGTGCGTAATCGCCGGTGGCCGCCACGGTTTCGGCCAGCGTTTCGGCGTCGAGTTCCAGCAGCGACTGCGGATCGGGCGTCGACCACACCATCGACATGCGCTGGCCCGCCATCGGCAGCCAGGCCAGGATACCGTCGCCGAGGAACCACTGGCGCGCCACGTTGCCGTGCGGCCGCTCGCAGTCGAAATTGGCCACCACGCCGGACTGGCCATAGGGCTTGATGCTGGCCTCGAGCCCGATCTGGTCCCGCACCCAGGAGTTGGCGCCGTCGGCGCCGACCAGCAGCGCCGCCGTGAATTCGCGCCCGTCGTCCAGCGTCAGCCGGGCCTGGCGCGGCGTGGTGGCGAGCGCGCTCGGCCGCACGCCGGTCAACAGGGTGATGTCGCTCTGCTCCAGCCGCCGCCACAGTGCCGCCAGCATCCAGCGGTTCTCGGCGATCCAGGCCAGCGCCTCGGCATCGGCGTCGCTGGCGGCAAACTCGATGCGCCCGCCGCGGTCGCCGCGCACATCCATGCGCTCGATGGTACCGATGCGCTCCATGCCGGGCCAGGCCCCCAGGCTTTCCAGGAAACGCCGGTTGGCCGGGCTGACGGCATAGACGCGCGCGTCCCAGCCCTCCTCCAGATCGTCAAAGCGGGCCGCCTGCCCTTCCAGCAGCGCCACGCGCCGCCCGGCCTCGGCCAGCGCCAGCGCCAGGCTGGCCCCGACCAGGCCGCCACCGACGATGATGACGTCGAAATCGTTTTGTCTCGTATTCATTGCTTTAGCTCTCTCGGAGCGCGTGAAAGCCATCGTCCCACCGGGACTCCCTGCGGCCATCGCCGCGCCGCGCGGCCGGTTCGAAACCAGCCGGATACGCGGCACGGCGTGCCCCACAGGACCGGGATGGAGAGGCACGGCGGATTCGCCCACAGGCTCTCACACGCCGAACACCAGATGCCCGGCAAAAGCGCGGCGCAGCGGCGGCAACACATCCAGCGCCATCATGCCGGCGCCGCGCAGCGTGTTCACCAGCGGCGAATGGCCGTCGAACAGCCGGATCAGGCCGTGCGTGAAGCCGACCACGGCGTGGCCGTCGACCTTGCGCGCGGCGGCGAAAGTGGCCAGTGCGCGGGCCTCGCCGGGGTCGCGCACACCGTCCAGCGCGTCGGCCAGCCCGGCCGCGTCGCGCAGGCCCAGGTTGAGCCCCTGCGCCGCCACCGGGTGCATGGTCTGCGCGGCGTTGCCGATCAGCACCACACGTCCGCTCACCAGGCGATTGGCCTGCTTGAGCGCGAGCGGGAACACTGCGCGCGGCCCGGCCGCGAGGATGCGTCCCTGGCGCTCGCCGAAGGCCTGCTGCAGCTCGGCGATCAGCACGCCGTCGTCGCTGTCGCGCAGGCGGGCGGCATCCTCGGCGCTGCGCGTCCACACCAGCATGAAGCCGTCGCCGTGCGGCAGCAGCGCCAGCGGCCCCTGCTGCGAGAAGCGCTCGTAGGCCACGCCCTGCGGCGGCAATTCGGTGGTGAGGTGAGTCAGCACGGCGCACTGTTGGTAATCGTGGCTCAGCCGCTTGATCCCGGGCAGGGTCTCGGCCAGCCCGCCGCCCTCGGCCAGCACCACCAGCCGGCAGGTCAGCATGCCCGGACCGGCCGGCGTCGTCAGGGTCAGCCGGGCGTAATGCGGCAGCGACTTCACCGACTCCACCCGGCTCTGCCACAGCACCGTGACGCCGGCGCCTTCCAGCGCGGCATTGAGCGACGCGGTCAGCAAGGGGTAGTCGACCACCACGCCCAGGTGCGGGAGCGCCAGGTCGGCGCGGTCGAGCACGGTGCGCCCGCAACTGCCCTGCTGCGACACGTGCACGGCGTCGATCGGCGTGGCCGCCAGCTCGTCCGGCCAGCCGCCGGCGTCACGCAGCATCCTGCGGCTGGCCCAGGACAACGCCAGCGCCCGCGCGTCGCGAATCGGCGCGTCCTTGGCGCGCGCCTCGACCAGCAGCACGCGGCGCCCGGCACGGGCAAAGCGCAAGGCCGCCAGCGCCCCGACCGGGCCGCCTCCGACGACCACGATATCGGCATGTTCGGGATTCACAGTCATAACTCTTGTTCGTCTGCCTCGTTCATCAGCCTGACAACGTCGCTCAGGACGTGCGCATCAAATCCTCGATTTCCTGCACCCCCTTGGGCACCTCCGCGGTGTACACTTCGCGCCCGCTGTCGGTCACCAACACGTCGTCCTCGATGCGGATGCCGATGTTGTGGAACGCCTCCGGCACGTTGGCGGCCGGGCGGATGTACAACCCAGGCTCGATGGTGGTGCACATGCCGGGCTGGTAGGTGCGCCACTCGCCACCCTGCTTGCGCTGGCCGACGTCGTGCACGTCGAGCCCGATCATGTGGCCGATGCTGTGCATGTAAAACTGGCGGTAGGCGCCGGACTCGATGACGCCGTCCACCGTGCCTTCCAGCAGCTTGAGGTCGAGTATGCCGCGCACCAGCACTTGCAGCGCGGCATCCCCCGGCGCGGTCCACAGCGCGCCCGGCTTGACCGCGTCGATGCCGGCCAGCTCGGCCGCCAGCACAAGTTCATACAGATCGCGCTGCGGGCCGCTGAAACGGCCGTTGACCGGGAAGGTGCGAGTGATGTCGGCGGCGTAGCCGTTCAGCTCGCAGCCGGCGTCGATCAGCAGCAGCTCGCCGTCGTTGAGGCGACAGTCGTTGCCGACGTAATGCAGCGTGCAGGCGTTGGCGCCGCCGGCCACGATGCTCTCGTAGGCTGGAAAGCGCGCGCCGTGGCTGACGAAGGTATGCAGCAGCTCGGCCTCGACTTGGTACTCGTAGAGCCCGGGGCGGGTCGCCCGCATCGCGCGCACGTGGGCCTCGGCCGAAATCTGGGCGGCGCGGCGCAGCGTGGCGATCTCGCCAGCGTCCTTGATCATGCGCATCTCGTCGAGCAGCACCAGCAGGTCGCCGAAACGCGGCGGCGCCTGCTCGCCGGTGCGGTAGCGGGCGCGCACCGCGTTGAGCCAGCCCGCCACCTGCTGGTCGAAGGCCGGGTTGCGGCCGATGTTCCACCACAGCTGCGGCTGACCCGACAGCAGGTCGGGCAGGCGCTGGTCGAGTTCGTCGATCGGGTAGGCTTCGTCGAAACCGAACTGCTCCTTCGCCCCCTCGGGGCCGTGGCGGAAGCCGTCCCAGATTTCCCGCTCGAGGTTCTTTTCGCGGCAGAACAGGATGGACTTGCCGGCGCGGGCGTCGAGCACCAGCACGGCGCCCGGCTCGGCGAAGCCGGTGAGGTAGAGGAAATGGCTGTCGGGCCGGTAGGGATAATGGGTGTCCGCGTTGCGGATGGCTTCGGGCGCGGTGGGCAGGATCGCCACCCCCTCCCCGATCTGGCTCATCAGGCGCTGGCGGCGGGCGACATGGGTCTGGGTCATGGTGTCGTCTTTCTCCCCGGGGTGTCCGTGGGACGTCGGATAGCTGTCGGTTAGGACCGGCAAAATGACGCTCAGTTTACACCGCCTTGCCGGCCGGCGCGATGCAGCGCCCCAGCACCAGCACGGCCGCACCGGCCCCGGCAACGTCGGCCAGCGCGTCCAGCCACTCCGCCGCGCGATCCACCGTCAGCCAGGCCTGCAGCCCCTCCGACAGACCGGCCCACAGCACGCAGCCCAGCCAGGCCGTCAGGCGCGGCCGAGGCACGCCAACACGATGCAGGCCCCATCCCAGCAGCGCGGCCTGCACGCCAAACAGCATGAAATGACCGATCTTGTCGAAATACGGAATCGCCGACGGCGCCCCCGCCGGCTTCAGCAGCAGCCACAGCGACAGCCCCCACCACAGCAGGGCCGGCAGCAGCGCACGGTAAGGCATGGAACGGCTCCTAAACGAGCAAAAGGCCCGCCGTCGTGGCAGGCCTTTCGAGAAAATTACCGGTAGGCGCGTAGCCTGGACCAGGCTCAAAGCTAGAGGAAGAAATCGTCCCACAGGGATTCCCTGCGGTCATCGCCGCGAGCCGAGGCGGGTTCGACCCAAGGAGACTCGAAAGGCTCAGCCGTACAAATGGTACGGCGAGCATCACAGGGCCGGGATCGGGGCGCGCAGCAGATTTATTCCCAAGCGATCAGTTGTCCATCACGGCGGAGGTATACACCTCCTGCACGTCGTCCAGGTCTTCCAGCGCGTCGAGCAGCTTCTGCATGCGCTCGGCGTCTTCGCCGGTGAGTTCAGTTTCATTGAGCGCGCGCATGGTCACTTCGCCCATTTCCGCCTTGAATCCGGCCGCTTCCAGCGCGCTCTTCACCGCGGTGAACTCGTACGGCGCGGTGATCACCTCGATCGAGCCGTCGTCGTTGGTCACCACGTCCTCGGCGCCGGCTTCCAGCGCCGCTTCCATCAGCGCGTCTTCGTCGACGCCCGGCGCGAACACCAGGTAGCCGCAGTGCTTGAACTGGAACGCCACGCAGCCGTCAGTGCCCATGTTGCCGCCGTACTTGCTGAAGGCGTGGCGCACGTCGGCCACCGTGCGGGTCTTGTTGTCGGTCATGCAGTCGACCATCACCGCCGCACCGCCGATGCCGTAGCCCTCGTAGCGGATTTCCACGTAGTCCACGCCTTCCAGCGTGCCGGCGCCGCGGTCGATGGCGCGCTGGATGTTGTCCTTCGGCATGTTGGCGTCGAGCGCCTTGTCCACCGCTAGGCGCAGGCGCGGGTTGGCGTCCGGGTCGCCGCCGCCGAGACGGGCGGCAACGGTAATTTCCTTGATCAGTCGGGTAAAGATCTTGCCGCGCTTGGCGTCAGCGCGTTCTTTCTTGTGCTTGATGTTCGCCCATTTGCTGTGGCCAGCCATAATCGCCTCAGTCAGTAATAAAGGCCGCAACGCGGCCGGGTTGAGTTCGATGAAATCGGCGACATGTTACCAGAAAGCCCGGCCGGATTCACCGTCGGCTCCGCGTGGGCGGCACGTCCTAGCCTGCCTTCAGCATGCCCTGCATGAAGGAGAAAGCGTCGCGATAGAACATCTCGAGGGCGGGCACCATCAACGGCACCGCCAGGTAGAGCGCGGCGAAGCCGACCATCAGCGTCAGCGGAAAGCCGAAGGTGAAGATGTTGAACTGCGGCGAGGCGCGGGTCATCACGCCGATGGCGAGGTTGGTCACCAGCAGCGCGGCCACCACCGGCAAGGCCAGCCACAGCCCCCAGGCGAAGATGTGCCCGCCCCAATGGGCCAGCGCCTTGAACACGTCGGACGGCAGCGTCATGCCGATGGGCAGGGTGCGAAAGCTCTCCAGCAGGGTGGCGATCACCACCTGGTGCCCGCCCATCAGCAGGAACAACAGGAAGGTGAAGATCGTCAGGATGCGCGAAATGGTCGGCACCTGGGCCGCGTTGATCGGGTCGTAGAACGAGGCGAAGCCCAGGCCCATCTGCGTGCCCATGACGAAACCGGCCATCTCGACCGCGGTGATCACCACGCGCATCACCAGCCCCAGCCCCAGCCCGATCAGCAACTGCTGCACCAGCACCGCCATCCCCTCGGCCGACACCAGTGGGATCGCCGGCTGCGGCGGCAACAAGGGCACCAGCAGCAGCGTCAACAACAACGCGAAGCCGGCCTTGAAGCGCGCCGGCGCGGAGCGCGAGGCGAACAGCGGATCGGCCAGCAGCAGCCCCATGATGCGGGCGAAAGGCCAGACGAACAGGCTGACCAGCGCGTTGATCTGGAGGTCGCTGATCGGGATCATCAGCCGATCGCGTTGGGAATGCTCTGGAACAGCCGCACGGTGTAGTCGACCAGCGTGTTGATCATCCATGGCCCGGCCAGCACCAGCGTGACGAACAGCGCCAGCAGCTTGGGGATGAAGGTCAGTGTCATTTCGTTGATCTGCGTGGCGGCCTGCAGCACGCTGATCAAGAGACCGACCAGGAGCGACACCAGCAGGACCGGAGCCGCGACGATGATCAGAACGTACAAGGCGTTCTGCACGAGGTTGATGACGAGTTCGGGACTCATGGCAAGGCCTTCCTCATGATCCAATTACTGTTCATCCGGCGTAGAAACTCCGCACCAGCGACCCCATCAGCAGGGTCCAGCCGTCGACCAGCACGAACAGCATCAGCTTGAACGGCAGCGAGATGATCACCGGCGACACCATCATCATCCCCATCGCCATCAGGATGCTGGCCACCACCAGGTCGATGATCAGGAAGGGGATGAACACCATGAAGCCGATCTGGAACGCGGTTTTCAGCTCGCTGATCACGAAGGCCGGGATCAGCGTCTTCATCGACACCTCGGCCGGGGTAGGCGGCGCCGGCGATTGCGACACCTCGATGAAGAACGCCAGGTCCTTCTCGCGCGTCTGCTTCAGCATGAACTCGCGCATCGGCTTGCCGCCCTCCTCCATCATCTGGGCAAAGCCGATCTTGTCCTCGGAGAACGGCACCCAGGCCTTGCTGTACACCTGATCGAAGGTCGGCCCCATCACGAACAGCGTCAAAAACAGCGCCAGGCCGATCAGCACCTGGTTGGGCGGCGCCTGCATGGTACCCATGGCCTGGCGCAGCAGCGACAGCACGATGATG
The DNA here is from genome assembly GCF_000527175.1 of Pseudogulbenkiania sp. MAI-1. Lineage (NCBI taxonomy): Bacteria > Pseudomonadati > Pseudomonadota > Betaproteobacteria > Neisseriales > Chromobacteriaceae > Pseudogulbenkiania > Pseudogulbenkiania sp. MAI-1. The sequence goes on along the minus strand of NZ_AZUR01000001.1, from coordinate 1,144,585 downwards.
ATGCGGGTGAACGAGGTCATCATCAGCAGCAGGGCCGGAATGAACGACAGCGCCGTCATGAACAGCAGCATCTGCAGGCTGAGCGAGTAGTTCTGCCCGCCGCCGGCAGCGGGCGAACTGTTCATCAGCGGCAGGCCGGCCGCATCGGCCACAAACGGAAACAGGCCGGCAAGCAGCAGGCCCGAAAAAACCAGGACACGTTTCATGAAGCGGAAGGACCGGAAGGAGTGCGGGAGGCGCTCAGCGCTTTCTTGAGCCAGCGGGCGAACGGATCGCCGGGGGTCGTGGCCACGTCATCGGCATCGTCGGGACGCGGCAGGCGCGTGAGAAGGTTGACCGCCTGCGCGGTCACCCCCAGCACCAGCCACTCGCCTTCCAGCTCGACGATGACCACCCGCTCACGCTGCCCCACCATCAGGCCGCTGACCACGCGCAGGCGGTGCGAACCGGGCAGCATGCCGCCGCTCAGGCGGCGGAACAGCCAGGCCACGCCGACGATGGCGAGCAGCACGATAGCCAGCCCGACGACAACCTGCAACAGGCTCATCAGCGGGCCGGGAGGCGTCGGTGCCGCGGTGGCGGCGGCGGCCGGCAAGGCCAGCAACGACAGCAGCAGGCCCCGCATTATTTCTGCAGCCGGCGGATGCGTTCGGCCGGGGTGATGATGTCGGTCAGACGGATGCCGAACTTGTCGTTCACCACCACCACCTCACCCTGGGCGATCAGGCAGCCGTTCACCAGCACGTCCATCGGCTCGCCGGCCAGGCCGTCCAGTTCGACCACCGAGCCCTGGGCCAGCTGCAGCAGGTTGCGGATGGCGATACGGGTGCGCCCCAGTTCCACGGTGAGCTGCACCGGGATGTCGAGGATCATGTCGAGGTTCTGCGGCACGCTGGCGCTGGCCGCAGGGGCGCCGAATTCCTGGAACAGCGCGTGGGCCGGCTGCACCGTGGCTTCGGACGGAGACTGGGCCTCGGCCGACTCCTGCTCGGCCATGGCGGCCGCCCAGTCGTCCATCGACACCTCTTCTTCGCCCATATTCGCTTGTTGCTCGTCACTCATTGTTGCTCTCCTCCGGCCTTGGGCTCGGCCAATTCGTGCGCCCCGGCCAGAATGGTTTCCACCTTCAGGGCATAGCGCCCCTGCACCGTGCCGTAGGTGCATTCGAATACCGGAATCCCCGACACGTCGGCAATGATCTTCTCCGGCACTTCCAGCATCACGACATCGCCCTTCTTAAGATTGAGCACCTGCCCCAGCGTCACGCTGGTACCGGCCAAAGTGGCGACCAGGTCGACCTCCGCCGCCTGCACCTGACGCGACATCAGGTTGACCCAGCGGTTGTCCACCTCGGTACGGTCGGCCTGCATCGTGCTCGACAACACGTCACGGATCGGTTCGACCATCGAGTACGGCAGGCAGACGTGGAACTCGCCGCCGCCGGCGCCCATCTCGATATGGAAGGTCATCGCCACCACCACCTCGGTCGGCGTTGCGATGTTGGCGAACTGCGTGTTCATCTCCGAGCGCAGATAGACGAACTCGATCGGGTAGACCGGCTCCCAGGCCTTCTGGTACTCGGTGAACACCACCTCCAGCAGGCGCCGGATGATGCGCTGCTCGGTCGGGGTGAAATCGCGCCCCTCGACGCGCACGTGGTAGCGGCCGTCGCTGCCGAACAGGTTGTCCACCACCAGGAACACCAGGTCCGGGTCGAAGATCAACAGGCCGGTGCCGCGCAGCGGCTTGACGTGAACCAGATTGAGGTTGGTCGGCACGACCAGGTTGCGGATGAACTCGCTGTATTTCTGCACCCGCACCGGCCCGACGGAGATTTCCGCGTTACGCCGGATGAAATTGAACAGGCCGATGCGCAGGTTGCGGGCGAAACGCTCGTTGATGATCTCGAGCGTCGGCATGCGCCCGCGCACGATCCGCTCCTGACGACCGATGTCGTAGGCACGGATTCCCTGGGAGTCCTGGCCGGTATCGTCTTCGGCCTCTTCTCCCGTGACCCCTCGCAAAAGGGCATCTACCTCATCCTGGGAGAGGATATCGTCGGCCATGGCTTACTGCGTCTGGATGATGAAAGCGGTGAACAGGATGTTTTCCACCGGTTCCTCTTCGCCCGCGTCCATCGATTCGTTGATGATCTTCTTGACCTGGGCCTTGAGCTTCACCTTGCCCTCGGGGGTGGCCAGTTCGTCCGGCGACTTGGACGACAGCAAAAGGATCAGGGCGCTGCGGATCTTGGGCATGTACTCGGTGAATTTCTTCTTGGTTTCCTCGTCGGCCAGTTCCGCCTGCATGTCCACCTGCAGCATGTTGCCGCCATTGCCGGCCAGGTTGACGACGAAGGTGTCCAGCTTTTCGAAGATCGGCGGGCCTTCTTTCTTCTTGGGCTTCTCGGCCGCCTGTTCGGCATGGGCGTCGCCAGCCGATGCGTGCAGGCTGGTGAACATATAGGCCGCCAGCCCCCCCACGGCGACAAGAACCAGCAGCAGCAGAGCGATGACGACGATCATCAGCTTGTTGCCACTCCCCCCTGCCTTTTTCTCGGCTTTCTTTTCTTCCGCCATAAAACCTCAGTCCGTAACTTGCAGTCTTCAAAATAGTATTTTTTACTATTTTCCAGAAATCCCGGCGGACTGGATAGAGGTAATGACAAATTAGTGTGAGTTATTCATCAACTTAGGGGCGGCACCGGCCCGCCCAGCGGTCGAAATGATGAGTAGCACGCCTGATTCAGGCGAAAATGCTCAATACATTCCGCGACCGATTGATCAGCGACAAGGTATCGCTGCCCTCCACGGCCTGGTCCTCCGGCTCGCGCGAGGCCTTGGCCTGGCGCTGCGACTGACGCGGGTCTCCCCCCGACTGGCCGCTGGACACCTGGGCGTCGGCCAGTTGCAAGCCGCTTCCTGCCAGCATCGTGGCGAGCTTGGGCAAGCTGTTTTCCACCGCTTCGCGCGCTTGCGGAGTGGCAACGCTGAAGGTTACCTGGACCTGATCCTGATTGAGCTTCAGGGTGACGTCGATCGGACCGAGCTCGGGCGGATTGATCTGGATCTGGGCCTTGTCGGCCTTGACGCTGACCAGCGACAGCATCTGCTCGCTCATGGCCTTGGACCAGTTGCTGTCGCTGATCGGCAACGGCAGCACCTTGGCCTGGCCGGCCTCGGCGGGCGGCTGGGTCGCCCCGCTCGCCGCCGCCTGAACCGGCAAGAATTGTCCGAATGCAGCACCGTCCACCGGCAATTTTTGCGCCTCTGCCGCAAGGGGCTTATCGCTCACCAGCCCGGCCAGGAGCCCCTCCTGCACCTCGTCCCCCGGCGCGACAGAGGCCACCTCGGGTTCCGTATTCAGCCTCAGCTCGGACGTGACGGCGGCCTGCACCGGCTGCAAGGCCACGATCTGCCCAGCCGGGACCAACTCCTCCGGCAGCACGCTCTTCTTGGCCGATTTCTTGCCGCTGGCCGCGCTCTCCCCTTCCGTCCCGGCGCTCGGGGCCGCCGCCGACAGCGCAGTCAGTTGGCTCAGTTGCTGGCCGAGCAGGCCGGCGAACAGCGTGTTACCGACGGCAATGTCCTCACCGGCTGCCGCACTGCTCTGCGCGGCCAGCCCCTTGGGGCTCACCGCCGCTTGGGAAAGGATGGAAATCGTCATGACCAAAGGCTTCCAGCTAAAAGATGGTCATGGAAAAGCAAGTTCCAGGCCAGCCTTTCGAGCACGGATGCTGCCGGCACCTATCGCGGCACCTTCGACACCGTACCCTCCCCCTACTCCTCGTGCTGCTTGTCCCAAAAACGCCGGGTGGCAAATTCATCGCTCAATTTCTGCTGGCGCTTGCTTTCGAGCACCGCCTGGCGCGCCTGCTCGCGCTCGATCAGCGTCTCGAAGGCCTTCAGCTGTTTGCGCTCGTTGTTCCACGCCTGCCGCGCCAGCAAAAAGGTCTGCTTGCAGCGGTCCACCTCGGCCTGCTGACTGTGCATGGCTTCGTCCAGCCGGGAGATGAAGCGGCGGAAATCCTGCCACTGCGCCACCGGCATGCCGCGCTCCCCGCTCTGCTGCAGTCTTTGCCGGTATTCATTGCGGAAGGCATCGAGCTGCTCCAGCCGTGACAATGCCTCAGTCAGCCGGGCCTGGGCCTGGCGCATGCGCTCGGCGGCGGCCTCCTGCTTTTCTTCGGCCAGTCGGACCAACAGCGCGTACTTGCTCGGTTTCATCGCCGCGACTCACTACGCCAGGGTGCTGGCCAGTTGCTCGAGACAGGAGTCGTAGCCATGGGACTCGTGCATGGGCTGGGTGAGGAAGCCGACCATCGGCAGCTGGCGCCGGATCGCCTCGTCCAGCATCGGGTCGGAACCGGCCACGTAGGCGCCGACGCTGATCAGGTCGCGGTTGCGCTGGTAGCGCGAGTAGAGTTGCTTGAAGCGGCGCGCCAAGTCCATCTGGCGCGGCTCCACCACGTCGACCATGACCCGGCTGATCGACTGTTCGATGTCGATGGCCGGGTAATGACCGGCCTCGGCCAGCTCGCGTGACAGCACGAAGTGACCGTCCAGGATGGCGCGGGCGGCATCGGCGATCGGGTCCTGCTGGTCGTCGCCCTCGGACAACACGGTGTAGAAGGCGGTGATCGCCCCGCCGCCGGCAGCCCCGTTGCCGGCACGCTCGATCAACTGTGGCAGGCGCGCGAACACCGAGGGTGGATAGCCCTTGGTCACCGGCGGTTCGCCGATGGCGAGCGCGATCTCGCGCTGAGCCATGGCATAGCGCGTCACCGAGTCCATCAGCAGCAGCACGTCGAGCCCCTGCGCGCGGAAGTATTCGGCCAGGGCCGTGGCGTAGGCCGCGCCGTGCAGACGCATCAACGGAGGAGTATCGGCCGGCGCGGCGACGATCACCGAGCGCGCGCGCCCTTCCTCGCCGAGAATGTTCTCGATGAAGTCCTTGACCTCGCGCCCTCGCTCGCCGATCAGGCCGACCACCACAATGTCCGCCTTGGTGAAACGCGCCATCATGCCGAGCAGCACGCTCTTGCCGACGCCGGAGCCGGCGAACAAGCCCAGGCGCTGCCCGCGGCCGACGGTCAACAGGCCGTTGATGGCGCGCACGCCCACGTCGAGCACGGTGCGCACCGGCGAGCGTTCCAGCGGATTGAGCGGCTGGCTGTACAAGGGGAAATAGGCTTCGGGCTGCAGCGCGCCCTTTTCGTCGAGCGGCCGCCCCAGCGAATCGAGCACCCGGCCCAGCAGGTTGAAGCCGACCGGCACTTGGCGCCCCGCCGAGCCCGAGAGGCTGGCCGGCGCGGCCCCCTGGCCGAAGACCGGGGCGTGCTGCGCCACCAGCGGCCGCACCTCGGCCCCCGGCAGCAGGCCCTGGACGTTGGTCAGCGGCATCAGGAACACCTTGTCGCCGGCAAAGCCGACCACCTCCGCCTCGACGGCATGGCCATCCGGCAGGGACACGGTGCAGGCGCTGCCCACTGGCAGCTTGAGGCCGACCGCCTCCATCACCATGCCGGTGACCCGCACCAGCTTGCCGCAAGTCTGCCACAGCGGCGTCCGGTCGGCCACGCTGCGGCACTCGTCGAGAAAGCGCCGCTGGCGCTCAAGCAGCTGGTGAGTCATCGGTCGACGGCTCCAATCCCAGGGCCGACTTCAACGCGTCGAGACGGGCGGTCAGGGTCAGGTCCAGGCGCAGATGGGCGGTATCGATGATGCAACCGCCGCGCGCGATGGACGGGTCGGGCAGCCATTGCCAGACGGTTTCGGGGGTTTCCTGCTGCAGGAAGGCGCGCGCCACCTCCAGGTCGTCGGGATTGACGCGCAGACGCGCCTGCCCCAGCGTGGCGGGCAGGTCGGACAAGGCCTGGCGCAGCACCGACTCGAGCGCGCAGGGATCGCAGGCCAGATGCGCCGCCACCAGCCGCTCGGCCAGGCCGACCGAAAACGACAGGATGTCGTGCGCGAGCTCCGCCTCCATCCGGTTCAAGCCATCGGCAAACTGGTCGGCCAGCGCCTGCAAGGGCTCCCAGTGCCGGGCGAAGGTGGCCGACACCTCCGCCAGCGCCTCGGCCTGCCCCTGCAGCCGCCCTTCGGCGAGACCAGCCTCGTGCCCCGTCTGCCAGGCTTCCTGATGGATGGCCTCCAGTTCGGCGGCCGTGGGATAGGAACTGGGCGGCGCCTCCTCTGCCGGATCGCCCTCCTCGGACGCGGCTAAGGGAGGGTCCTCGTCCGGCTCCGGGCTCTCGCCCTCCGCCGCGACGGCAGGCTCCTCCGCGGCGCGGGGGGCCGGCGCGGCGGCGTCCTGGAAACTGGCCGGCGACCAGGCGCGCCATTCGGTGACCTGCTCGCCGGGGATGATCGAGTTACTCGACGAGGCCTTCATCGCCACCCTTGCTGCCTAGCACGATCTGGCCGTCGTCGGCCAGTTTGCGCACGATCTTGAGAATCTCTTTCTGCTCCGCTTCCACCTCGGACAGCTTGACCGGCCCCTTGGCCTCGAGGTCGTCGCGCAGCATTTCCGCCGCCCGCTGCGACATGTTGCGGAAGATCTTGTCCTTGAGCTCCTGGCTGGTGCCCTTGAGCGCCACCACCAGCGAATCGGTCTGCACCTCGCGCAGGATGGTCTGGATGGAGCGGTCGTCGATGTCGAGGATGTTCTCGAACACGAACATCTTGTCCTGGATGCGCTGCGCCAGTTCCGGGTCGTGCTCGCGGATGTAGCCCAGCGCCGAAGCCTCGACGTTGCCGCCCATGAAGTTGAGGATTTCCGCCGTGAGCGCGATGCCGCCGGCGGCGCTCTTCTTGATGCGGTCGGAGCCGGACAACAGTTGCGTCAACACGTCGTTCAGCTCGCGCAAGGCCTGCGGCTGCACCCCTTCCAGCGTCGCGGTGCGGATCAGCACCTCGTTGCGCAGGCGCTCGGGGAAGTAGCCCAGGATGGCGCTCGACAGGTCGGGGTCGAGGTGCACCAGGATGGTGGCGACGATCTGCGGGTGCTCGTTCCGGATCAGGTCGGCCGCCGACGACGGGTCCATCCACTTCAGGCTCTCGATGCCGCTCTGGTCGTTGCCCTGCATGATCTTGTCGAGCAGGTTGGAGGCCTTGTCCGCGCCCAGCGCCTCGACCAGCACGTTGCGCAGGTATTCATCGGAGGCGCCGAGACTGGCCCGCGCCTGGCACTCCTCGCGGAACTGGTTGACGACCACGTCGATGTCCTCATGGCTGAGGTTGTTGATCGACGCCATGGCCAGCGAGATCTTCTGCACCTCCTTGGGCCCCAGGTACTTGAACACCTCGACGGCCTCGGCCTGCCCCAGGCTGAACAGCAGCACCGCGCTGCGGTGCACTCCGTTATCACTCATCGGAACTGATCCATTCCTTGATGATCTGCGCCGCCATGCGCGGATCGGATTTCACCAGTTCGCGCGCGGCTTCCAGATTGCTCATGTACTGACGGCGCTGCCGTTCGCGTGGATCGAGGTTGGCTTCCTCGGCCGCCGCGGCCGCCTCGCCCTCTTCGCCGGCCACGGCCAGCAGACGGCCGGGCGCGCCGGCGGCTTCCTCTCCTTCGGCGGCCGCCGGGCCCTTGTCGGCCTTGGGCGGCTTGAGCACGTCGCGCACGATCGGGCGCACCACGCCGAACAGCAGGTACAGCACGGCGATCGCCAGCAGCAGGTACTTGACCAGATCGGTGGCATTGCTGCTGACGTAATCGACGACCTTATCCTGCAGCGAAGGCGGCGGGGCGTTGCCGGCAAACGCCGCGTTGACCACGTTGAGCGTATCGCCACGCTCCGTGTTATAGCCCATGGTCTCGCGCACCAGGTTGTTGACCTGCTGGATCTCCTGGGCGGTGAGCGGGGTCGGTTTGACCTCGCCGTTGCGGTCCGGCATCAGGCGGTAGTTGACCACCACCGCCGCCGACAGGCGCTTGAGCACGCCCTTGGGCAGCTTGGTGTGCTGAATGGTCTTGTCGACTTCGTAGTTGGTGATGAGCTGGCGCTCCAGTGCGCCGTTCTGTCCCAGCGCCTGTCCGGACAGCGTGGCCGTCCCCGGGGCGGCCCCGGGCGGCAGGGTGATCGGCGCCGAGGCGGCCGAAGGCGGCTGGTTGGACAGGGCGCCCGGCACGCCGCCCGGCAGCGTGGCGCCGCTGCCCAGCTTCTCGACGATCTGCTGGCTGCGCGTCGCCGACGGGTTGGGGGTCGAGTTGGGACGGAAGGTTTCCGAGGTCTGTTCCACCTCGGAGAAATCGACGTTGGCGGTGACCTGCGCCCGCACGTTGCCGCGGCCGAAAATCGGTTCCAGGATGGCCTCGATGCGCTTGACGAAATCGCTTTCGATCTGGTGCACGTAGCTCAACTGACGCTGATCCAGCCCGCTGGCGTTGTTGACGTCGGCCTGGCTGGACAGCAGGTTGCCGTCCTGATCGACCACCGTCACGTTGCGTGCCGACAGATTGGGAACCGAACTGGATACCAGATGCAGGATGCCGGCGATCTGCCCGGCGTCGAGCACTCGCCCCGGATACAGGTTGAGCATGACCGAGGCCGTCGGCTGCTGCTGGTCGCGCACGAACACGCTCTGCTTGGGGATGGCGATGTGCACGCGCGCCGACTCGACCGCGCCGATGGCTTCGATGGTGCGCGCCAGCTCGCCCTCGATGGAGCGCTGGTAGTTGACCTGCTCGGCGAACTGGCTGATGCCGAACTTCTGGTTGTCCATCAGTTCGAAGCCGACGCCGCCCGCCTTGGGCAGGCCCTGCGCCGCCAGTTTCAGGCGCACGTCGTAGACCTTGTCGGACGGCACCGAGATCACGCCGCCGGCGCCGATCTGGTAGGGCACGTTCATCTGCTGCAAGGCGGCCGTGATCTGGCCGCCGTCGCGGTCGGCCACGTTGGCGAACAAGACTTTGTAGTCGGGCGTGCGGTTGAGGACGAGCAGGCCGACGATGACCGAGAACACGGCGGCCAGCGCCGCGAAAAGGAGGATTTTCTTGTTGTTGGGCAACGCCTTGAAGCGGTCGCTCGCTTCATTGACGCGCATGCGCCATGGAGGTGTAGCGTTATCTGCCAGATCAGCCATACAGTGGTTTTATGCTTTCAATCCCAACCGCTGCCGGCATGACACAAGCAGCGCTAGATTTGAGTATTCATGATTTCCTGATAGGCGGATACCAGCTTGTTGCGTGCCTGGACCATGGTCTGGAACGACAGACTGGCTTTCTGCAAAGACACCATCACGTCCTGCAGGTTAACCCCTTCCTCCCCCAGCTCAAACTGCTTCTGCATTTCCTGCGAAGTCTGCTGAGCGGAATTCACCTGCTCGATAGTGGACTTGAGAACATCCGCAAAGTCAACTTGCGGCGTCTCCTGCGGCTGCTGCGTCTTGCCTGCCGCCAGAGCTGCGGATGCCCGCAACTCCCCCAATAGCTGGTCTATGCCCTGTGTCGCCATGCTTACTCCCTGCTGCCCGACACCCCGACCCGCCCTTCGTCCGCCGGCTCCATCGAGTCGTCCTCCCGATAGCGCTGCAGCTTGTAACGCAGGGTGCGTTCGCTGATGCCCAGTTTTTCTGCCGCGAGCTTCTTCACTCCACCCACGGCGGCCAGTGTTTCCAGAATGTGCCGTCGCTCCAGCGTCTTCATGTCGGACTCCGCTGGCGGGGCGACGGCAACCGGGGAAAAGGCAACCGGCTCCACAAGGCAGGAATGGTCCGGCAACATCAAGTCGGCGGCAAGAATTTCCGCCCCGGCGGCAAGAATCACCGCCCGCTGCATGACATTTTCCAGTTCGCGGATGTTACCTTCCCAACTATAGGCCGTCAATTGACGTTCCGCCCCGCCCGAAAGCCGGAGCGGGCCCCGTCCGGCGGCCTCCGCATACCTTTTAAGCATAAGCCGTGCCAGCGGCAGGATGTCGTCGCGCCGCGCCGCCAGAGCAGGGATGGAAAGCGGGAAGACGTTGAGCCGGAAATACAGGTCCTCGCGGAAGCGGCCGGCCTCGACCTCGCGCTGGATGTCGCGGTTGGTGGTGGCGAGCACGCGCACGTCGAGGCGGATGGTGCGGGTACTGCCGACCCGCTCCACTTCACGCTCCTGCAAGACGCGCAGCAGCTTGGCCTGCAGCGCGAGCGGCATCTCGGTGATCTCGTCGAGCAGCAGCGTGCCGCCCTGGGCCTGCTCGAACTTGCCGGGCAGCGCCTGCGCCGCGCCCGTGAAGGCGCCCTTCTCGTGGCCGAACAGCGTCGATTCCAACAGGTTTTCCGGGATCGCCGCGCAGTTGACCGCCACGAACGGCCCGGCCGCGCGGCGCGAGTGGCGGTGGATGTAGCGCGCCAGCACCTCCTTGCCGGACCCGCTGGGGCCGGAAATCAGCACGGTGGCGTCGCTTTGCGCAACCCGGCTCGCCAGCGAGAACAACTGGCGCATGGCGGCCGACTCCGCCACCACGCCGTCGCCCTGCTCGGCCGGCATGCGCAACAGATGCTTCTCGACCTCGGCGATCAGGCTGGCCGGCTCGAACGGCTTGAGCAGGTAGTGGGTGGCCCCGGCGCGCAACAACTCGATGGCGCGCTCGATCACGCCGTAGGCCGTCATCAGGATGAAGGGCAGGCCGGGGTGGCGCTTCTTCACCTCGTCGAACAGCGCGTAGCCGTCCATCGGCTGCATCTGCGCATCGGACACGATCAGCCCTACGATTTCCTTCTCCAGTACCGCCAGCGCCTCCCGGCCATCGCCGGCCTCGAGCGTGGGATAGCCGGCGAGACTCAGGGTATCGACGATGGCTTCGCGCAGGTCGGCATCGTCCTCGACCACCAGAATGGGTAAAAACGTCATGATTATCCTGTTATAACTGCGGCGGGCGCTGCTGGGCCAGCGCCACCAGACGGCCGGCGATGGCGGTCAGCGGCAGCACCTCGTGCGCCCCGCCCTGCGCAATCGCCTCCTTGGGCATGCCGAACACCACGCAACTGGCTTCGTCCTGGGCGATGTTGTAGGCACCCGCCTGCTTGAGCTCGGCCATGCCGTTGGCACCATCCCGCCCCATGCCGGTGAGGATGACGCCGATGCAGTTCTTGCCGACCAGGTTGGCGGCGGAGCGGAACAGCACGTCGACGGAGGGGCGGTGGCGGTTCACCGGCGGGCCGGCGTTGAGCGAGGTGAACAGGCCGACGCTCGGGCCGGCCTTGAGCAGCAGGTGCGAGTGTCCCGGCGCGATATAGACGGTATTGGCCTGCAACCGCTCGTTATCCTCGGCCTCCTTCACCGCCAGCTTGCACAGCGAATCGAGCCGGGCGGCGAACGACTTGGTGAACATCTCCGGCATGTGCTGGGCAATCAGAATCGGCGGCATGCCCTCCGGCAATGCCGTCAACAGTGCGCGCAGGGCTTCGGTGCCTCCTGTCGAGGAACCGATGACGATGACGGTCTGCTGCGCCAGCGACGAGCGCCCCGGCTGCCGCGCCAGGATGACGTCGGCCGAGTGGCAGGGGGCGACTTCTATGGTTGGTTTGCCGTTAACCACTTTCGGCGGAGTCCCCATGGGTTTCCTTTTTTTATGATTCTAGGGCGTGTTCACCGTAGCACGAGCCAAGTGGGTGGGGTTGGCCGAAGCAGAGCATCGGGGCACTCCGCCCCGGCGTTTTTCTCACTTGATGATAGCAGCATCATGCCGTCTCTGGCTGCACGCCGGCCGGTTCAACGCGGCAACGGGTCCTGCTGCAGCCGCTCGAGCCAGCCGTCACAGGCGGCCTCCAGCAGGTCGAGCACGTGATCGAAGCCGCTCTCGCCGCCGTAATAGGGATCGGGCACTTCCCGGTTGCCGCCCAGCGGGGCCAGCATCAGCGCCAGCTTGTGCCGCAAGGCGGGGGGGCAATGCTGGCGCAACGCGGTGAGGTTGCGCAGGTCGGCCGCCAGCACCAGGTCGAAGCGCTCGAAATCCGCCAGGCAAACCTGGCGCGCGCGCTGGGCCGACAGGTCGTAGCCGCGCCGTCGCGCCGCCTGCTGGCTGCGCGGGTCCGGTGCTTCGCCGACATGGTAGTCATGGGTGCCGGCCGAATCGACCTCGATCTGCAGCGAGAGGCCGGCCTCTTCCAGCTTGGCGCGCATCACACCTTCGGCGGTGGGGGAGCGGCAAATGTTGCCGTGGCAGACGAACAAAATGGAACGGAATGTCATGCGGTGTTATCTCGTGAACGTTACAGCTCGTTGATCCAGGCCTTTTCCTTCAGCGCCTTGAGTTGGTCGCGCAGCACCGCGGCTTTTTCGAATTCCAGGTTGCGCGCCGCCTCGAGCATCTCTTTCTCGAGGCTCTTGATTTCCTTGGCCAGCGCCTTCTCGTCCATCATCGCCACGCGCGCGGTATCGACCAGTTTCTTTTTCTCGGCCTCGGCGCTGTACACGCCGTCGATGATGTCCTTGATCTTCTTCTCCACCCCCTTGGGCACGATGCCGTGCTCGGCGTTGAAGGCGAGCTGCTTGGTGCGGCGGCGTTCGGTCTCGTCGATGGCGCGCTGCATCGAGTTGGTGATGCGGTCGGCGTAGAGGATGGCCTTGCCGTGCAGGTTGCGCGCGGCGCGGCCGATGGTCTGGATCAGCGAGCGGTCGGAGCGCAGGAAGCCTTCCTTGTCGGCGTCGAGGATGGCCACCAGGCTGACCTCGGGGATGTCGAGGCCCTCGCGCAGCAGGTTGATGCCGATCAGCACGTCGAACATGCCGAGCCGCAGATCGCGGATGATCTCGACACGCTCGACGGTGTCGATGTCGGAGTGCAGGTAGCGTACCTTGATGCCGTGCTCGGTGTAGTAGTCGGCCAGTTGCTCGGCCATGCGCTTGGTCAGCGTGGTGACCAGCACGCGCTCGTTGCGCTGCACCCTGAGTGTGATCTCGGACAGCAGGTCGTCGACCTGGCTCGCCACCGGACGGATCTCGATCTCGGGGTCGACCAGGCCGGTCGGGCGCACCACCTGCTCCACCACCTGGCCGGCATGCTGGGCCTCGTAATCGGCGGGCGTGGCCGAGATGAATACCGTCTGCGGCATCATGCGCTCGAACTCGTGGAACTTGAGCGGCCGGTTGTCGGCGGCCGACGGCAGGCGGAAGCCGTAGTCGACCAGGTTCAGCTTGCGCGCGGCGTCTCCCTTGTACATGCCGCCGATCTGCGGAATGGTGACGTGGCTCTCGTCGATGAACATCAGCGCGTTCTTCGGCAGGTAGTCGATCAGCGTCGGCGGCGGCTCGCCCGGACCACGCCCGGAGAAGTGCCGAGAGTAGTTCTCGATGCCCTTGCAGAAGCCCATCTCGTACAGCATCTCGAGGTCGAAACGGGTGCGCTGCTCGATGCGCTGCGCCTCGACCAGCTTGCCTTCGCGCTGGTAGAACTCGATGCGGTCGCGCAATTCCTGCTTGATCTGCTCGCAGGCGCGCAGCACGGTGTCGCGCGGCGTGACGTAGTGGCTGGACGGGAACACCGTGAACCGGCCCACTCTTTGCTTGGTGACGCCGGTCAGCGGGTCGAACAGCGTGAGCGTTTCCACCTCGTCGTCGAACAGGCTGACGCGCAGCGCGAGTTCGGCCGATTCCGCCGGGAAGATGTCGATCACGTCGCCGCGCACGCGGAAGGTGCCGCGCGTGAAGTCGAGGTCGTTGCGCTCGTACTGCATGGTCACCAGCCGCGAGATGATGTCGCGCTGAGGGATGGTCTCGCCGTCCTTCAGGTGCAGGATCATCTGGTGGTAGTCGGACGGGTCGCCGATACCGTAGATCGCCGACACCGTGGCGACGATCACGCAGTCGGGGCGCTCCAGCAGGCTCTTGGTCGCGGACAGGCGCATCTGTTCGATGTGCTCGTTGATGCTGGAGTCCTTTTCGATGAACAGGTCACGGCTGGGGACGTAGGCCTCCGGCTGGTAATAGTCGTAGTACGAGACGAAGTACTCGACCGCGTTCTCGGGGAAGAACTCGCGCATCTCGGAGTAGAGCTGCGCCGCCAGTGTCTTGTTGTGCGCCATGATGATGGCCGGCCGGCCGGTGCGGGCGATGACGTTGGCCATGGTGAAGGTCTTGCCGGAGCCGGTGACGCCGAGCAGGGTCTGATAGGAGAGGCCGTCGGACAGCCCTTCGACCAGTTGCTCGATGGCCACCGGCTGGTCGCCGGCCGGCGGGAACGGCTGATGGAGCTTGAACGGACTATCGGGGAAGGTGACGATCATGCTGCTCTCGGTCTGGGCGCTTGAGACGTCCATTTTACAAGAGTGCGCAGAGAAACTCCCGTCGTGCCGACGGGTCAGTATTTTTTGGCAATTTACCGTCACAAGGCCATGGCGGATTGTTTAAAATAAAAGTATTCGTTCCACCCCATCATGACGTACGGGAGCAGTTGATAATGTTGAGGAATTTTGCGGGCTGGCTGGTCGCCGCCGCATTGGCCCTGCCGTTTGCCGCAAGCGCCGAAAGCCAAGGGATTCGGGGCATTCAGGTTGCGGCCAATATGCCGAGCGCACCGCATCTGAAGTCGCACTCGGTGCTGGTGCTCAACGGTGCCAATGGCGAAGCCTTGTATCAGAAGAATACCGATCTGCCGCTGCCGATCGCGTCGATCACCAAGCTGATGACGGCGATGGTCACGCTGGATGCCGGTCTGTCGATGGATGAGCCGATCACCATCACCGAGAACGAGATAGACCGACTGAAGAACACCTCGTCACGTCTGGCCGTGGGCACCACGCTGCCGCGCCGCGAGATGTTGTTGCTGGCGCTGATGTCGTCGGAAAACCGCGCCGCCGCCGCACTGGCCCGTACCTATCCCGGCGGTACCCAGGCCTTCGTGGCGCAGATGAACCGCAAGGCGCGCGCGCTCGGCATGCACAACACGATCTTCTACGATGCGACCGGCCTCGAGGTGCGCAACACCGCGACCGCCATGGATCTGGCGCGCATGGTGCGGGCCGCCAACAACTACCCGCTGATCCGCACCTTCTCCACCACGCACGAACACGACGTCGTATCGGGCTCGCGCCGGCTGCTCCATTACAAGAACAGCAACTCGCTGGTGCGCGCGGGCGACTGGGACATTTCCCTGCAAAAGACCGGCTACATCCAGGAAGCGGGACGCTGCATGGTGCTGCAGACCACCGTCGGCTCCCAGCCATTGATCATCGTGCTCCTGGCCGCCAACGCCCCCTCGGCACGCATCAGCGATGCCCGCGCCATCCGCAACTGGCTGGAACGCCATCCGGGCACTTGGCTCGCGGGCTGAGTCAGGCCAAAGCGAGGCTTCGAGCGGCGGCATGCCGCTCGCGATGCCGACCGCTTAAAAAAAAAGCATCGTGCTCCCGATCAGGGAAACGATGCTTTTTTTATGGTTTCAGAACGTTTTCGACGCCCAAAACAGGGTGCAAGCCGCCATCTCGGCGCATCTTGAGCGCATTTTTTTTTCACACTCCCTCCAGGGCTCGATCCCACTATGGTGGATCGCCGAACGTTTCCAGCAGGAAATCGACGGGAGAGC
The DNA here is from genome assembly GCF_000527175.1 of Pseudogulbenkiania sp. MAI-1. Taxonomy (NCBI): domain Bacteria; kingdom Pseudomonadati; phylum Pseudomonadota; class Betaproteobacteria; order Neisseriales; family Chromobacteriaceae; genus Pseudogulbenkiania; species Pseudogulbenkiania sp. MAI-1. The sequence continues at coordinate 1,129,068 of NZ_AZUR01000001.1, read as the reverse complement.
CGAGCCATCCGCTAGGACGCATCGGCTATCCGCCGTGATGGAAGGCGATCAGGTGATCGAGCTCCAGGCGGATGCCGATCGGCTCGCCCACGGCGTGGTTGTGGTGGCTCGGCACCTGCGCCAGCACACGCTGGCCTGATGGCAGCACCAGCGTGTAGTGGAATTCGGCGCCACGGAACACCTTGGATTCGACCGTGGCGGTCATCGGACTGCTGTCGTCATGCTGCACGTCGTCCGGGCGCAACAGCACGTCCACCCGGTCGTTTACCTCGAAGCCCAGCGGCAGTATGCCGCAGAATTCGCCGATCTCCATGCTGATGCACTGCGGCCCGCTGACCCGGCCGGGCAGGAACACCCCCTGGCCGATGAAGTCGGCGACGTAGCGCGTGGCCGGTTCGTGGTAGAGCCGGTACGGCGTGTCCCACTGCAGCAGCCGCCCGCCCTGCATCACCCCGACCTGGTCGGCCATGGCGAACGCCTCGTTCTGGTCGTGCGTCACCAGGATGGCGGTGGTGCCTTCGTGCTTCAGGATGTCGCGTACCTCGCGCGAGAGGCGCTCGCGCAGGTCGACGTCGAGGTTGGAGAACGGCTCGTCCATCAGCAACAGCCGCGGGCGCGGCGCCAAGGCGCGCGCCAGCGCCACGCGCTGCTGCTGGCCGCCGGACAGCTCGTGCGGGTAGGACTTGGCCAAGCCGGCCAAGCCGACCACCTCGAGCATCTCCTGCACGCGCGCCGCACTGTCCTTGCGTCCGAGGGCGCGCAGGCCGAAGGCGACGTTGCCGGCCACGGTCAGGTGGGGGAACAGCGCGTAGTCCTGGAACACCATGCCGATATGGCGCTCATGCGCCGGACACAGGTAGTCCCGGCTGCTGATGACCTTGCCGTCGAGACGGATCTCGCCGGCGTTGACCGGCTCGAAACCGGCAATGCAGCGCAGCACCGTGGTCTTGCCGCAACCGGAACTGCCCACAAGGCAGGCGATCTCGCCCTTCTGCAGCGTGAAGCTCATCGCCTCGACCACCGTGGTGGTACCGTAGGCTTGGCTGACGGAATCCAATTCGAGCAATGCAGTCATGATTCAGGCATGATCTTTCTGGCGGGACAGCACGATGACCGGCAACAGGCCGGCCAGGACGATGGCCACTGACGGCAGCGCGGCGTGCTCCCACTGCCCTTCGGTGGTAAACGAAAACACCCGGACGGCCAGGGTGTCCCAGTCGTACGGGCGGGTCATCAACGTGATCGGCATCTCCTTCATCACGTCGACGAACACCATCAGCATGGCGGTGAACAGGCCGCCCTTGAGCAGCGGCAAGTGCACGTGGCGCAGCAGGCTCCAGCCGGAATAGCCGAGGTTGCGTGCCGCCTCTTCCTGGCTGCGGGTGATGCGCCCCATCGCCGCGTCGATGGCAGAATGGCCGACCGCCAGGAAGCGCGAGACATAGGCCAGCAGCATTACCAGCAGCGTGCCCTTGAGAATGGAAGTGGTGCCACTGCCCAGCGCGCCGCCGAGCCAGCCGAGCAGCAGGTTGTCGAGCCAGGCCACCGGCACGAACACCCCCACCGCCAGCACCGTGCCGGGGACGGCGTAACCGAGCGTCGCCAAACGGGCGAAGAAACGCGTGGCCGGCTGCGGGTCGCGCCGCTGGGCGTAGGCCAGCGCCAGCGCCACCACGGCCACGGCCAGGGCGGCCATCAGCGACAGCAGCACCGAGCGCAGCGCGTAGCCCAGCAGCTCGGTGTTGAAGTCCTCCACTCCGGCCTGCCAGGCCCACCACAGCAGTTGGCCGAACGGCAGCACGAAGGCCAGCAGCAGCACCAGGGACGCCCACAGCGTAGCCGCCCAGCGTTGCCAGCCGGCGAGCCGCAAGCGCGGCAACGGTGCGGCGCGGCCGGTCTGGGTATAGGCGCGGCGGCCGCGCGCACGCTGCTCGAGCCATACCAGCACGAACACCATCAGCACCAGCAGCGATGCCAGCTGTTTGGCCGCCTGCAGCGAGAACAGGCTGAACCAGGCCTTGTAGATGGCCGAGGTGAAGGTGTCGTAATTGAAGATGGCGACGGTGCCGAAATCGGCCAGCGTTTCCATCAACGCCAGCGTCACGCCGCCGATGATCCACGGCCGCGCCATCGGCAGCGCCACGTGCCAGAAACCCTGGACTCGCGACAGGCCGAACGACTGTCCCACTTCCAGCGCGCGCCGCCCCATGCTGGCGAAGGCGTTGCGCGCCAGCAGATAGACATAGGGATAGAACGCCAGCGTCATGACCAGCGCCACACCGCCGGTGGAGCGGAGCGACGGCACCCAGCTGGAGTCGCCGGTGGTGGCGCGCAGCCAGCTCTGCAGCGGGCCGGTGAAGTCGAACAGGCCGAGTTGGGAAAACGCCATGACGTAGGCCGGCATGGCAAGCGGCAGCATCAGCGCCCAGTTGAACAAGCGCCGTCCGGGAAACTCGTAGAGTGCGATCAGCCAGGCCAGCGGCACCCCGACCAGCAGCACCCCGCCACCGACCCCCAGCACCAGCCAGAAGGTATTGCGCAAGAGCTCGGGCAACAGGTAATGCTGCAGGTGGGCCCAGATGGCCCCGTCCGGCGCGGCCAGGGCCGCCAGGATGACCGAGAGCGGAATGACGGTGACGAGGCTGACCAGGGCAGCCACGGGACGCCAGCGACGCGCAGAGTGCGGCATGAAAACGATAGAAGAATGATAAAAGCTTGCAATTATGCGGCGAAAGGCCCGCGCAGGATACCCGCGAGTGCAAAGCGCCGCGTCAAAGGCAAAAAACCGGCGGAGAAACCTCCACCGGTTTTTTCCCAATCCGACTGCCGCCGGAAGCTTACTTGTAGCCGACCCGGTCCATCAGCATCACCGCCTCGGCCTGCTTGGCGCCGGCGTTGGAGACGTTGATCAGGTTCTGCTTGAAGCTGCCCCAGGCCGCCACTTTCGGGTCCGGCTTCACCTTCGGGTTGACCGGGAATTCCATGTTGACGTCGGCGAACAGGTTCTGTGCCTTGTCGGACGACAGCCATTCGATGAACTTGATCGCGCCCTGCTCGTTCTTGGCATACTTGGCCACGCCGGCGCCGGAGACGTTCACGTGGGTGCCCTTGCCCTTCTGGTTGGCCCAGAAGATGCCGATCGGCAGGTTCGGGCTCTTCTCCATCAGGCGGCCGTAGTAGTAGGTGTTGGCGAGGCCCACCTCACACTGGCCGGCGCCGATCGCCTCCAGCATCTTGGTGTCGTCCGGGAACACGTCGGCCGCCAGGTTGTCGACCCAGCCGCGCACGATCTTCTCGGTCTTCGCCGGACCATGTTCGCTCAGCATCATCGCCACCAGCGACTGGTTATAAACCTTCTTGGAAGTGCGCAGGCACAGCTTGCCCTTCCACTTCGGATCGGCCAGGTCTTCATAGCTAGACAGCTGAGCCGGCTTCACTTTCTGGGTGTTGTAGAAGATGGTGCGGGCGCGGATCGACAAGCCGAACCATTCGTTCTTCGGATCGCGCAGGTGGGCCGGCACGTTGGCTTGCAGCACCTTGGACTTGACCGGCTTGAGCAGGCCCATGTTGGACGCTTGCCACAGGTTGCCCGCGTCCACGGTCAGCAGGATGTCGGCCGGGCTGTTGCTGCCTTCGGCGCGCATGCGCTCCATCAGCGGGCCTTCCTTGTCGGACACCAGCTTGACGTCGACGCCGGTTTCCTTCTTGTAGGCCTCGATCAGCGGCTTGACCAGTTGTTCGGCACGTGCGCTGTAGACCACGATTTCTTCCGCCATGGCCGAACCGGCAAACGCCGCCAGTACCGCGGCAAACATCAGCTGCTTCTTCAAGATCGAGCTCCTATCCAAGTCAAGTATGAGTGAGAATCGCTATCAGCTGTGTACTATATACGTGCTAGGAATGATTATCAACTCAGCGTGTATCAAGCTTGATCCAAGACAACGTTTGGGCATAAAAACTGCGCCGGTTTCATCGAACAGGCCGGTCGACGGAACGCCGCCGGGCGAAATGGCCTGGGATAGCGGTGCGGCACCCTCTCCCACCAAAACTCGCTTTTTAGCGCGGCGGCAGGAAGCGCAGGTAGTCGCCCTCTTCCACGCCAAGCCGCGCGTTCTGTACCACGCCGATCGACAGCCCCGGCTGCACCTGGGTCAGCACCACGGTGCCGGACAGGGCTTCGGCGATGCCCAGCTCGCCGGCCGTGCCGGCACCGCGCAACGGGGCAGCCGGCTGCGGCTTGTAAATCAGCAGCCGGTCACCCACCGCGAGGCCGGCCAGGCCGCCGGCGTCGAGGTAGACCCGCTTGCCGCCCTCGACCCGAGCCACGCGCGCCGTGAACGGGATGCAGGCCAGGGTGTCGGCGGTCTGCTGTACCGCGCGGTCGAGCAACTGGTCCACGGCACGGCCGTAATCGCTGCGCCAGAACGCCGCCGAACCGAACGGCCGCGGTGCCGGCGGCGCCACCTGGCCGGTGCCGCTGGTGCTCAGGCGATGATTGACGAGCAGACCGCCGGTCAGGGCATCGTAGACCCAGACCTCGACGTCGAACTGGCGCACGGTCGGGCGGTAGCGCACCGCGCCACCCAGGAGGCCCGAGAACGGCCCATTGTAGAACACGCCCTGCTCGCCGCCGTGGTCGCCATCGAACAGCGAGGCGCGCAGGCCGCTGGCGGCTGGAGCGGTATCCAGCACCCGCCCGCCGATCACGAACTGCACGCCTTCGCGCCGTCCGATCTCGCGCACCATCTCGGCCCCGGCCTGCGGCTCGGCCAGTTTGGGGTCAGCCAGCACCGAGACCCGGCCGGCCTCGCTGGCCAGGAAGCGGCCGCCGGCAGACAGGCGGCGCGCCAGCTCGACCGGCAGCTGCGTGGCCAGCTCCGGCATGTCCGAGGCGTCGGCCGGGCGTTCGACGTTGAAATAGGTCGCCACCACGCGCCGCCGCAGCTCCCTCCCGCCCGCTTGAATGCACTGCTGACCGCCTGCTCGCACGTCGCCGGTGTCGACTTCCACCTCGACGTAGTACAGCCCGTCGCGCTGGTACTCGCGCCGTACCGTCACCTTGCCGGACAGCGGTGCGGCGGAGAGCCGCGTACTGTCGTTGAGCTGGCCGTTAGCGGCATACTCGGTCGATTGCAGGCTGGCGCCCTGTGCCAGCGCGGCCTGACGGATAGCATCCTGGATGGCCAGCTCGCGTGCCGCCGGTACGCCGTGGTCGAGCGTGGCGATGCCGGTGCCGAGCAGCTTGGCCGCTCCAGCCGGCGCCAGCGGCAAAACAAATGCCGCCACGAGGGCGGCAATGCAACGAAGACAAGGCAGATGCTTCATCACTGGGCTACATAGTAGTTGCTGTCGTAACGGCTGGCGCCGCAGTTGCCGTCGGTGCAGGCCACGCCGTCCACCGCGCTTTCCTGCGCCGCCTTCATCACGCTGCCGCTGCGCTCCAGCGCCTTCTTGTATTCGCGGTAGAAGTCGTGGTCGAGCACGATCTCGGCCACCGCCTCGGTGGTGCCGTCCGGCGCCATGGTGTTGGACAGGATCTTCACGCCGCGCAAGTAGGCATCGACGTAGGTGCGGAAGGCATCGTTGGTGGCCAGCATGTTGGACACCGCGCTATTGCCGACCAGCTTCATGCCCTGCACCTCTTCGGCGACGGCGCGGAAAGCGTCGAGCTTGGCGGCGCGCAGCCCCAGGAGCTTGCGCTGCGACGGGCTCAGGGTGTTGGTGATCGGCGCGGCGCCGACACCGGTGACGCGGATGGTGATCGGCTGATACGGGTTCACTTCCTTGACCACCACCTTGGGCGCTTCCGGCTCGATGCCGGCCCCGACGTAGCCGGTACCACTCATCGGCTCGGTGCTGGCGGCAGCGGCGGGCTGGCGCGGGGCGGCGCAGGCGCTCAGGCCGAGCGCCAGGGTCAACACGGAGAGACGGAGCATCAGGGCAGGTTTCATGGCGATTACCGAGGGTTGTTCTGACAGGATGGTATGAACCAATGTCATAGAGCGTCAACCCGCTTATCGGCCATTGCCCCGAAAACTTGAGCCGGCGTGGGAGTTTACGGTGTGCATTGCCGTTCGGCCCGCCCCAGCTGCCGCGCCGACGAGAAGCCGGCCGACAGTGCCGCCTTCTCGCGCGACAGGCCGGCGGCAAGCCACTGCCGCGCCCGGGCGAGGCGGATCTGCTGCTGGTAGTCGTGCACCGACACCCCGGCATGCTGACGGAACAATCGCGCCAGATGGCGCGGGCTGACATGCACCGCCTCGGCCAGCGCGTCCACGCTCCAAGGTTGCTCCGGCTCGCCGGCGATCAGGTCCTGCGCGCGATGCACGGCCGGATGCAGGTGGTTGCGGTGGCTGAGCCAGGGCGATAGTTCCGGGTCCTGCGGCGAGCGGCGGAAGTACACCACCATGTGGCGCGCCACGTCGCGCGCCAGCGCCGGGGTGGCGAGCCGGGCGATCAGGTGCAGCGCGAGGTCGATGCCGGCGGTCACCCCGGCGCTGCTGAACACCGCGCCGTCCTCGACGAACACGCGGTTCTCGCGCACCTTGGCGCTCGGGTCGAACTGGCGCAGGTGCTCGAGATGGACGTGGTGGGTGGTGCAGTCACGCCCGGCGAGCAGGCCGGCACGCGCCGCCAGCAGGGCGCCGGAGCAGACCGTCGCCAGCAGGTGGCGGCGCGGGTCGACATGGCTGGCGAGCCAGCGCGCGATCCGGCGCGCCTCGTCGCAGTCGTACACCTCGGCCGAGCCGGTCACGCCGGGAATCACCAGCAGCGTGCCGTCGGCCAGGGTCTCGGGCAGCGGCTCGATACCGCCCAGCGGCAGGCCGAGCGAGGAGGTCACGCTGTCGCCAATACCAAGGTGGCGCAGGGTGAATTCGGCACCGAACTGGTTGGCGATGCGGAACGCCTCGGCCGGCCCGGCCAGGTCGAGCAGCAGAAAGCCTGGCGTCAATACGAAACAGACCTCACGCACGGGCCGCCTCCTTCTGGCGCCAGAACTGGCGCAGGCGCTCGCCCAGCACGTTGACCGCCAGCCCGCCCAGGAGCAGCAGGCTACCGGCCGCCTGCCAGACGCTCAGCCGCTCGCCCAACAGCAGGCTGGCGGCGATCAGCCCCACCACCGGCACCAGCAGCGAGAACGGCGCCACCTTGTTGGCGGCGTGGCGCGCCAGCAGCCGGCTCCACAGGCCGTAGCCGAACAGCGTGGCGACGAAGGCGAGATAGGCCACCGCCAGCAAGGACGACAGCGAGAAATGGCCGAGCGCGTCGGCGATGCGCTCGCCGCCCTCCAGCCAGTACGACAGCAGCAGGAACGGCACGGGCGGGACCAGGCTCGACCACACCACCAGGCCGAGCGGCTCGACGCGATAGCCGGCGCGGCCGATCAGCCGCACCACCACGTTGGAGGCGGCCCAACTCAGCGCCGCCGCCACCGTCAGCGCGAAGCCGATCGCGCTCATGCTGCCGCCCTTGCCGATGCCGATCAGCGCCAGCCCCGCCAGCGCGCACAACAGGCCCACCAGTTGCGCCGCCTTCCAGCGCTCGCCCAGCACCAGCGAGGCCAAGAGCAGCGTGAAGAAGGCTTGCGCCTGCAGGACGACGGAGGCGAGGCCGGCCGGCATGCCGAGCTTGATGGCGGAGAACAGCAGGCCGAACTGACCGACGCCGACGGTCAGCGCGTAGACCGCCAGCCAGCGCCACGGCACGGACGGACGGCGCACGAACAGCACCGCCGGCAGCGCGGCCAGGGTGAAGCGCAGCGCGCCCAGGAGCAGCGGCGGCACATCGGCCACGCCCCACTTGATCACCACGAAATTGACGCCCCACACCAGCACGATGGCCAGCGCCTGGGCGATGTCGGTCAACGGCATGTCGCCTCCAGTCGATTGATCACAGAGTATCGGCGAGATACCCGTCCACGTCCGGCGCGTCGGCCAGCAGATGGCGCACACAGGCCTCGCGTTCGTGCCAGATCACCTGCAAGGTCCCACACGCAGAACGACTCGCCGCATGCTGCACGCCAGCCGTTCTCGTCGCGCACCCAGACCCGGACCAGGCACTCGTTCTCGTTATCCCAATAGACTAACACCAGATAGGCCATACCGCGCCCGGCGTGACGGATCAGCGCACCGACGCCGGGGCGCTGCGCCGTCGACGCCGGCTGCGGCAACCCGGCCAGAGCGCCATCCACGCCGGCGGCAAAGCGGGCCTCATCGAGCGGCAGGGCATCGTAAGCGATGTCGTACAGCTTGAGACGCCAGCCGCCCGGCGCCGCCAGCACGCCGCGTACGGCGAGCGGACGGGGTTGATAAGGGGTTGGCTTGAACACGTTCTCTGCCATGGCTTCATCCTCCCTCTAGCGCTGCTCGGGCGGCAGCGTGCGGATCGAGGCGGCGAATTCCGCGTGCGCCGCCACAGCGACCGGACGGTAGACCACCCGCTCGCCCGCCGGGTAGTTGCCGAGATGGTTGCCGCGCCGCCAGTCGCGTGCCGGTCGGATCGGCCGGGGCGCGAAGCCGCCACCGCAGTTCGGGCAGACATTGCCCAGCACCTCGTCGACACAGTGGGCGCAGAAGGTGCATTCGAAGCTGCAGATGCGCGCCTCCACCGAATCGGGCGGCAGCGGAGTATTGCAGTGTTCACAACTCGGTCTGAGTTCCAGCATGATGTCGGCTCCGTATCGGGGTGGACAAGCTCACATCGCCGCCAGCGCGTCGTCGACGCTGGCGATGCGGGCGAAGCGGCCAGAGAGCACCAGCTCGGTCTTCTCGCGGATCTCGGCGGGGCTGTAGGTGCGGCCGCTGACCGGGTGCGTCATGGCGAAGGTCAACGTGGCGTCGGTGACGAAATCCACCTCGTAGCCGAGATCGGACGCCACGCGGGTGGTGGTTTCGCAGCACTGCTCGGTGCGGATGCCGCTGACCACCAGCCGGGTGATACCGCGCTCGTCCAGCCACTCCTGCAGGCCGGAGCCGATGATGGCGTTATGCACGTGCTTGACGAAGGTAGCGGCGGGCGTGTGGCTCAGCCAGTCGAGCGGCTTGACCAGCCCGGAGGCGGCGGAGAATGGGCCGTCGCCGTCCTCGTGCAGGATGTTGACCACCGGCACGCCGCGCGCCTCGGCGCCGGCGATCAACGCCTGCAGGTGATGGCGGAACGCCGGCAGTTCGGTGTCGTCCCAGTACGGACGGTGCAGGAAGGATTGCTGGACGTCGATCACCAGCAGGGCGGTCTTCGGCTTGCTCATGGGCTTGATCTCCAGTGGGAAACAGCCCTCAGCTTAGCGGGCGCCCCGCCTTGCCACGAGGCCGCCCACGGACAACACCCTGCCAAAAACGGACATCGTTCACAGCACGCCGGCGTGGCGGATTTCGTCGGCCAGCAGCCACAACGCCGTGCCGGCCATCAGCACGGCCATGACGGTGTTGAACAGCCGGCGCGCCCGCTCGCCGTCCAGCCAGCGGCGCAGCCGGTCGCCGGTCCAGGCCCACACCCCGATGCAGGGCAGGTTCACCAGCGCGCAGGCCAGGCTCAACAGCGCCGCCGTCCACAGCACCTGACCGGCCTCGGGGGCGAACAGGATGGAGGTGTTGATCACCATCACCCAGGCCTTGGGGTTGAGCCACTGGAACAGCGCGGCGCCGAAGAAACCCAGCGGCCGGGCCTCGCTATCGGCCTCGGGGCGGCCGGCGCGCAGAATGCCCCACGACAGCCACAGCAGGTAGAGACAGCCGGCCACGCCGAGCGGCAGACGCAGCGCGCTCAGACCATTCAGGACGTAGGCCAGCAAGGCGGCGGTGATGAACAGCTGCAGCGCCACGCCCAGGCTGATGCCGAGCATGTGCGGCACGGTGCGGCGGAAGCCGAAGTTGACGCCGGAAGCGGCCAGCATCAGGTTGTTGGGGCCGGGGGTGATCGACATCACGGCGAAATAGGTCAGCAAGGGCAGCTCGGGCATGACAGTGCTCCTTCAGCGATGGGTGGATACACCATGCTACCCAGCACCCACAAGACGATACAGCCTCAACAATGGCAAATTGTCATGGTGACAGTTTCCACTTCCGTAGCATTGTCACCTTCGCCTATCATGGACACTGTCACCGTCTACGCCCCTGCCCCGCCATGGAAACGCTCGCTTCGGCCACTCTCACCCTGTACCAGCAACTGGCGGAAGACCTGTCGCTGGCGATCAGCCGCGGCACGCTGCCGCCCGGCTCGCGCCTGCCGTCGGTGCGGCGCACCGCCGAGAGCCGCCGCCTCAGCCTCAACACCGTGGTGGCGGCCTACCGCGTGCTGGAAGATCGGGGTCTGATCGAAGCGCGGCCGCAATCGGGCTACTACGTGCGCTCGCGCCTGCCGCTGCCGGCGCGCCGCACCGCTCAGGCCGCCGGCCCGGCGCGCGGCACCGACGGCGCGGTGCTCGACCTGATCGGCGCCTCGCTCAAGGCGCAGCAGACGCCCGGCTATATCGACATGGCGCTGGCCTGCCCACGCGGCGGCGAGTTCTACCCCGGCGCCAAGCTGGCGCGGCTGATGGGCCAATTGCTGCGCAAGAACCCCGGCCTGGTCAGCACCTACGCGCTGCCGCCCGGCTCGGAACGGCTGCGCACCCAGATCGCCCGGCGCGGGCTGGAGCTGGGCATGGCGCTGCAGCCGGACGACATCATCCTCACCCACGGCTGCATGGAGGCGCTGCAACTGGCGTTACGTGCCGTCACCCGCCACGGCGACACCGTCGGTATCGAATCGCCGACCTACTTCAACCTGCTGCCGCTGTTCGCCAGCCTCGGGCTGAAGGCGGTGGAGATCCCCACCGACCCGCAGCAGGGGCTGTCGCTCGACGCGCTGGAACTGCTGCTGGCCGAGGGCCGCCTCAACGCCCTCATCGCCATGCCCAACGTGCACAATCCGCTGGGCTGCACCATGTCGCTGGAAAACAAGAAACGGCTGGCGGCGCTGGTGAACCGGTACCGCGTGCCGCTGATCGAGGACGCGCTGTACGCCGAACTGCAGTTCGCGGACTCGCTGCAGCCGGCGGTGAAGGCCTTCGACCGCGACGGCTGGGTGATCGTCTGCGCCAGCTACACCAAGACGCTGGCGCCCGATTTCCGCGTCGGCTGGCTGGAGGGCGGCCGCTTCACCGAGTCCATCCGCAAGCTGAAATTCGCCACCTCGATCGCCGAGCCGCTGGTGCTGAGCGAGACCTTGGGGCTGTTCCTGGAATCGGGTGGCTACGACCACCACCTGCGCGCGCTCAAACGCCGCTACGCCGTCCACGTCGACAAGGTGCGATCGCTGATCGCCGACCACTTTCCCGCCGGCACCCGCGCCACCCGCCCCTCCGGCGGCTTCCTGCTGTGGGTGGAACTGCCGGAGCAGTGCGACACGGTGGCGCTGTTCCACGCCGCCATCACCGAGCGCATCAGCATCTCCCCCGGCCCGCTCTACTCACCCAGCGGGCGCTACCGCAATGCCTTGCGGCTATCGTGCTGCCAGCCGCTGGACGAGCGCTACCTTACGGCGCTGGCGCGGGTGGGCGAACTGGCGACGCAGCTGGCGGGGGGCTGAGCGGCCTTACCTCAGGACGACGGCAGCAACCCGGTCCACAAGGCCATGCGCTGCTGGACCAGGTCGCCCATCAGCCCGCGCACCGCACCGGACCCCTCCAGGTGCAGCATGGCGCGGGTCATGTGCGTCACCCACTCGTCGCTGGCCAGCACCGCATCGAGCTTGGCCGGCTCGCCACGGATCAGGAAGAAGCCGTTCAGGTCGCCGCCGTGCGGCTCGAGGAACACCGGCTCGAAGCTGGTGATGCTGCCGCCTTGCTGCAGGCCGGCGAGGTACTGCACGAACTCCTGGAAATGCTCGGCGCTCAGGCGCTCGCGCCCCGGCAGCGAGCGGTTCCAGCCGAAGAAGATGGCATTGGCACTCATGGTTCTTTTTCCTTGCGTGTTCTTTTGGGAAACCGGCGCGGTGGCCGGTGGATGACGCACGACAGGGGAACCAGAACCGCAACAGGTCGGGCGGCGCGCGTGCGCCCTGAAAATATAGCAAAGGCCCCGGACACTGCCGGGGCCGACTCCCTCCATCCAACCTTGGCCGAAGCCGTCGTCCGCTCACCCCGCTCCGCTCACGGCGAGCCCCGCACCGCCGCCTTAATGCCGCCGCTCGATCAACTCGCGCAACGGCAGCGGCAACGGCTGGCGCAGCCGCTGGCTGATCGCCGTCTCGTGACGCTGCCAGACGATGCCGAGGTAGATCACGCCCAAGCCGAGCAGCGTCAGCACGAACGGGAACAGCATGCTGTCCTTGAACACGTCGTAGGCCAGATGGCCGAGGTAACCGGCCGTGCCCAACCCGCCGAACACCACAAACACCCGGCGCGATAGCACTGCGCCGATTACGATCAGCGCCAGGTTGATGCACAGGTAGAAAAACTTGTTCAGCTCGCTGTCCGAGCGCATCAACGACAACCCGCACCAGAACGCCAGCATGCCGAACAGGTAGAGCCAGAAGGCGAAATCCCGATCGCGCCGGCTACGGATGTCAACCCAGAACGCCAGCAGCAGTACCACCAGGCCGAAATACAGCGACACCAGCTTGCGCAGCTCCCAGTCCGCATCGAGATCGCCGGACAGAAACGGCGTCAGGTCCATGCTCAGATACCACAGCGTGACGGCGATCGGCATCACCAGGAAGGGCAGCTGGTAGCGCCACAAAGCGACGGCGCCGGCGGCGAGCGTGGCCAGTTCCATCATCATCCAGCGCCAGTCGATGAAGACGTGATAATCGCGGTAGGTTCGATCGCCGGCCCACCAGCCCATCCCCTGCTGCAGGCCGTAGACGGCGAGCGGAGTGAGCACAACGACGAAGGTAGCGGTGATGCCGGCCGGAATCGCCAGATGGCGGCGCCGCAACAGGTGTTCCGTCAGCCCGATGCCGGCCGCGGCGTAGGCCAGCGTGATCAGCAGCAGCCCCCAGCCGCCGAAGCGCTCCCAGCCCAGGGTCATGAACAGGCTCATGGCGCCGATGGCGATCAGGCCTCCGAAGTAATACAGGATGTGCGTGGCGCGGAAGCTCGGCGTGTCATGGCCGCGCTCGCGGAAGAACTGCCACAGCCGCTCCGCCTGCTGCTCGCTGATCAGCCCGCTGGCGGCCGCCTCGTTCAGTAGGCCTCGATTCAGTTCCATGCTTGCTCCTCGACCCGGCAGGTACTTGGATGGGCGAAGGCCATGCGCAGTCCATTCTCTCTGCACACCGAGCCCACCGTCACGCCCATCACAAGGCCTTGATCATCTCCCAATGCGGAATCGTCACCTCGATGAAGCGCTCACCCACCTTGCGGTAACCGAGCCGCTCATAAAACGGGACGGCGCTCTCCCGCGCGTGCAGCCACATTTCCCGGAAGCCATGCTGGCGGGCGACTTCTTCCGAGTACGCCACCAAACGGCGGCCAAGGCCCTGCCCCTGGCTCTCCCCGACCACGGCGACTTGCCGCATTTGCACCCGACTGGCGTTGATCGGTTTCAGCAACAGGCAGGCGACCAGCTGCCCGTCGACATAACAGCCAAGGTGATGCGAGTCGAACTCCGCCTGCAACTGCTCGGCACTGAAACTCAGCCCCAGCGGCCGGCGCAGGATGGCGTCGCGCAAGGCGATGGCAACCAGGTACTCCGGCGAATTGTGCCGGATCGTTTTCAGCTCGATCACGTGCTCCCTCCCCGCGCCTTAGCCGATGTCACGGCCGGCCTCCACCAGCCATCTTGCAAGCACTATAGTCCCCGCTCACTCCACCCAGTAACGTTCGTTCACACTGCCCATCCTCAGCCCGGCCAGGCGCCAGCTCTCCCGACCATCACGGCACACGCCATAGCGGAACGGCGGGGTCTGCCCCGGCAGCGTGAACACCAGGTCGCTGTACCAGTAGCAGGCGCCGTCCGCGTCGCGACGGTACACATAGGGATGGGCGGCGAAGCGGCGGAACGGTTCCAGCTGCGGGAGCTGCCACAGCATGTACGCCTCGGCCGAGCCGAAGCGCGGCAGACTCTGCCAGCGCCATTGACCGAGTGGGCGGTAAGCCTCGCTCAGCCCCGGCCACAGCACGCCGCCGGCCCGGGTGTCCAGCCTCACGCGGGCGAGGTGGTAGCGGTCGCCGCGCTGCGCGATCAGCAACCAATGGCGCGGCGACAGCGGCTGGGGATAGGCCGCCAGCTGCGCGTCGGCCAACCCCTGCACCCGCAACACTGCCCGCCCCTGCGCCAGCACCTCGCCCTTGAGCTGTGCCAGCCAGCCGAGGTAGCCCGCCAGCCCGGCAAGCGCCAGCCAGGCGGCGGTACGCCAATACCACGCCAACAGCGCGCCGAGGCCGACGATAGCGCTGAACCATGGGTCGATCACGAAAATCAGGCTCGCACCGGCACGGTAGCGGGACAAGGGATAGAACAACTGGATGCCGTAGGCGGTGATCCAGTCCGAGCCGATGTGCGACGCCAGCGCCAGCGCGCACAGCGCGGCGAGGCGGGGGAACGGCAGCCCGCTGCGGCGGCGTAGCAGCCAGGCCAGCAACGCCGCCCACAGCGGCAGCAACACCAGCGAATGGGTGGGCCCGCGATGCCATTCGGTATGGAAACGATAGGGATCGAGCGGCAACAGTGCGAAGTCGACGTCGGGAAACGCCGCCGCCAGCGCCCCCACCATCATCGCGACGCGGCGCTCGGCCTGGCGCGTCACCGCCCCGCCCAGCACCGCACCCAGCAAGGCGTGGCTGACGGTGTCCATCAGCGCCAGCAGCCCAAGCGATCGGCGCAGGCCAGCTGACGCTCAAGGAAGGCACGAGTATCGGCCTGATCGGCGCTGCGATCCAGCAACCAGTAGCCGCACGTTGCCAGGAACAGGCTGCTCAGTCCCACCTCCTCGACGATGCGTGCCGGCCCGCTCGCCTCCAGCTGCGCCGCTTCGCGCAGCCATTGCACGGTGCGGCTCACGCGCAGCAGGGCGGCGGCCTGCAGATGGATATGGCCGAACTCGGCCTTGTAGCCCAGCATGCCGACGGTGACGGCCTTGTGCCGGGCAAGGGAACCGAGCCAGGCCATCAGGAGTCCGGTCAGGCGCTGCGGCACCGGCAAAGCGGCGATGGCAGGATCGGCCCCCGTCCGGAGCATGGCGGCGTCGGCACGGTCGAGCCAGGCCTCGGCCAGCTCATCCTTCTGGCGGTAACACTGACGCAGCTCGTCGAGGGTGATGCCCAGCGCCGTGGCCACGTCGTAGAGCCGCACCGCCTCCCAGCCCTTGGCCTCGCCCAGTTCCAGCGCCTTGTCGAGGATGACGTCGCGTAGGGTCGGGTACATGGTGGCCTCCTGCTGCTGCTGACGGGGATGCGATGCCGGTCGGGCGAGCATGCCCTCTCGTTCGCCCGCTGACCCTGAAACTATAGCAAGCCCTGCCCCTTCCACCCGACCGAAGCCCCCAACCGCTAGCCGCGCCGGGCGTTCAGCACCACCAGCGCCAGCGTGCCGCCCACCAAGCCCCAGAACGCCGAACCGACGCCGAACAGCGTCACCCCCGAGGCGGTGATCAGAAAGGTGATCAGCGCCGGTTCGCGCTCGGCGTCGTCCCTCATCGCCGTGGTCAAGCCGCCGGCGATGGTGCCGAACAGCGCCAGCCCGGCGATGGCCAGCACCAGCTCCTGGGGAAAGGCCGCGAACAAGGCGCCGACGGTGGCGCCGAACACGCCGAGCAGCAGGTAGAAGCTGCCGGCCGCCACGCTGGCGAGGTAGCGCCGCGCCGGGTCCTCGTGCGCCTCGCGGCTCATGCACAGCGCGGCGGTGATCGCCGCCAGGTTGACGGCGAAGCAGCCGAACGGCGCCAACAGCAGGTTGACCAGACCGGTGCCGGTCATCAGCGCCGAGATCGGCGGACGGTAGCCCGCCGAGTGCAGCACCGCCACGCCCGGCACGTTCTGCGAGGCCATGGTCACCACGAACAGCGGCAGCCCGACGCCGAGCAGCACGCCGGGCGCGAACTGCGGCGTGGTCCACAGCGGCGTCGCCAGTTCCAGCGCCAGCCCGTCCAAATGCAGCCCGCCCTGCCCCGCCGCGATCAGCCCGCCCAGCAGCAGCACCAGCACCACGGCGTAGCGCGGTAATAGGCGTTTGAGCATCAGGTAGGCGACGAACATCGGCAGCACCAGCACCAGATTGGCCTGCATCGCGCCGAACACGTTCATGCCGAACTTGACCAGGATGCCGGCCAGCATCGCCGCCGCCATCGGCAGCGGAATGCGGCTGATGGCGCGCTCGAACAGGCCGGTAACACCGGACAGCGTGATCAGCCCGGCCGAGAACACGAAGGCGCCGATCGCCTGCGGCAGGCTCACCCCGGACAGGCTGGTGATCAACAGTGCCGCCCCCGGCGTCGACCACGCCGTCACCACCGGCACCTTATAGCGCAGCGACAGGCCGATGCAGGTCAGCCCCATCGCCAGCCCCAGCGCCATCAGCCAGGAGCTGATCTCGGCGGGGTTGGCGCCGGCGCTGCGGGCAGCCTGGAACACGATGGCGGCGGAACTGGTGTAACCCACCAGCACGGTCACGAAACCGGCGGTGAGTGCGGGGAGGTCTTGGCGGGTCAGCATGATGGCATCGAAAAAAGCAAAATGCTCAGCCTGCCGTGCCGGCGTCATGATGTCCAGTCCGCTTCACATGCCGGGTGATGCCGAGGGCCGTAGCACGGTTCCCGGTATCCAAGCCGCCTGCCCTCTCGGGGCCCCTGTCGAAACACCGCCATCGGCAGAGTTCCCCCTCCTGCGGCACCGTTCTCTCGGACGGCGCCCCGGCAAAATCAGGTACAACGACGTTGATAGCCGCAACGAAATTGCATAAAACGAAGCTCCACCCTTGCTGGAGCAAACCCACCGTGATGAAGAACATCCTCTCGGCCCTATGCCTGGGCGCGCTGCTCGCTGCCGGGGCGGCGCAAGCCGCCGGGCGCGTCTATTTCGTCGAGCCGCAAGACGGCGCCACGGTAAAGAGCCCGTTCAAGGTTCGCTTCGGCCTGGAAGGCATGGCGATCGCCCCGGCCGGCGACACGAAGCCCGACACAGGCCACCATCACCTGATCATCGACGGCTCCGCCACTCCCCAGGGCGAAGTGGTGCCGACCGACGACAGCCATCGCCATTTCGGCAAGGGACAGACCGAAACCGAGCTGACGCTGCCGCCGGGCGAGCACACGCTGACGCTGCAGTTCGCCAACGGCGCGCACCAATCGTACGGCGAGGCGATGAGCAGCAGCATCAAGGTGATGGTCAAACCTTGATGCCCGGCTCGCCATCCCGTTGAACGAACAAAACCCCCGCCCTCCTTGCGAAGTGGCGGGGGTCGTCGGGCTCGGGGCCAGTGGCCCCTGTGGCCGAGGCCAGCCTCACATCAGGCCGCTCAACGAGCCTGCATCTGTGCACGCGCCGCAACGGCAGTGTCGGTGAAGTCGGAGAACACGCCGTCGAGGCCGGCGGCAAAGTAGGTGCGGTATTCCTCGCCCGGATTGCCCTGGTAGTTGGCCGCCAGCAGCCTGGCCTCGTTGCGGAAAGTGTAGGCGTGCACCAACAGGCCCAGCTTGTGCGCGTCGCGGATCACACTGGACGGTTCCAGCAGCGTCATGTCACGCTGGTCTACCTGCTTGTCGCCGTCCACGTCGGCCGCCTTGCCGGTTTTCGGATCGACCATCGCCTGCCAGCTGATCAGGTACGGCTTCCACGGGCCGATGCCGTCGGCGAAGGTCTTGATCTCCTTCAGGCCGGCCGGCGTCAGCATGTCGGCGTAGGTGCGCTGGTCGCCCGAGACCACGAAGTCATACGGCCGGTTGGCGTCGATGCTGCCGTCCGGGCGCACATCGTTGGCGTCGAGCAGGTACACCAGCTTGTTCGGTGTCAGCTTGCGCAGCGTCTTGAGGTTGGCCGCCTCGAACGACTGGATGAACACCGGCGCGTTCTTGCGGTTCAGCCGGTACTTGGCCAGCAACGTAACCAGCGGCTTCTCCAGCGCCAGCCCCAGTTGCTGGTGATAGGTCGGGTGCTTGGTTTCCGGATAGACGCCGATCTCGCGGCCCACTTCCTTCGACTTCTTCTCGCGCAACGCCAGCACCTCGTCGAAGGTCGGGATCTGGAACTGTCCGTCAAAGGCCTTGCTGCGGTCGGCGCGCGGCTGCACAGCGCGCAGGGTCTTGATCTCGGCCAGCGTGAAGTCGGAGGCGAACCAGCCCTCCTCCTCGACACCATCCACCTTCATCTTGCGCTTGCGGCTGGCGAACTCCGGATGTTTGGACACATCGGTGGTGTCTTTCAGGTTCGGCTCGTGACGGGCGATCAACACGCCATCCTTGGTCATCACCAGATCCGGCTCGATGTAATCGGCCCCCAGTTCGATCGCCTTGGCGTACCCCTCCAGCGTGTGGTCCGGCAGATAGCCGGACGCGCCACGGTGAGCGATCACCAGCGGCGCCTTGCCGTCGAGGGTGGGGAAGATACCTTTCGGGGCGGCCATCGCCGGGGCCGCCAGCGCGGCGGCAAGCGCCGCGGCCAGAACACCATGCTTGCTCACAGACATTGTCCTCAAACGGTTGCGGGAAATCCGCCCGGCAGTGTTCCACAGTTTGATGACAACATTCTGACAACGCGGTTTCGCTGTGCGACCGCGCGACAAGGCACGCTCCGGCCGATACCGGCCGAAGGCAACGGGAATTTCGTGCAGCGATGCTCGTGGGCGGAACGGGTGACACCCCCAGGCGACAGCCGGCGCGGGAATGACGCAGTCTGCCCCGCCGGCTCAGGTCTGCGACTGGATGTAGTTCTGCAGCCCCATCAGCTTGATCAGGCCCAACTGCTGTTCCAGCCAATGGGCGTGGTCTTCCTCGGTGTCGTCCAGCATCCCCTCCAGCAGTTCGCGGCTGACGTAATCGCCCTCCTTCTCGCACACGGCGATCGCCGAACGCAACAAGGCGACGGTGTCGTACTCCAGTTTGAGGTCGTTGGCCAGCATGGACTCGACATCCTTGCCGATGTTGAGCTTGCCGGGGCTCATGCCGGGCGTACCCTCCAGGAACAGGATGCGGCTGATCAAGCCGGCGGCGTGGCCGGTTTCCTCCTCCATCTCATGGTTCAGCCGCTCGAACAGATGCTCCAGCCCCCAATCGTGGTACATGCGGGAGTGGATGAAATACTGGTCGCGCGCCGTCAGCTCACCGGCCAATTGCTTGTTGAGCGCCTCGATAACCGCCTTGTTGCCTTTCATGTTTCGGTCTCCTGACAGATAGCCGGGGAAAACAGCGGGAAGCCAGGACACACCTTCGCTCAAGCTGCCGAGTGAGGCTCCTGGCATTTTCCCACTATAGTCAGCACGCATGGGCACGTCCAAGACAACGCTCGGGGGAGCATGGGGCAGAAGAAAGCCCCTCCTGTTTCGGGCGGAAAGCCGATATCAGCAACCATCACGCTTCACCACTCCCCCAATAGCCTGACCTTGCCCATGGCCTCGTCGTCCCACTTCCCGTACAAGAAGAACGCCACGCTCTCTGTCCCGGGATGGAGATCGCGCATGCCACGATAGATTTCGCGATATTGCGCGTCCGTCCAATGGACATCGAAAGCAGGAACGATCGCGGTGTCCCGCGCTTTGCGCCGGGTTTGCGACAGGATTCCGCTGTCGTTGTACACCCAGCGTGACTCGAACCCCCAGTCGCGGAAATACGCCATCGGGGACACGAAATCGAGGTAATCCTTGAACTTGGCCACGTCTTGCCCGACTTCGCTGAATTCCGGCGGCAGGATATAGACGCCCAGGGAAATGCCCGGCTTGATCTGCTTGATGTCGTCGCGCACCGCCTTGACGTAGTCGCCGATTTGATCGGTCCGCCACTCGCCCCATTGCCTCCGTTCTTCGTTGTCGGTTGTCAGATCGATCGATACCGGATCGACGCCGAAGCGCTGCCGGTAAGCCTCGCGCGTGAGATCACCCATATCCATGTTGAAATCGTCAAACCGCAGCCAATCGAGGACGACACCGTCGACATTGTAACGGCTGACGATCTCCCGGATGATCGAGCGCTGGTACGCCTGCACCTCCGGATGCAACGGGTTGACGAAATACTCCAGACTGCCCGCCCCCTGGAACGGCACGACGTCGCCGTTCACCAGCGACTTCATCTGCCAGGCGCCGTTTATCTCGATGGCGGCCTTGTCGTGAAACTGCGGAATCCATGCCCGTACCTGAATATTCCGTTTGTGCGCCTCGTCGATGACGTCCTGCAGCACGTCAAAGCCATGGTAGCCGGCTGCCCTGGGGGCGATCTTGCTGTCGTAGAACACGTAGCCGGAGGGGATGATGGCTCCATCTTCATCGTTCTTGACGTTCAGATTGATCACGGCCACCTTGCTGCTGGCGGCCACCTCCATGAAGTGGACGATATCGTCATGCGTGTGGAAGTTTTCTGCCGTTCTGACGATGACTTCCGTCGCATACGGCTTTTGTTGAGTAGCGCATGCCGTCAGCCCAGCCAGCACCGCCATCAACAGCAGTGGCCGCAGCAACATGTCCGCCATGTTCTTCATCTTCGAGCCCCCTTGCCTTATTTCACCGGAAACAACGCGTAGCAGACCGATCTTCAAACGGATAAATACTTACAAGGTGTCACTGCGGCATCGCGCCATTGCGGAACGCGTCAGGGAATGCACACGCGGTGCCGCGAGCTGACTTGCATCGACGACCCCGACGGTGGTCTTGACTGGCCACCTCAGTTCCGGTCATGACTTTCAAAGCGATGATCGCAACTCGGGCAACGGCTCGCCGCCTCGAAGGTCCAGTAGACGTGGGTCAGCGTTCTGGAACCGTCCCGGTTGAAGCGTTCGTAAACGGAACTGCGCCCGTTGGCGGACTGGCGCATCAGCGTGCCCCAGCTATTCGGATCGTCGGTGATGTCGACGTCGGACGCGGATGGCGCCGTGGCACTCGAGGCGGCGACGGTGGTGGTGCTATCCCCGTGCGCATAGATGATATTCAGTTCCTCGAAGTCATGCGCGTTCGGCCGTGTGCTATCGCTGTTGGTGGCGTTGGCGCCGGTGTTCGAGAAATAGTCCATGCAGGAATTCTGTGAACTGCCGTCTTCGGATTGATGGTCGAGCCCGAAGGTGTGCGCGATCTCCTGGCACATCACGTGCCGTCTCTCGTTGGTATTGTTATACGTTGAGAGATTGAAGTAACTGTCGTTCATCTTGGCCGCGCCCTGGGTGATGTGGCTACCGCCGGTGATGTTGATCGACGCCAGCCCGAGCCAGCCGTTGAAACCATACTTGCCGTTACAGACCTGGGTGGTGCCCTTGACCATCGAACACGTCCGCTTCGTCGATAGGCCGCCAACGATGGCAGTGAACAGCGGGGTTGTTGCCCCAGAAGGGGGACTGTTCCAGTCGCTGGAGCTCGCCGCGAGGTGGTTCTTCCAATCGAGCGAGGTCAGGTTATCCCCCAGTTTCAGCGTGAACGGGTTACCGGTGCGCGCCCAATGGTAGCCGCCCCAGGAATGCTCCGCCTGGCTTATCCCCGAGAACGCGGCCAAGGCAATCCCGACCAGCAGTGGCAACCGTAAACGTTTATACGCCGTGACGAACATGATGGTTTCCTTTACTCGTGGCATTGGCAGGAACGGGGCACTCCGGGCGCCGGTGGCGAGCGGCCTCGCCCTCATCACTGGAAAACCGATCTTCCAGGTCCTGGACCTTTCGGTTTTCCTTTTCAGTATTTATAGCGTTTGGCACAGCCAAATAAACCCAAACAAGACGCTGAGATAACACGTTGTACTGTTTACCACCCCGTCCTGCAGCGGGAGCAAAGCCCGCACGCGAACAGCTGCGCGGCGACCTCCCGGCCAATACAAAACCCCCGCCCTCCTCTCGGAGCGACGGGGGTTGTTCTGTCGGCCTTTCGGCCGAAGACGTGGCGCCTCAGGCCGGCACTCAGCCCATGCGGCGCAGCACCTCATCCTTGCCGATCAGCGCCAACACGGCGTCGACCGACGGGGTCTGGGTGGTGCCGCACACCAGCACGCGCAGCGGCATGCCGAGCTGGCCCATCTTGATGCCTTCGGCGGCACAGAACGGCTTGAACAGATGGTGGATCGCTGCGGCGTTCCACTCCGGCAGCGCGGCCAGCTGCTCGGCGAAACGCGCCATGCGCGCCTTGCTGTCGTCGGCCAGGTGCTTCTCGACGTCGGCGGCGGCCGGCTCACGCTTACGGTAGAAGTAATCGCATTCGGCGGCCAGGGCGTTGAGATCCTGCACACGCTCCTTGACCAGCGCGATGACGTCGCTCAGGCACGGGCCGCTGGACGGGTCGATGCCGGCCTCGGCCAGCTTCGGTGCGATCAGCTGCGCCAGGCGCAGGTTGTCGGCGGCCTTGATGTGCTGGGCGTTGAGCCACAGGAACTTCTCGTTGTTGAAACGGCTGGCCGAAGGGCTGACGTCCTTCAGGTCGAACCACTCGACGAACTGCTCTATGGTGAAGAACTCGTCGTCGCCGTGGCCCCAGCCCAGGCGCGCCAGATAGTTGAGCAGCGCTTCCGGCAGGATGCCCTTGGCGGCGTAGTCGACCACGCTCACCGCGTCGCGGCGCTTCGACATCTTCTGGCCGTCCTCGTTGAGGATCATCGGCAGGTGGCCGTACACCGGTAGCGGCGCACCCAGAGCCTGCAGGATGTTGATCTGGCGCGGGGTGTTGTTGACGTGGTCGTCGCCGCGGATGACGTGGGTGATGTTCATGTCCCAGTCGTCCACCACCACGCAGAAGTTGTAGGTCGGGCTGCCGTCCGGGCGGGCGATGATCAGATCGTCCAGTTCCTCGTTCTGGAATTCGATGCGCCCCTTGACCGCGTCGTCCCACGCCACGCTGCCGGTCAGCGGGGTCTTGAAGCGCACCACCGGCTGTACTCCCGCCGGCGGCGTCGGCAGGGTCTTGCCTTCTTCCGGGCGCCAGCGGCGGTCGTAGCGCGGCTTCTCGCCCTTGGCTTCCTGCTCGGCGCGCAGCGCTTCCAGTTCTTCCTTGGAGCAGTAGCAGTAGTAGGCGTGGCCAGAGGCCACGAGCTGCTGGATGACCTCTTTGTAACGGTCGAAACGCTGGGTCTGGTAGAACGGACCTTCGTCGTAGTCGAGGCCGATCCAGTGCATGCCGTCCAGGATGGCCTTCACCGATTCCGGCGTGGAGCGCTCGAGGTCGGTGTCTTCGATACGCAGGATGAAGCTGCCGTGGTTCTTGCGGGCATACGCCCAGGAAAACAGCGCGGTGCGCACACCACCGATGTGCAGGTAACCGGTGGGGCTGGGGGCGAAACGGGTGCGGATCATGATGGCCAGGGTCTGACGAAAAGACGAAGGTGCTATTGTACGCTGCCCGCAAAAAAGCCCGCAAACGCGGGCTCGATAGTGAACGTAGGATAGGTGGAGGCACTCGGTGCCGGAACCCATCGTCGATGGGTTCCCTACGCTTCACCCATTCTACGGTCGCATACTACAGGCCGTGAACAGGCTTACACGAACGGCACCATGTCGACCGCCCCCGCCGGCAGCTTGTCCGCCACCAGCCACAGCGCCATGCCGGCCAGCAGGCTCGCCATGAGCCAGTTGAACGCGGCCAGCCGGCGCGGCGAGCGCAGGAAACGCGCCAGCGCCACCCCGCCCCAGGCCCACACCCCGATGCACGGCAGCGCCACCAGGAATGAGACCGCCGCGAACAGGCCGCCTGCCTGCCACAGTGGCATGCCGGAGGGCAGGAACAGCAGCGCCAGGTTGACGCTCATCAGCCAGACGTTGGGGTTGAGCCAGTTGAACAGCACGCCGCCGGCGAACCCCATCGGCCGCGCCGCCGCGCCGGCCTCACCCGGCTGACTGGCACGCGCCATCTGCCACGCCAGCCACAGCAAATAGCCGCCGCCGGCCAGCGCCAACCATAGCTGCAGATCGGTCATCAGCTCCTTGATATGCCCCAGCGCCACCGCCAGGATGGCGATCTGGCAGGCCAAGCCCAGCGCCATGCCGAGCAATGCCGGCAGGGTGCGGCTGAAGCCGAAGCGGACGCCGGACGAGGCCAGCACCAGGTTGTTGGGACCGGGGGTGATGGTCATCACCATCAGGTAGAGCGCCAGCGGGACGAAATTCATGCGAGTTCCAGCAAAAAACGTTGTTTTTCGATGGAGACATCGTAGCGAGCCGGCGGCTACAATAACAGATTCAGAAAAATCTCATTGCAACCATAACAGTTTGGACATTTACCAACTGTTATGGTCGGCTTTACCGCCAACTGTACCGCTTGATGCCAACGGAGCCCCCATGAGCCACGAGCCGCTCTACCAGCAACTGGTCAACGAATGGATCACGCTGATCCAGAACGGCGTGATGCGCCCGGGCGAGCGCCTGCCCTCGGTGCGCCAGGCCTGCTCCATGCACAAGGTCAGCCCGTCCACCATCCTCGCCGCCTACCGCGCACTGGAGGACCGCGGTGTGATTGAGGCGCGGCCGCAATCGGGCTTCTACGTCAAGCAGTCCGCCAACCTGCCGCTGCCGCGCATGCGCCGCCAGAGCACCGCGCTGCCGACCAGCGACGACGTGCTTGACCACATCGAGACCTTCCTGGCCTCACAGAGCCACGCCGATTTCATCGACCTGTCGCTGGCCAGCCCGCGCGGCAGCGACTTCTACCCCACCGGTCGCTTCAAGCAGATCCTCAATCAGTTGATCCGCCAACAGCCAGAACTCGCCACCGACTACCCGTTCCCGCCCGGTTCGGCGCGGCTGCGGCGCCAGATCGCCCAGCGCGTGGTGAGCTGGGGCTGCGTGCTGGCGGCGGAAGACATCCTCATCACCAACGGCTGCTCCGAAGCGCTGTCGCTGGCGCTGCGCGCGGTGTGCAAGCCCGGCGACACCGTGGGGCTGGAATCGCCCACCTACTTCGCGCTGATTCCGCTGCTCAAGAGCCTCGGGCTGTCGGCGATCGAGATTCCCACCCACCCCACCACCGGGCTCTCGCTCGACGCGCTGGAGCTGCTGCTGTCGGAACAACGCCTGAACGCCATCGTCGCCATGCCGACGGTGCACAATCCGCTGGGCTGCAGCATGCCGCTCGAGGCGAAAAAGCGCTTGGCCGAACTGGTCAACCAGTACCGGGTGCCGCTGATCGAGGACACCCCGCACGCCGAGCTGTTCTACGGCCAGGCGGTGCCGGACGCGGTCAAGGCCTACGACCGCGACGGCTGGGTGCTGCTGTGCTCCAGCTACAGCAAGACGCTGGTGCCGGGGTTTCGTATCGGCTGGATCGCGCCGGGGCGCTATCTGAAGGAAGTGACGCGGCTCAAGGTGGCCAGCACGCTGGGCCAGCCGCGGCTATTGGAAGAAACGGTGGCGGAATACCTGGAAAGCGGCGGCTACGACCACCACCTGCGCGGCCTGCGGCGCCATTTCATGAGCCAGATGGAACGGCTGCGCGGCATGGTGGCCAGCCACTTCCCGGCCGGTACGCGCGCCACCTCGCCGTCGGGCGGCTGCCTGTTGTGGGTGGAACTACCCTCCGCCACCGACACCCAGCAACTGTTCCGCGCCGCCCTGGCCGAGCGCATCACCGTGGCGCCCGGCACCATCTACTCGGCCAAGGGACGCTACCGGCACTGCCTGCGGCTGTCGTGCTGCTACCCCTGGAGCGATGCCTTCGAGCGCGCGCTGGTACGCGTCGGCGAACTGGCCGGCCAGAGCCGCAGCACATCGGCATAAAAAAGCCGCAGCCTCGCTGGCTGCGGCCTGTTTCCGAATTCACGCCGGTGTCACACCTTCGCTGGCTTTTTGACCGGATGATGCTCCAGCTTGTTGACCGTTTCCGGCTGCGCCGCCGGTACTGCCGGGACGGCTTCGACCGGCGTCAGCTCGGGCACCTTGTCGTCGCCGCTCAGCCAGCGCAGGGCCGACAGCTCGCCGCTGATGCGCGCCTTGTCGACCGACTTGCAGCTCAGACACACCGGCTTGCCGTTGCGCTCCTTCAGCGCCAGGTCCACCCGCTTGCCGTGCACCGCCACCCGGCGATTGGCCTGCCAGGTCAACAGCACCTGCGCCAGGTGCTCGAACGAGGGATCATCGAGCTTGTAGGGGTTCTTCAGCGCGGTCAGCCACAGCTCCCCGGCCGCGTCCTCGTTCAGCAGCACGGTCTGATACGCCACCGTCACCGCCGCGCCGGGGGCCACCGTGCTGGCCAGCTCGTCGATGTCCTCGTTCTTCAGCCGCACGCAGCCATGGCTGCGGAAGCCCGGCACACTGGCCGGCGCGTTGGTGCCGTGCATGCCCAGGCCCAGGCGCGCCTCGCCGAAGCGTACGAAGGCGTTGCCGAGCGGATTGTCCGGCCCCGGCGGCACCGAGGTCTGCACCGGCTTGCCCTGCTGCTTCATTTCTTCCTGGATCGACTTCGGCACATACCAGACGGGATTGGGGTAAATGCCGGTCACGGCGTAGGTGCCGGTCGGGGTCTGGGTCAGCATCTTGCCCACCGCCACCGGATAGGACTTGAGCAGCGTGCCGTCGCGGTACAGGAACAGCCGGGTCTGCGGCAGGTTGATCACCACGTGCAGCCCGCTGCCGTTGATCAGCACGTCCGGCGCCGGCACCGGCGCCCCTTGCGCCAGCGCCACGGCGCCCAGCATAGCACTAGCGACGACGAGCTTCCCTGTTGCACCTACCATACCATTCCGTTCCGTCAATAAACTGGTCGCGCCATTTTAGCAGAAACCTCGCCACGCACCCCTAGCAAAAAACCCTGCGCGCGACGGCGTATTTTGCGAAAATTACGGTTTTACCGTTTTGATTTGACACGGAAAACGATGAATCAATCCCACCCAGTCGCCCTGGTCGAATCGCTCGACTACGAAGGGCGCGGCGTCGCCCACGTGGAGGGCAAGACGATCTTCATCGATGGGGCGCTGCCTTATGAAACAGTCAGCTACAGCTCCTATCGCAAGAAACCCAGCTACGAGAACGCCGACACCAGCGCGGTGCTGAAGGAAAGCTTCATGCGCGCCACGCCGCGCTGCCCGCACTTCGGCGTATGCGGCGGCTGTTCGATGCAGCACGTCGAGTTCTCCGCCCAGGTCGCCATCAAGCAGCGCGTGCTGGAAGACAACCTCAAGCACATCGGCAAGGTCAGCGCCGAGCGCATGCTGACCCCGATCGCCGGCCCGGCCTGGGGCTACCGCCACCGCGCCCGCCTGTCCGCGCGCCTGGTCGAGAAGAAGGGCGGTGTGCTGGTCGGCTTCCACGAAAAGCGCTCGAGCTACATCGCCGAGATGACCGAGTGCCACATCCTGCCGCCGCACATCTCGGCGCTGATCATGCCGCTGCGCGAAATGATCCTCACGCTGTCGATCAAGGACCGCATGCCGCAGGTGGAAGTGGCGGTCGGCGAGAAGGTCGACATCCTGGTGTTCCGCAACATGGACGCCATCAGCGTCGCCGACGAGGCGATCCTGCGCCGCTTCTCCGACACTCACTCGCAGCCGGGCCGCCCGCTGCAGATCTGGCTGCAGCCCAAGGGACCGGACAGCTGCTACCCGATCTACCCTCTCGACGCCCCCAAGCTCACCTATACGCTGCGCGACTTCAATGTCGAAATGCCGTACTACCCGACCGAGTTCACCCAGGTGAACCCCGAGATCAACAACGTCATGGTGACGCGCGCGCTCAAGCTGCTCGACCCGCAGCCGGGCGAGCGCATCGCCGACATGTTCTGCGGCATCGGCAACTTCACGCTGCCGATCGCCCGCTCCGGCGCCGACGTGCACGGCATGGAAGGCAGCGAGGCGCTGGTCAAGCGCGCCGTCGAGAACGCCCGCCACAACAGCCTCGAGCACAAGGTCAGCTACGAAATGGCCAACCTGTTCGAAGTCACCGAGGAGAGCTTCGCCGCACTGGGCAAGTTCGACAAGATGCTGGTCGACCCGCCGCGCGACGGCGCCGTGCAGCTCTTGAAGGCCCTCACCGACGAAACCGCGCCGCAGCGCATCGTCTACGTCTCCTGTAACCCGGCCACGCTGGCGCGCGACGCCGGCGTGCTGGTGCACACCAAGGGCTACACGCTGAAGGCGGCCGGCATCATCAACATGTTCCCGCACACCGCCCACGTGGAATCGGTTGCCTGGTTCGAGAAGACCGGCCCATGCAAGTCCAAGAAGGAAATGGACGAGATGGAAGCGGCCGAAGCCGCCGCCCGCGAAGCCGCCAAGGCGGCGAAGAAATCCCGCGAAGCCGAAGCCGCCCGGAAAAAGGCCGAGGAAGAAGCCGAACGCGCCGCCAAGAAGGAAGCGCGCCGCCAGCACTACCTCGCCAACAAGGACTACTACGACGCGCGCAACGCGGCGAAGGCCGGCACGGGCAAGTAAGGCATGTGAACAGCTTTAGATGAATTCCTTGTATCACTCGACCCCAGTTGTACCCCAGAGCGAACCATGCGAATTCATCTTACCGATAGCTTCATCGCTAGACTGAAGACCCCGGATACTCGTGTTGAATACAAGGACACGAGGATTCCGGGGTTTACTTTGCGGGTAGGTCGCTCTGCCAAACACCACTACACATCCGCAAACGCGAGCACAACCCAAGCCCCTTAGTTCAGCGGGTCAGTAGCTTGGGAATGGCGGGCTCCAAATCCTCGAACAGGTATTCTTCATCCGTACGCTCCCCTCCCCATTTAAGTTGCCGGCGAGTTCTTAGCCAGTCCTCGCGGACGGCAATACGCCAGACTGGCCGAGCGGAAGCCGCCTCCAATATCGACACCCGATAGGTTATGTACGGTTTTTCCAGCTCGGGATTAGTCAAGAGCTCGTTGAACCCCAGGGTCATGATGCCAAACATGGCACGCTCAGTAGCATTAGCCATGCTGCAGGAGTTATGAATGTGCAAGATCAGCACCCCATCAGCCACTTCCCCTGTACGTAGCCGCTCAAGCAGCCTCCGAGAGGAAGAACCGGGCAGTTGCTCTACTTGGCTATTGACCGACCACGTAGTTATCTCTTGCAGGAATGGCAGGTTCCTGGGAGGCACTAGCCATTCCGGATAACGATCCGGATCGGGAAGGATCAACTCATAACCTTTGCGCTGAGCAAGGTAATCCGCCACCAGCTGGAAAAAACCGTTGTCGTAATCGATCGCGATCTCGTCATTGCCATAGAGGCAAATTTTGGCGGGCTGCTGGACGATGGGGATAGGTGCAAGACGACGTAGCCTGCCAACGGTGCGGGGAATGCCCTCCCGTGCGGATTGGTAGCTGACTGGGCTGACGGGCTGCTTGCTCTCCCACGCGGAACAAGCCGCCAGCAGCCATCCCGCCACAACAAGCAGCATCCGCCCCGGCACAATCATGGCCCAACCTCTTCCAAACGGCTGAGCAGCATGGCGGCCAAGATTTCTGCCATTTCATGAATAGAATAGCGCAGATACACTCCGTCATCCTTGGCAAACTGAGCAAATGAAGCACACACTGGCGGCGGGGCATCCACACTGCTCTTGGCAACATCCAATTCCAGGGTTTCCCGATGCCGTTCCCGCCCTGAACGTAGCACGGCAAATTGCACCCGAGTCACTAGGCACATCTCCGTACCGGACTTGAAAACCGCTGCCGGGGTCGCGGCCCTGGTGACCAGCCCGAAGCGGGTAATCCGTGCCTTGAGGCTGAGAGGGGATTCGATACGGCGAGAAGGCAGTTGTGCGCGGATGGCTGATAGCAAGCGCTCAGGCAGAGGCTCTTCCGAGAAGATGCGTATCAGCATCTTTTGTCTGGCATTGAATACGGCGTTCATGGGTGGACCGATGAATGGATAAAGCACTCCCAGGCCATACACCGGATTGATCGCTGACATGGGGACGGAGATCACCCCAGCACCGACAAACGTCCAGGAACTGGTCGTTCGAGTCTCGATTTCTGCCTGGGTGCCAACAGCAATATCGAAGTCCACCCCGCTAACCTCAGCATGAGCAGGACGGATTTCGATCATCGGAGAGTCAGAAAAGCGGGGGATCGCGACAGAAGAGGAAGCGTCCTCCTTGCCAGAGACAGGCTCGGCAAAACCTGTTGTTGCATACAACAAAGCCATGGCTGACATCAGCGCTTGAACAATGCCCGGTTTTACGGTGTGAGAACTCGATGGCAAGATGGCGCCCTCCCTTCGCCCCTTGCTCCTTATTCATTATTCATTTCAATTTGGCACCCACTTCTTAACGGTATTTCGTGCCGAATGCCAGAAAACACAGAGCGACAGCGATTGGTCGCCGGTATCTCAATCATAGGCCAATCCACCCCCTGACTTATCAACAGACAGGCCCCAGGCCGGTTATCAGCCAGCAAAGACAAATCATTAAAGATGGGCTGAAACGGCCAAGCTTGTCACATTGCTATGCGGCAAACCTTAAAACTGCTCGGCCTGCCATTTTTTTCAGCACATAAATCTGTCGGCAGTACCACTATTTGACCGATAATAGCCCCCTCTGCTCACTCTCACGCCGACCACCATGAGCCACAAACCCCTCACCGACAGCGACTACCAGCGCCTGGGCGCGACGCTGGCCCGCTTCCGCGACCAGCAGTGCATGAGCCTGGAGCAACTGGACGGTTTCTTCGCCGCCTTGCTGTGCGGCCCCGAACCGATCAAGCCCAGCGAAGTGCTGCCGCTGATCCTGGGCGACGCCTTCGACGACGAAGCGGCCTTCAGCTCGCCCAAGGCGCTGGAGCAGTTCGTCGCGCTGCTGATGGGGCACTGGCTCGACATCGCCGACACGCTGCACTCAGGGCGGGAGTTTCACCCCTGGCTGGAGCCCGACGAACACGGCGTGGTGCACGGCAACGACTGGGCGCAGGGTTTCACCACCGGCATGGAGCTGATGAACGAGGACTGGGGCCTGCTGTTCGAGAATGAGGAACAGGCCGAGGCGCTGGTGCCGATCATGGCGCTGGCGTTCGAACACCACCCCGATCCGGACATGCGTCCCTACGTCGACAGCGCCGACGCCGGGCAGCGCGAAGAATGGCTGGCCGGCATTTCGCCCGCGGTTGGGTCGATCTACCGCTTCTTTGCCGCCATCCGCAAGCAGATAGAGCAGGACAGCAGCGACGCCGAGCGGGACGAAACCGCCAAACCCGCCGCCCCAGTTGCGCGTCCGACGCGCCCAGGCAAGCAGGGCAAGGGCGGAGGCCGCCGCTGAGCGGGGATGGGATGCGGACCATCACAAGGCCGCCGGCGAGCGGCCCCGAGATAACCACAGAATCACGAGCGATGACGATATTGGATGCAAGAAAACCGGAGCCGCGGCCCGATCAGCGGTTGTCGCCGACCCTGGCCCGGCGTGCCACGGCGATCATCGAAATGCCGGACGGCGTGCTGGTGGCGGCGACGCGCGGGGGGCGCTACCAACTGCCGGGCGGCAAGGCCAACCGCGGCGAGCTGCGCTCGCAGGCGCTGATCCGCGAGGTGCGCGAGGAAACCGGGCTGCGCATCAACTCGATGCTGTACCTGTTCGACCACATCACGCCGCACGCCGCGCACAAGGTCTACCTGGCGATCGCCCAGGGCCAGGCCAAGCCACAAGGCGAGGTCGAGCGCATCGCGCTGGTGACCTCGCCGGACAGCGAACTCGACCTGCTGCACGATGCGCGCGCCATCCTGCGCCGCTACGCGCGCGTGCGCAGCGACACCTCGCCCAAGGGCGAAGCGCTGCGCGCCTTTCTCGGGCTGGCGCGCTACATCGCCAAGGTGGAATGAACCACGCCACCCTGCCCTGGCTGGAACTGGACGAGTTCCGTTTCCACCACGTCCTACCCACCCTGCCCGGCGCCACGCTGGTGCTGTTCAGCCAGCCGCATTGCGGCGCCTGCCGGTTGTGGCTCGCCCGCTTGCCACGGCTGCTCCCGCCGCCGATCCGCCAGCTTTGCTACGTCGACATCGCCGTCAGCAGCGCGCTGGCGCACGAGTTCGAACTGTTCCACCTGCCGGCGCTGGCCTTATACGACAACGGCGCGTTTCACTCCATGGTGAACGCGCCGTTGGAACGGGACAGTCTGGCCGCAGCGATTCAGATCGCGCTGGCGTCGCCGCCGTCGGAAGCCCCCTGAGCCGGCTCCGACTGGTGCAATTCGATGCCCAGTTCCTCCGGCACCTGCACCCAGTCGAGCGAGGCCGCCAGCGATAGCGTCGACCCCATCAATACCATCGCCAGCGGCGAGAACAGCAGCACGCCGAGCAGAATCCGCCCGCGCGACACCCCCGACACCGTCGCCAGCGAGTGCACCAGCACCAGGATGGTAAACACCGACAGCACAAAGGCACCGGCCAGCGCGGCGTCGTCCGGCAGCCAGCTGGTCAGCGGCTCGAGAATCTGTATCCCGTTGGCGGCGACCACCAGCCCGAACAGCGAGCCGCTGGGCTTCCACTTGCCCAGGCGCAGCCACAGCCCCATGAACTGGGTGAACAGCAAGGTCTCGAGCCAGGTGAACAGCAGGAAGAACGCGACACGCCCCTCGACGTTGTCGCCCAGCCCCTCGGCCCCGGCGCTGGCGATGATGCCGAGCGCGGTCAATAGCAGCGCCGGCTGCCAGAACGCATACTGGTAGTGCTGCAGCGGCCTCACGCGGAAGCGCACCAGGTCGAGGGCATCGTCAAACAGGATACGCATGGCTCAGTCGAATACCACGGTCTTGTTGCTGTAGGACAGCACGCGATCGTCGAGGTGCCAGCGCACCGCGCGCGACAGCACCACCTTTTCCAGGTCGCGCCCCTTCTGCACCAGGTCTTCCACGTCGTCGCGGTGCGAGATACGGGTGACCTCCTGCTCGATGATCGGGCCGTCGTCCAGCACCTCGGTGACGTAGTGGCTGGTGGCGCCGATCAGCTTCACGCCGCGCGCGAAGGCGCGGTGGTAGGGCTTGGCGCCGTCGAACGCCGGCAGGAAGCTGTGGTGGATATTAATCACACGGTTCGGGAAGCGCTCGACGAACTTGTGCGACAGCACCTGCATGTAGCGCGCCAGCACGATCACGTCCACGCCGGCCTCGTCCAGCAGGCGCCACTGCTCGGCCTCGGCCTCTGCCTTGTTGCCCTGCGTCACCGCCACTACGTGGTAGGGGATGCCGTTGAACTCGGCGATGCGCCGGCAGTCCTCGTGGTTGGAGATGATCAGCGGGATGTCGCAGTTGAGCTCGCCGATGCGCCAGCGGTGCAGCAGGTCGACTAGGCAGTGCTCGTACTTCGAGACGAAGATCGCCATGCGCGGCTTGCGGCTCGACAGCGACACGCGCCAGGTCATGCCGTGCTTGTCGGCGATCGGCTGGAACGCCGCGGCGAAGCTTTCCATCGGCAGCGTGAAGCCGTTCAGGTCCCACTCGATGCGCATCAGGAACAGGTTTTCGCTGACATCCTGATGCTGGTCGGCATGCATGATGTTGGCGTTGTAGGTCATCAGGAAGTTGGCGATGGCTGCCACCAGCCCCTTCTTGTCCGGGCAGCTGATCAGCAGCGTGGCCGAGTTCTTGTTATGACTCATGTACCCTCCGAGGGACGAAACCGGTCATTCCAATTCGCCTTAGAAACGATAACTTTGTCGGCGGCGTTGCGCGGACTGCGTGCGAATCTATCGCTGGGCCAATCGAAGATTGGCACGCAGAGATTCGCTCAGCGAGCCCTTGCCGTACTACTTGTACTGTCTGCGGCCCCGCTCACTTGCCTTCGCGTTCTCGTTCCTAATGCTGTTTGGAATCAGGCGTTCAGGTTGGCCGAATCCAGCGTGTTCTGCAGCAGCGTGGCCACGGTCATCGGGCCGACGCCGCCCGGCACCGGGGTGATGAAGGCCGCGCGCTCGCGGGCGGTGGCGAATTCCACGTCGCCGCACAGCTTGCCGCTGTCGAGACGGTTGATGCCCACGTCGATCACCACCGCGCCCGGCTTGACCCACTCGCCCTTGATGAAGTTGGGGATGCCCACCGCGGCCACCACGATGTCGGCCTCGGACACTTCCTTGGGCAGGTCGGTGGTGGCGCTGTGGCACACCGTCACGGTGGCGCGCGCCAGCAGCATTTCCAGCGCCTGCGGGCGGCCGACGATGTTGGAGGCGCCGACGATCACCACCTTCTTGCCCTTCGGGTCGATGCCGTACTCTTCCAAGAGGGTCATCACGCCGCGCGGGGTGCACGGACGCAGCAGCGGCATCTTCACCGCCAGGCGGCCCATGTTGTAGGGGTGGAAACCGTCCACGTCCTTCTTCGGATTGATGCGTTCGATCACCGATTGCGGGTCGATCTGCTTGGGCAGCGGCAATTGCACCAGGATGCCGTCGATGTCGGCGTCGGCGTTGAGCTGATCGATGATCCCCAGCAGTTCTTCCTGCGAGGTGGACGCGGGCAGGTCGTAGGCCACCGAGCGGATGCCGGCCTTCTCGCACGAACGCTTCTTGTTGCCGACGTACACGCTGGAAGCCGGATCGTCTCCGACCAGGATGACGGCCAGCGCCGGAGCACGCTTGCCCGCCGCGAGGCGAGCTTCCACGCCTTCGCGTACGCGCCCGATCAATTTTTCCGCTACCGCTTTGCCATCAATGAGTTGTGCCGTCATGCTGTATCCCGAAACCAAACCAAGCAAAAACGCCATTTTCTCATTTTTCACCCCCTTAGCTCAACGGGTATTGACAGTGATATGACCGATCCGTATAGTTGCGCTCTCTGTCGTCGGGGTGTAGCGCAGCCTGGTAGCGCACCTGATTTGGGATCAGGGGGTCGAGAGTTCGAATCCCTCCACCCCGACCAGAAACTCCGCGCACTCGGTGCAGGATGCGCCCGTAGCTCAACCGGATAGAGCACCGGCCTTCTAAGCCGGGGGTTACAGGTTCGAGTCCTGTCGGGCGCGCCAGTAGTATCTGCAGTATGACAGCGGTGGATGTAGCTCAGTTGGTAGAGTCCCGGATTGTGATTCCGGTTGTCGTGGGTTCGAGTCCCATCATCCACCCCATAAAATTCATGAATGGAGCGATCGCTTCGTTCTCACCGTCTTCGGCGGTGGATGTAGCTCAGTTGGTAGAGTCCCGGATTGTGATTCCGGTTGTCGTGGGTTCGAGTCCCATCATCCACCCCAGTTTTGCAAAAACCGGCCAGCTGGCCGGTTTTTTGTTGCGCCGCAGCCCTCGCCGGCTGCGGTTTCGCTTGTCTACCCTGCAGCGCTCCGTAATAATTGAATACATTTGTATGTATCCGATTGACTGACAGAGCTTCCGCCCATGACCACCCTGCAGCCGATCAAGCGCCAGACGCTGACGAGTGCCGTAACCGAATCCCTGCGCCAACGCATCCTGTCCGGCGAGTTTGCCGACGGCCAGCAATTGCGCCAGGAAGCGCTTTCCAATGAATACGGTGTGAGCCGGGTCCCCGTGCGCGAGGCACTGCGCCAGCTCGAGGCCGAAGGCCTGATCCAGATCATCGACCACAAGGGCGCGTTGGTATCCAAACTGTCGCTGGACGACGTGCTGGAGCTGCTGGAAATCCGCGCCATGCTGGAAAGCTCGCTGCTGCGTGCCGCCATTCCGCGCCAGACCAAGGCCGACCTGGCCATGGCCGCCGACACGCTGAAGCAGTTCGAGATTGCACTGCAGACCAACGACATCCGCCACTGGGGCGAACTGAACTCG
This sequence comes from Pseudogulbenkiania sp. MAI-1, assembly GCF_000527175.1. Lineage (NCBI taxonomy): Bacteria > Pseudomonadati > Pseudomonadota > Betaproteobacteria > Neisseriales > Chromobacteriaceae > Pseudogulbenkiania > Pseudogulbenkiania sp. MAI-1. The sequence continues at coordinate 1,093,343 of NZ_AZUR01000001.1, read as the reverse complement.
CGCTTCCACTTGGCACTCTACCGCGCCGCCAAGCGCCCCAATACGCTGGCGCTGATCGAACAGCTGCACAACAAGACCGACCGCTACACGCGCATGCAGATCCTGTTCACCCAGACCATGGAACGCGCGCACGAGGAGCACACCAAGCTGCTGGAACTGTGCCGGGAAGGTGCCGCCGAGGAGGCTGCCGAGTTCATCCGCGTCCACATCCTGTCGGCCGGCCACGCGCTGGAAAGCTATCTCAAGAATCAGGGCGCGCCGCGCTGACCTCGCGCCGCGGCCAACCCGCCGGCCGGCCAAGCTGAAATCACCGTTCGCCCCAGGCTCGGCGCAGGGCAGGCGGTGATTTTTACCATGCGCCGCGCCCCCATGACCGGGACCGCCTCCCCTCACGCGGCCAGGCCTTAACGCCAGAACCGCCTTGCCCCCACTACTTCGCCCCCCTCAGCCTCTCCTCGCGGTAGGCGTGCACCACCTCACCTCCCGCCACCTTGCCGATCACCGGCACCGTTTCATCGATGGCCTCGTGGTTGTCCGGGCTGAACGGGCGGCGATAGCGCGTGATCACACCGTCGACCGGCTGGCGCAGATGCTCCAGTGCCTGACGGATCGCCGCCCGGTCGGTTGTGCCGGCCTGGCGGATCGCCGCCGCCAACAGCAGCATGGCGTCGTAGCCCTGCGCCGCCGAAGGCGGTGACGCGATGCGCCGGCCACGGCTCAGCGCCAGGTAGGCATCGATGAAGGCCTTGCGCCGGCCGCTGGCGCCATCCGGAATGAAAGTCTGCACCATGCGCGTGCCGTCGGCGTTGGGACCGGCATTGTCGATGAAATTGGACATCGACAGCGTCCAGCTGCCTATCAGCGGCACCTGCCAATCCATCCGCGCCATGCCGTTGGCGATTTCCACCAGCTCCGGCCCGATGGCGTAGGTCAGGATGACTTCGGCGCCCTGCCTCGCCGCCGCGCGCAGCGGCTGCTCCATGTCGCGCGCACGCAGATCGAAGCGCTCCACCACCACCGGCCGCACCCCGTAGCGCGCCAGCGCCGCGGTCAGCTCCATCACCCCCTGCTCACCGTAACGGGTGGTGTCGGCAAAGATGGCGATGCGCCGGTAGCCGGCGCGCTCCACCGCCTCGCGCGCGATCAGCCGCGCCTGCACCGTGTCGGACAGCGCGACGCGGAACACGTAGCCGTTGCGCGCGGGCCGGGTCAGCCCGGCCGCCGTGGCCACCGCGATCACCAGCGGCACGCGTGCCTCCTGGTATAGCCCGACCACCGCCTCGGCGACCGCGGTATTGACGAGACCCACCGTGGCCACCACACCCTCTCCGATCAGCTCGCCGTTGACGCGGCGGCCGCGCAGCGGGTTGCCGCCATCGTCGCGCTCGACCAGTTGCAGCGGTCGCCCCAGCACGCCGCCGGCGGCGTTGATCTCCTGTGCCGCCAGACGGATGCCGTTGCGCATGCTCAAGCCCATCGGTGACGAGCCGCCGGTGAAGGCCCCCGGCACGCCGATGCGAATCGGCTCGACGGCGACGGCCAGCGTTGCCCACAGCAGGCCGGCCAGCACCAGTGAGCACTTCAAAATAATTGTTTTCATTGTCTCTTTTCTCCGGAGCGCAAGCTTAACGGCCCGCCGGCCAATCAACAAGCCCGCTCCGGTTCGGGCTAACCCGACTTATCTTCGGGCCTGGCTTGACCTACACTGGCGTTTCGTTGCCGGCCCTCGCGCCGGCTGTACAGGACCGTCTCGCCGGGACACCTTACGCATGCGTCGCTACCACACTTACGCCCAACGCCAGCGCCCCACCTGGTACCGGCTGTTCCCCAACGCCAGCATCGTGCTGTTCTTCCTGACCATGGCGGTGATGCTGTGGGCGCTGGACTCACGCGAGGCCGAGCAGCTACGCACCGCGCTGGCGCGCGACGCACTGTGGGCCGAGCAGACGCTGCAACTGCACCTGGAAGACAATCTCAACCAGCTCACCGAGCTGGCGCGCGAAGCGGGACGGGGCGATCTCGACGAAAGCGGCTTCCAGATCCAGGCGGCGCAATTCCTCGGCAACACCCCGGAGCTCTTGGCTGTGGTGCGCGCCGACACCGGCATGATCCTGCGCTGGATCGCCCCCTACGAGGAAGGCCCGCTGACGCTGGGCGATGGCCTCTCCGGCGCCAGCGCCGACGCCTTCGTCAAGGCGCGCATCGAGAGCCGGCCGGTCTACAGCCGCCCCTACCAGAGCGCGGACGGCCAATGGCGGCTCGAACTGCAAGTGCCGGTGCTGCGCAACGGCCAGTTCGTCGGCACCATGATCGCCGTGTTCAGCGCCAACACCCTGATCCGCCGACTGCCACCGTCGTGGTTCTCCGAGAAATACCAGTTGGAGCTGATCGACACCGACGGGAGGGAAATCGGCCGCAACGCCCAGAAACGGCTCAGCGGCAAGCTGTCCGAGAAACTGCCGCTGCCCGGGACCGGGCTCGCCATCATCGCCCGGCCGGTCAAGGGCGCGAGCAGCCCGAGCCGGGTGCTGCAGTTCGGCCTGATCGCCGGCCTCACCGTGCTGACGCTGCTCAGCCTGCTCAGCCTCAACCGCCACATCCGCCGCCGCATCAGTGCCGAAGAAGAACGTGACCGGGTCTACCGGCTGTCGCAGGAGCTGCTGGGCGTCATCGGCCAGGACGGCACGCTGCTGGAAGTCAATCCGGCATTCGAGACCGTGCTCGGCTACACGCAGCAGGAACTGGTCGGCACCTCCTTCCTGAGCTATCTGCACCCGGCCGAGCGCGACACGCTGCAGGAAGGCTTCAGCGGCATGCTCCACCACGACCAGAGCCATCGCTACGTCGAGACCCGGCTGCTGACCCGCTCCGGCGAGACGCGCTGGATCGTCTGGGCGCTGAGCCCGCTGCCGGACAGCGGCGTGGTCTACGTCTCGGGGCGCGATATCACCGCCAAGAAGATGGCGGAAGAGGCGCTATGGCACGAATCCACCTTCCGCAAGGCGATGGAGGATTCGTTGGTGGTGGGGCTGCGCGCCATTGACCTGGAAGGCCGCATCACCTACGTCAACCCGGCGTTCTGCGATATCACCGGCTTCAGCGAACAGGAATTGCTGGGGCAGCTGCCGCCCTACCCTTACTGGCGCTCGGGCGAGGCGGCCGAACTGCACCAGCGCCACATGGCGGCGGCGCTGGCCGGCGATGCCCCGAAGGAAGGCCTCGAATCACTGATCCGGCGCAAGGACGGCAAGGAAATCCATGTCTACCTGCTGATCTCGCCGCTGATCGACCACGACGGTCGGCATACCGGCTGGATGACGGCGATGACCGACATCACCGAGCGTCAGGAAGCCCAGCAGCGGCTGGAGGCCTCGCACGAGCGTTTCGTGACGGTGATCGAAGGGCTGGACGCGGCGGTGGCGGTGGTCGACCCGGACAGCCACGAACTGCTGTTCTGCAACCAGCGCTACCGCCAGTGGTTCGACCCCGACAACACGCTGGGGCAGGAAGACGGCGGCTGCTGCGACCTGCGGCTGGCCTTCCTGATGCGCGACGTGGAGCGTCCCGAGCTAGACCTGCAGTTGCAACTGGCCGATCCGCCGCGCTGGCTCTCGGCGCGCCGCCGCCGGGTGCGCTGGGTGGACGGCCGCGCCACGCTGATGGTGATCCTCACCGACATCACCCAGCAGCACGAGGCCGAGCAGCGCTACGAGCAGCAGATGGAGAAACTGCAGGCCACCTCGCGCCTGGTCACCATGGGCGAGATGGCCTCGACGCTGGCGCACGAGCTGAACCAGCCTCTGTCGGCCATCGCCAACTACCAGGCCGGCTGCATCGAGCGCCTGCGTCAGGGCCGCGCCAGCGCCGAGTCGCTGCTGCCGGTGATGGAAAAGATCACCGCCCAGGCCGAGCGCGCCGGCAAGATCGTGCGGCGCGTGCGCGAGTTCGTGAAGCAGAGCGAGCCCGACCGCAAGCCCTGCCAGCTCTCGGACATCGTCGAGGCTACGCTCGCCATCGCCGACATCGAGGCGCGCCGCTACGCCGCCAGCATCGTGCTGCAGCTGCCGCCGCGCCTGCCCGAGGTGTGCGTCGACCCGATTCTGATCGAGCAGGTGCTGCTCAACCTGATCAAGAACGGCATCGAGGCGATGCAGGACACCGAGCCGGCCCGGCGCCAGCTCACCGTCAGCGCCTACGTATTGAACCCGCGCCGGGTCGAAGTGGCCATCGCCGACCGTGGCCACGGCGTGCCGGCGGACCTGAAGGGGCGGCTGTTCGACGCCTTCTTCACCACCAAGAAGGAAGGCATGGGCATGGGACTCAACATCTGCCGTACCATCATCGAATTCCATCAGGGTCAACTCTGGGTGGAAGACAACCCGGACGGTGGTAGTATTTTCCGCCTGACCCTGCCGGTGACCGAAGCATGAACACGAACACGCACGCCCCCATCCACATCGTCGACGACGACGAACCGTTCCGCGACTCGCTGGTCTGGCTGCTGGAAAGCCACGACTACCCGGTGCACTGCCACGGCAGCGCCGAAGACTTCCTGGGCCAGGTGGTGCCGGCCGGCGTCGGCTGCCTGATCGTCGACATCCGCATGCCCGGCATGAGCGGGCTGGAGCTGTTCGAAGAACTGGGACGGCGCGGCAACCCGTGGCCGGTCATCTTCATCACCGGCCACGGCGACGTACCGATGGCGGTGCAGGCGGTCAAGCGCGGCGCGCACGACTTCCTGGAAAAGCCGTTCAACCAGCAGGCCCTGCTCGACGCCGTGGACAGTGCGCTGGCGGCCTGCCGCCAGAAGCTCGACAGCCAGGCCAGCCTCGACCAGATGGCCGAGCGGCTCGATTCGCTCACGGTGCGCGAGCGCGAGGTGCTGGAAAAGGTGGTCGAGGGCAAGATGAACAAGGTGATCGCCGACGATCTGGGCATCAGCATCAAGACGGTGGAAGCGCACCGCGGCAAGATGATGGACAAGATGGGCGCGCGCTCGATCGCCGACCTGGTGCAGGCGGTGGTGGCCTATCGCCAGCAGAAAGGCTGAATGCCGCAGCTCGGCTTAAGCAACTGGAGTCGATGTTTGGTCGGTCCAGAAAAAAAAAGGGCCCGCCCCAACAGACGTGGGGTCCGAGCCCTCAAGGGAGGAGTGGAAATACTTGCCTTTAACTTAAAGGCATCCGCCGCCCTTACTTCACGACGGTCACCGGGACGTCGGTCAGCCGGATCACTTCCGATGTCACCGAGCCGAGCAGCAGATGGCCGAGCCCGGTATGCCCGTGCGAGCCCATCACGATCGTGTCGGAGCCGCGCTCGCGCGCGAAGTGGGCGATGGTCTCCGCGCTGTGGCCCACCGCGACATGAACGGAACAAGGCACGCCGGCCTGCTCCAGCCGCTCCCGGCCTTCTTTGAGCGCCGCCTGGCCCTGCTCGCGGTAATACTCCTGCAGGTCGTCGTGGCTGACGAACATCCGCACGTGGCCGGATTCGAGCGGAATCTGCACGTTGAGCAGGTGAATCTCCAGATCACTCACGGCGGCATGCAGCCGCAGCACGTAGTCGATGGCTTTCAAGGAGGGTTCCGAACCGTCCAGCGCCACCAGAATTCGCATCGTCATGATTTGCCCTCCTGATTAGTCGTTGCCGCTACGCGGCGTGTCGCCCAGAGCGATTTCGTTGACCGGCGCCGGTACCGCCGCGCCGGCCCGTTTCGCCACCAATGTGCCCACCACCACCACGAGCAACGCGCCGGCTGCGGCCGAGGCGTAGTGCAGCCAGTGCGGCGCGTCGGCCAGGTAGGGCTTGACCATCACGTCGCCCAGCACCATGTCGCCGGCGATCCAGCCCAGCAAGGCCGCGCCCAGCGTGATCACCACCGGGAAGCGGTCCATCAGCTTGAGCACGAACTGGCTGCCCCAGACGATGATCGGGATGCTGATGAGGATACCGAACGCCACCAGCCCCAGCTCGCCCTTGGCGGCGCCCGCCACGGCGATGACGTTGTCCAGGCTCATCACGGCGTCGGCCACGATGATGGTCTTGATCGCGCCCCACAGATGGGTGCTGCCCTCGATGTTGCCGTGGCCGTCATCCTCTTCCGGCTGCAACAGCTTGATGCCGATCCACAGCAACAGCAGCGCGCCGACCACCTTCAGGAACGGCAGCGACAACAATTGCAGCGCAAAGAAGATCAGCACGATGCGCAGGCCGATGGCCCCGGCCACGCCCCAGAAGATCCCCTTGCGGCGCTGTGCTTCCGGCAACTTGCGGCAGGCCAGCGCGATCACCACGGCGTTGTCGCCGCCCAGCAGGATGTCGATGGCAACGATCTGCACCACGGCCAGCCAGAACGTTGGGTCGGACAAGAATTCGAGCATCGCTTTATATCCTTAAAGTTAAAAAATGAAACCGGTTCTCGGCAGCAACCCGCTGGTTTGCCCATGCAGCGGCACTCTTGCGAGTCCAGAGCAGGCCGAAATGCAGAATTCTACCCCTGCCAACCTTTCAAACAGCTTGCAACCTGAGCCGTCATCCTCGGCAATCCGGGAAAAACAAAAAAAAAAAACCCGGCCAAACGGCCGGGCGAATCAGAGTGCACACGACTTAACAGTAGGCAAAATGAGCGCGCTTGACGTTGCAGAGCAGCTCGTAGGCAATGGTGCCGGCCTGGGCGGCCACTTCGTTGACGTGGACGGTGTCGCCCCACAGTTCCACCTCGCTGCCGATGCCGGCAGCGGGCAGGTCCGTCAAATCCACGGTGATCATGTCCATCGACACCCGGCCGATGATACGCGAGCGCACACCGTCGATCGCCACCGGGCTGCCGGTGGAGGCCAGCCGCGGGTAGCCGTCGGCGTAGCCGCAGGCGATCAGGCCGACCCGGGTCGGCCGCTCGGTAATGAAGGTGGCGCCGTAGCCCACCGGTTCGCCTACACCCAGTTCGCGCACACCGAACACCTGAGTCGTTAGGCGCATCACCGGCTTGAGTTCGGCGCCCTGCTCGTAGCCGGCCGGCAGCGGGGTGGCGCCGTACAGCATGATGCCAGGGCGGCCCCAGTCGCGCCGGGCGCGCTCGTGCACCATGATGCCGGCGGAGTTGGCGACGCTGACCTCGCCCGGCAGACCGGCGCAGGCGGCGTCGAAGGTTTCAAGCTGCTGCGCGGTGGCGGCACAGGTGGGTTCGTCGGCGCGGGCGAAGTGGGTCATCTTGACGATGCCGTCCACCTTGCCGCTTTCGGCCAGCTGGCGATAGGCCGCGGCGTAGTCCTGCGGGAAGAAGCCGGCGCGGTGCATGCCGGAATCCATCTTCAGCCATACCCGGTACGGTTTGGCCGGCTTGCTCGCCAGCAGCATGTCGAGCTGGTGCTGGCTTTGCACCACCAGCCACAGGCCGTGGCGCCCGACCTCGGCCAGCTCGGCCGGTTCGAATACCCCCTCCAGCAGCAGGATGGGCTGGGTCAGGCCGGCTTCACGCAGTTGCAGCGCTTCTTCCAGACAGGCCACGGCGTAGCCGTCGGCGATGTCGGCCACCGCCTGGGCGCAGCGTACCGCGCCGTGGCCATAGGCGTTAGCCTTGACCACGGCCAGCGAGCGGCCGCCGTGCTGGCGGCGCGCCAGTTCGTAGTTGTGACGGAAATGGTCGAGTCGGATCGAGGCGATCAAGGGACGCATGCGGACCTCAGTGGCTGGTGACGATACGGGTCGTCGGCACGACCAGCTTCTCGCCGCCCTTGGCGTAGCGCTGCATGGACAGGCCGTCGACGCTGATTTCCGGCTGCACACCGGTGATCAGATCGGCCAGCACTTTGCCGGAGCCGGCGCTCATGGTCCAGCCCAGCGTGCCGTGGCCGGTGTTGAGCGACAGGTTGGCGAAGCGGCTGCCGCCGATGATCGGCGTGCCGTCCGGCGTCATCGGACGCAGGCCGGTCCAGAACTCGGCGGCCGGGATGTCGCCACCCTCGGGGAACAGATCGCCCACCACCATTTCCAGGGTCTCGCGGCGGCGCGGGTTGAGGCTCAGGTCGTAGCCGGCCAGCTCGGCCATGCCGCCGACGCGGATGCGGTTGTCGAAGCGGGTGATCGCCACCTTGTAGGTCTCGTCCATCACGGTGGAGACCGGTGCGCCCGAGGCGTTGGTGATCGGCACGGTCAGCGAGTAGCCCTTGACCGGGTAGACCGGAATATCGATGTCCAGGGTTTTCAACAGGTCGCGCGAGTAGCTGCCGAGCGCCACCACGTAGTGGTCAGCGGTATGCTCGACGCCGTTGGCGCGCACGCCGGTAATCTTCTTGCCGTCGTGCCGAATAGCTTCGATGCTGTGGCCGAACAGGAATTTGACGCCCTTGGCGCGTGCCAGTTCGGCAAGGCGGCTGGTGAACAGCTGGCAGTCGCCAGTTTCGTCGTTAGGCAGCTGCAGGCCGCCGACGATCTTCTCCTTGACCCGGGCCAGCGCCGGCTCGGCCTTGACGCAGCCCTCGCGGTCTAGCACGTTGAACGGCACGCCGGTTTCCTTGAGCACGGCGATGTCCTTGGCCATGCCGTCGAGCTGGGCCTGGGTACGGAACACCTGCAGCGTGCCCATCTCGCGGCCTTCATAGGGCAGCCCGGTCTCGGCGCGCAGTTCCTTGATCTTGTCGCGGCTGTACTCGGCCAGCCGCACCATGCGCGACTTGTTGGTGGCGTAGGAGGCTTCGTTGCAGTTGGCAAGCATTTTGCTCATCCACTGCCACTGGTAGAGGCTGCCGTCCGGCTTGATGGCCAGCGGGGCATGGCGCTGGAACAGCCACTTGATGGCTTTCTGCGGAATGCCCGGCGCCGCCCAGGGGGCGGAATAGCCCGGGGAGATCTGGCCCGCATTGGCGAAGCTGGTTTCCAGCGCGACGCCATCCTGACGCTCGATCACGGTCACATCACAGCCGGCCTTGGCCAGATACCATGCAGTGGAAACACCCAGTACACCACCGCCCAGCACGATAACCTTCATGTTTCTCTACGCTCCCGATGTAGGGGTTGAACGTTTAGTGATTTCCGGTAGTATATTTACTTTAATGCAGTTTTATTTACTGTTTTTTTATAAAAAAACAAATAAATTCAACAAAATATTGACGATTAACAGGAAAATATGAGAGACAAGCAAGCTGCGGAACGCCCGCTCGACAAGATCGACTTGAGGATATTGAAGTACCTGCAAAACAACGGCCGCATGTCCATGACCGAGCTGGCCGACAAGGTCGGCCTGTCCACCACGCCCTGTACCGAACGGGTCAGGAAGCTGGAACGCGACGGCATAATTGAAGGGTACTACGCGCGCCTGAATCCGCAAGCGATGAACTCGTCGCTTCTGGTGTTCGTGGAGATCAAGCTGGCCACCAAGTCCGGCGACATCTTCGACTCGTTCCGGCGCGAGGTACAGAAGCTGCCGGAGATCATGGAGTGCCATCTGGTGTCCGGCGAATACGACTACCTGCTCAAGGCGCGCATCTCCGACATGTCGATGTACCGCAAGCTGCTGGGCGACATCCTGCTCAAGCTGCCGCACGCCAACGAATCGCGCAGCTACGTGGTGATGGAAGAGGTCAAGGAAACGCTGG